>NZ_JAWRYM010000041.1:0-42134 GCF_046534555.1 Bacillus sp. SIMBA_074 | reverse complement strand
AATTTTCTCTCATTATACAAGAAATACCCTATAGAATAGACTTTTTTTCAGTGTCTATTCTATAGGGTACATTTTACATTTCCACCGCCTTTTTTATAATTTTTGTACTACATCTAGTATTTCTGTTACGTCAATTACAGGAACCAAAGGTATTACCTATTTTTCATTCCGACTAAAACTTTCGATATCGACATCCATAAATTTATAAACATTAAAATTCCGCAAATATCAGCGACAATTACATACAATCCTATAAATTGGTTTTCAAAGTGGAACAACGGAGTGTAATAAATGGCCATAATTAAGGATATAACCATTGAAAAAAGAAGCAGTTTTTTCCTAGTTATCATATAAATACAATACAAAAACGTATAATAAGCCCAAAATTGCGCAGCATACCATGCATGAGATAGTCGAATACCTGTTTTCGTGTGCAAAGTTGTTAATACCAGTATGCATATTACAAGTAATACAATTACTGGTGCAAATCTAACAAATTGCAAAAGATTTATTAAAAAGCGTTTTTTTGAATTTAGGTGATTTGCTTCGTATTTAAACATCTGTTTCGTTATATAATGAACAAAAAATATTAATCCTACACTAATAGCTAACATAAAAAATAGCATTACTACGCCTTCTTTTCTAATATATTTATCAACTGTATTTTAAAAATCAATAGGACTTAACCTAATAAAAATTACACCATCATTCTTCTACCTCGCTTTGAATAATAAAATATTAGATTTCTGAAATATCATATCAAATATAGTTGTGATTTATTTGTCGCAATTCGTCGAATAGATAAACAAAAGTCGTTTTATGTCAAAATTATTATTTATTTGGATAGCCAACTTTGGATTAGATAGATAAAATGATGCAAATACTGAATTGAAGACACATGAAATACTGGATTTTATTCTAAAAGAAGAAACATACTAGCAATATTAATCCAAACAATAAAACTGTTAGAGCATACAGCTCTAACAGTTTTATTGTTCATTATTATTAAATTTCGCTAATGCGTAAATGCCTTCTTCATCATCTAATTCAAGTTGCAATCTTGCTGCAAATGAATTGACGTTGTATTCTCGATCAAGCAACAAGCGTAGTGCTTCGATTAAGTTTGCTTGAATTAAAATTTGCTGGCGACCATTTACCTCTACTTCTGCAGAGAAACCGTAGTCATCATCATACATTAGTTCAACTGAAACTTCTTCTGGACCAACTTGTCTTTTTTCAGCTATATATACGCAAAGCGCATTTATAAGTTCTTGTTCAGAAATTTTTATTGTTTCCATGCTACTTCATCTGCCTTTTTCTTACGTTGATCTTTGAAGTATTTAAATGCACGAACTGCTAACATTACGATACCAGCCATTACTAGCATATTTACCATAAACGCTAATACAGAACCAAGAGCTCCCATATTTGCAAATAAGCTACCCATTAGTAAACCACCAAGACCACCTAGTAATAAGCCTTTCATAAAGCTTCCTTTATTACTTTTTGGTGCTGTGTTTGTTGCTTTTGTTTTTGAATCTGTTGTCGTTTTTTGTGAATTTACATTAGAATCTTTTTTGTTTAAATCAACTTTTGACTTTTGACCAGAACTTGGTGTATATGATTTTTTACCAGATTTGTAACTTTTCGCTGCCGCATGATCTACGAACATAAAGCTACTAGCCCCAAAGATAACCATGAATGCTGTCATTACTGCTACAAGTTTTTTCAACATATTATATCCATTCTCCTTTTATATAGATATATGTGAAATCTACCTTTCTAGTAAATTAAGAATGATAGATTTGTTTTAAAACCATTTTAAAGGTTCTTATGAACTTATTATATGAACTTTTGTCGAAATATGCAAGCATTATTTACTTACGACAATTTCATGACATAGGAAAAATTAAGCAAAACGGAATTGACTTTAAATGAAACAAAACATATTATAAGTTCATAAGAACTTTTTATAATTTTGGAGGTGAAAAGATGGAAACATTTCATCTCACACGAAACGAAATGGCAACGCTCCTTCTATCATTAAGAGGATGGAATACGAAAAAGCCTCTTGGTATTTTACAAGAAGCTTGGGCAAAATCACATAAAAAAGATATTGAAAGCGGACAAAGCGTTACTGCTTTTATTACAACCGCACTTTCACCTATTTTTGAAAAGCTGATTAAAATTGACGATACGGACGTCGGTTTTTCTTTAAATGAAATAGTTGCGCTTGGCAATCAGATTGAAAACACGAGTTTCTCTGTAACTGCCATGCAAAACTGGGTGAAACGAGATATAAAAGAAATGATTGGCTCCCCTCAAAAAGGGAAGAAATATTCAATCGAACAGGCAGCCTTACTATTCATTGTCGAAGATTTAAAAACAGCGCTTGATTTTGAATCTATTCGCAAACTATTACGACTCATCGTAAATGACCCGGCCGATCGAAGCGATGATTTAATTAACCCTGTTCATTTATATGTTGCTTATTCCTCTTTATTTGAAGAACTAAATCAAGGGAATTGCATACAACTAAATGCTACAGATACAGTTCATACGATCGAAAATATCGTAAAAGAAAAAGCTGATAAAATAGCAAGTAAGTTCGATCAAATTAATAACGAACAACGCGAAGCAATTCGTAACGCTATTATTATCGCCACACTTTCTGTACATACCGCTTATGTACAAATGCTAGCAAAACGTTACGTTTCAGCAACGTTATTTTTACAAAATTTAGATGTGAAACCGTAAAAAAAAGGAGCAGAATTGCTCCTTTTTTTTATTTCTAAACTATTTTATACTCTTTAACTCTTTGCATCTCATGCATTTTCACTTGATTCTGTTTTTTTTGAACCCAGCTTTCTCATAACATCGAATTGCCCTCTTATTATCTTCCCTAACTTGTAATACAACCGCATGTATATCGGGGTCTAAAAATGACCTCTTAATAAAATATTGAAGGTACTTGCAATTTTAGTACGGATCTCAGTTCAACTCATGTTACTTAATCGTCCCCATCGCACCAATTTTCACATGTACCTTGACATTCACATCGCCCTTTGCTAATGCATTATTCCATTTATTTTGGACTTTTTTCCATTCTGGATATGTATAAGTTCTTGCGTATCTCCCAAGCCCAATAGGATCAATATTGGTAGCTTGTATTTTCTTTATTAATTGCTTGAAATCAGCTTCTAACTCAGTTTCAATCGCCTTTTGTAATTTTTCTCCATCTTTTCTTGTATTAAACGAAAAAAGCTGTTCTGTAATGCCGACCTTCATCTTTATATCTGTATTAAATATAAATTTATTATCATATCTTACCTTTGTCTTTACTTTAATATTATAGGTAGTAAAACTTATCCAATCTTTATCCTGGCTATTCGACTTTAGTTTAATTGCAATTGTAAATGGAAAATCACCTGTAATTCTTTGTTGCAAAATGCGTAATAATTTATTTTCATCGGATTTTAGTGTTAATTTATACCTTCCTTTGTCATCTAACAAAGCTGTACCTGTCACAAATATTTTTTTCGTTTTTTTCATTTCAGTCATATTTGCTGTTAACCCTTTGTCTGCTATTTGTTCATGTAGTTCTTGAAGATTTGTTTTTACTGTGATATTTCTTAAAGAGGCTGTATCAACTAGTTTTGTTAAATATAGAGGAAGACGCGGCTTATCTTTTGGGTTATAAAAGATGACGTCTGAAACAGGTCCATCAACAGCAACAACCCTTGTGGTAACTGTGTTTTTGGGATCTCGATAAAATGGATCGAGATATTTCATCCAATTTTTTTGTTTCAGTAGCCGTTTTCCAACTAAAATAACCTGTGTTTTACTTCCCGAGGTAAGTGCCATAACAGTAGCATCAAATTTGTCTCTAGAATTTCGAACCGTAACAGATTTCACACCCGTAACTTCTTCTTTTACCTTTGCTTCTTTATTAAAAACAGGGCTTGATATATACACTAATAAATTATTATTACGATCTAAATCGATACCAAGTACAAGAGTAAGGGAAACATCTTCAATATTTGTTTGATCAAAGCATCCAGTCATCATGAACACCGATAACAAAATACAACATAGTACTTTTCTTTTCAATGTATCCTCCTCCAATAAGACTTCTCATATAGCCAGCCATACATCCATAAAATGAGAGGCAATATATAGGTTAACCCCATCCCAGCATTCGATAATACCTGTAGCCCCGTTTCGGCTTGATTCCAACTAGGGCTAATCCAGAATACGAAGCCGATAATGAGCACTAAGAGAACAACTACATGAGAGCTGTGATCTTGTTTCCCAAGTAATTGGCTTGAACAAAATACAGAACAGAATACGGCAGGAATCCAGCATGTAGAAACAACGGGCAAGTAAATGGCCAATAAAATCATGTCAAAACGTTCTAAAAAACGAAATTCAATTACTTTAAGTAGATTTAGTACCGGTTGGTTAAATTGCGTAATACTATCAGGGCTAAAATAGGCAAAGCAAACAATAGTAGCGAATAAATAAAATAACATCGTTAAAGTGTTTGCAATAACCATTCCATGGACTGCATACTGTTTTTTTTGTAAAAAGGGATATAAAAAGAACGCAATATCAAATCCTAAATAAGCAAAAATAGTGGTCGGTACAGCTGTTAATATAGGTTTCCACCCCTCTTTTAAGAGCGGAAAGAATGGCATCCAACTTCCGTTTTCTTTAAGAGGTATCAAAAAAAATAACGGAATCCAAAGCATCATATAGAAAATAAGTTCGGAATACCGCCCTATAATACGAGGGCCGTTACGTGCGACAAAAAAGGTAGGAATCGAAAACAAAAAGATAACGAGATAGTCTGGCGTTTTTGGAAGAAGCCATCCCTTAAGATAAAGCATAGCGTTCACAAGAACAGTAAAAGAATAAAAAGCGAAGTACATCATGTAAATAACAACAAGTGTTTTCCCTATTATTTTCCCAAAAAAGCGTGTAAGAATTTCGTAAAGTGTGTCCTCGGGATATTTTGCAGCTGTTTTCACAATAAAAACACCTGATATTGTGGAGAATATCCAGCCAATCAATATAGCTATCCAGCCATCTGTTCCAGCTTTTTCTGCAAGCACACGTGG
The DNA here is from genome assembly GCF_046534555.1 of Bacillus sp. SIMBA_074. Classification (NCBI taxonomy): domain Bacteria; kingdom Bacillati; phylum Bacillota; class Bacilli; order Caryophanales; family Bacillaceae; genus Bacillus; species Bacillus sp. SIMBA_074. Next base: position 37,014 of record NZ_JAWRYM010000041.1, on the reverse strand, counting down.
AAGAGATAAAACGCCAGTGCCGACCTGCATTCCATTGATTAAAACAATATACTGCATAAGAGTGATGTCATTATAGGCATATTTTTTCATAATTTCACCTTTTGTTATGATTCTTCCCTTGTCGAATAGATTGAATAGCTCCTGTACCCTTAGGACGCCTTCTTATCGCCCATAAAGGAAAGCGTACAAAAGTATCTTTCATATCTGCAAAACGAAATGGTGCTAACGGTGTTCCATATGGGGTTCCTAGCGATTCAAGACTGCTAAGATGTCCAATTAATGTCATCCACCCTATAACCAGTCCTACAATTCCAAATAAGGCAGCTAAAATCATCATAGGGAATCGTAAAAATCTAACTGCCGCTCCCATATCATAGTTAGGGATAATAAAAGAAGAGATAGCTGTAACAGCAACAACAATAATCATAATGTTGCTTACAACTCCCGCTTGAACAGCCGCTTGTCCAATAACAATACCACCTACAATTCCAACTGTCTGACCGATCGGAGTAGGTATCCTTAAAGCCCCTTCTCTCATCGTTTCCAATGTTATTTCCATAAGTAATGCTTCCATAACTGGAGAAAAGGGTACGCGCGTTCTTGATTCTGCAATAGATAAATATAGCTCTACAGGAATAACTTCAAAATTAAAGGAAATAAACGCAACATAACTCGCAGGTAAAAATAAAGCAATCATAAAGGCGATAAAACGAAGCACCCGAATAGACGAAGCAACTAACCACCTTGTACCGTAATCATCCACCCCTTGAAAAAAGGAAATAAAATTTGTTGGAGCAATTAATACACTTGGCGAATGATCTACTACGGTCACAAATCTGCCCTGTAGAATGTGCGATACGGCTAAATCAGGTCTTTCTGTTAACATAAATTGTGGAAATGGTGAGTACGGATTATCTTCAATGAATTCAATAAGTTCACCAGTACTAGTAACGGCATCAACCGTTATGCTTTGAATCCGTGTTTCTAATTCCTTCAGCACATCTTCAGAAGCTACATCTTTTAAATATAAAATAGAAATCTTTGTTTTGCTTCTTATACCAATTGTTATCTCTTTTATCATTAATTCACGATGAGGGAAATATCTTCGAATCATTGCGATATTTTGAGTTCCAGTTTCTACAAATCCTTGATGCGCACCTTTTAAAGCTATTTCGTTATGAGCAGCTTCAATACTTCTTTGTGGCCAGCCTTTCGTATCCAATTGATGCGCAGTAGTTCGACCATGTATTAATAAAACACTATCTCCTTCTAAAATAGCATTTTCAATCTGACTCCACGTATTAATAATTTTAATTTGTCCTAATGTAATGGGAAGTTCTGTATTGGTATCAAAATTACTATTCATCAAAGGACTTAGAACATGATTTTGAATCAATTCTTTATCTGTTAACCCAGACAAATATATTAAAGCGGCTTCTACTCCATCTGCTGTCATTTGAAACCGTCGAATCACTAGATCGGGTGATTGACGAAATACTTTCTGAAGCTCAGCTATGTTTTTCGATAAGTTGACTTCTAAGAGAGGATCCTCCATGTTTTTCTTTCGAAATTGAGGATTACCTCGTATTGAAAATGATTTAGGACTGCCTCTAGATTTTAACCTTTTTAAAAATTTAGCCATGACATCCTCTCTTTCTATGCACCTTCTATAGTATGTTTAGTATGCATATATTGAGAAGGAATATCCTAATATTTAGAGAGGTAACGACAGATTTATTACTATAAGGGGAATCGTCTTGAAAATAGGCTTAGCGTTGTAAATCCGCATTTTCCTGACGGTACCCCAAGAGGAACTTCAAAATATTAACTTGATAGGCATGTGGCGAGACCCCACATCCATCAACTTAAGAAAATGAATAAAATAACGAAATTAGGGCACCCTTTCATGCAGTACTACATGAAAGGGTGTTTTAATTTATGTCTATAAACAATTATCCACCAGTTGGGGATTTACGCATGCCAGGTGACGAATTCCGAAATAAATTTTCTGTTCATCACCTACAGGAACTTGCGTATCAAACAGGTATGATTTAACGAAAACGAAAATTTCAGGCGCAGGACCTTGTATCACTCTGTGTGTTTTTGGGAAAAACAATCAGTTCCGAGTCCTTAGTTAGTCTCTGCACGTAATTTTCAGTCTTTTCCGGCACCCCTTCCCTTTAAATATGAGAAATTTTTAATACTCCTTTCATTATCTCTTCATGAAAACTCAATTCATATCCTTTACTATAAAAACTAAGAGAGCATATACGAGACATAAAAAGTATTAAAATGGCAATAGATTCATTAAATAAGGTATAATTTGCATATAGTGAACTTTTTATGTTGTTAAATAAAAAGAACTTTACTCGAAAAAACTTATGAACTAGAAGGTGCAACAATGTTAAGTAGTTTTATTCATTCAGTATTAACATTTTTTGAGGGATTAGGTTATTGGGGCATAATGCTTGGACTTATGATTGAAATTATTCCAAGTGAGATCGTCCTTGCCTACGCAGGATACTTAGTATCAAATGGAAGTATCTCATTTGTAGGCGCAGTTATATTCGGTACCATTGGCGGAATCATTGCCCAAGTCTTTATTTATTGGATTGGACGATACGGTGGTCGCCCTGTCCTAGAACGTTACGGGAAGTATATTTTCATTCATAAAAAACAAATTGATGCTGCTGAAGATTGGTTTAATCGTTACGGAACTGGCGTAATTTTCACTGCACGTTTTATTCCTGTTGTTCGCCATGCGATTTCAATTCCTGCCGGGATTACAAAAATGCCAATTTCACGTTTCATTACTTTAACAGGACTTGCGATTATTCCTTGGTCTATCATTTTCATTTATTTAGGTGAAAAACTTGGAGAAAACTGGGGTAATATAAATGACGTTGCTGGACCATATGTGAAATCGTTCGCTGTTGGCGGGGTTGTTCTTATTATTTTATATTTCATGATAAAAAAATGGTCAAAAAAACGTAAAAAACTCGCTTAAATTTCTAAATAAAAACCGCTATTAATTCAATCGAAATTATAGCGGTTTTTATTATTAATTTAATTATCTTTTATAAATTGTATAATTTCTTCTTTATGTTTTAAATCATGTTGAATGAGTGATGAAAAATAATTGTTTAATCTCACTCTTTTCGTGCCGAATTGGTAATCATCTTTAAAATTCTGGGCAGGAATTTGATTCATTTGATCAACTAATTGTTTACGGGTGGATATAAACTGATCTATTAGTTCTTCTTTTGAAATACCGGATCTCGCATATTTTATTGCACCCTCATTCATTTCCTCAACACCTGTTGGAACATTGGGTACTGATTGTCCACTTATAAAGTATGGAATTCTAAACTTCATTAAAAACTCATCCCAAACGACTAAATGTGAAATCACATCCGCAATTCCCCATGAACCTTCTCTAAAAGGTTCAAACCATACATCACTAGTTATACACTTCAATGTTTGACACCATTCTATTAAACTTAACTTTTCTTCTAGAATACATTCCTTCTCCATAATTTATTCCTTCCTCTTCCACACTAACTATTCATTCATATTAATAACTTCTAGCTATTATATTAAAACCCTCCAGTCTAAGATTTACATGGATAAGCAACAATTCCGCCATAAAATACGTATAGTAACTCAAAAAGGAGTAATCCCCCTATGCATTGGCAGCAAAAAGTACCATACTTAATCGGACGCCCTGTTGGTGTTTCTCTTATTAATGGGCAAGGAACTTCCGGCGTTTTATGTGGCGTACAAAATAATCAATTATTTGTTTATGAATACCTTTACCAAGCTCAGTTCGCCATGAAACATTATGATTTTAGACAAATTCAAGATATATACGCCTTTCCAAATTGCCCACACCAAAATCCTTTATACTAAAAAACAGGAACGGCTTAATTGCCATTCCTGTTTCTAAGTTGTTATTTCTCAGAGTAAAACTTCTGCACTGCTTCATCTAAATAAATCCAGCCTTTCCAGCCTAAATGAATCGTATCTTTTAAGAAATACTTATCATATTCATGGCTAGAAAAATCGACTACTGGGTATCCCGCTTTCTCGACTTGCTCGCGAACCTTATTATAATACACATCACGACGTTCTTTCGGGAAACCAGCGTAATCATACCACGGTCCGTTTACAGGCACAGAAATAAAGAGTGGTTTTATATTTTTTTCTTTGAAAAGATCTAAAACAATTTGTAAGTCATCATATTCTGGTGAATCATCATACGATTCATTTGCTCTAAAGTTTTTTAAACCTTTTAATTTTTTCTTTAAATTATGTTTATAGTAATACGGATTTTCAATTCCGAATGTATTTGTTGTGGATCCCACTTTACCTTCTTGCTCCGCATGTTTACGTGCATCTTCCCAAGAAAGCGAACGTAATCCCATATTCGTTTTCTCTTTCATCGGTTCGATCTTAAATAGAGAGTTAAATAAATCTCGATGATCTAAAATGTTCCGATACATATACGCTAGCGGTTTAGCTAATCCACCTTTTATGTTATGTTTTGTATCGTTATATACAATACTTTCTAGCGAACTACTTAATATCGCATCTTTACGAACAACTTTGTAATCTAATAAACGCTTCGCGATTTTTTTCTTCATTTCAGGATTTATTTCGTCATTAAAAATAAAGTGATAGGCTTGTTGTTTAGAGAAATTATTTGTAAAATCCCCTTGTGATACACCGGTTTTTGTAAACCATTGTGGTGAAAGAACAAAGACTACCTTTTTACCTTCTAATTCATCCATTGTAGACGTCATATTTAAAATATGAGCCAAGCTTTGCGTACCACCAGTCCCTATTAAAAATGGAGTAAAGCCTGCCGAATTTACTTTAAAATAATTAGACGGATGATATGCATCCATTCGTAAAAATTCTGATGAACCATACATCGGTAAATACTGCGAATTCTCTAACATTTTTTGCTGTAAAAAAACACTTTGTAATTTCTCTTTTTGCAAGGAAGTTGCCGCATCTTCAACTTTCTTATCGCTAATAAGTGATATTAAACTTTTAGATGGGATAAGCAGTACAATGAAAAAGAGTAGACACGCTAAAATAATAGGGCCAAAATCATGCTTCATCTTCATCTGCTATTCCTCTTTCTAGTACTATTAAATTGTAACCCTTGTTTTTGACACGTCATCATTTCTCTCCTTTTTCTCTATACATGTTCCATTCTATTTATCTATTATTTACATGTATGTATTCCCTTTCTTTGCACTATTAAGTTACATAAGAAACATGTTAATTATACAAGATTCTACATAAATTTCACACTGGAATTTTAGTAATAATTTTATTTTTAAGCAGTGAAAAAACACATAAAATGTCTATAATTCATCCGATGATGTATTAAGTTCAAAATATGATAATAAACGCCCACTGTGATCAACATCTTGAGTATATGTAAAGCCTAGCTTTCGTAAAAGTTTTTTCGAATTCTCATTAGCTACTTTAACCCTAGCAATTATTCTTTTTAAATTCATCGTCTCTGTTGCATATTGAATGGAAGCTTCTGCTGCTTCTGCTGCATATCCATTCCTCCAATACTCTGGATCAAGGAGATACATAATTTCTGTTTCCTCTGTTTCATTTACCTTTCTTAAACCACAATGTCCTAATAACTCGCCTGTTTCATTTTTGAATAACAGCCATACACCAAAATCATACTGTTCCCAATGCAATATAAGTTGACTCATATAATCTTTAGTTTCATTTATTGACATACCTCTTGATTTAGCAAGCCATTGACCAACCGCTTCTTTTTTCAATATGTTATACAATTGATCAACATCTTCTATATTCGGTTTTCTCATCACCAATCTTTTCGTATGTATTACTTTCCCCTTTACAAATACAGACATAGTGCCCCTCCTAATACTGTTTATAGATTAGTAAATTATACCATGAACTATCATCGGCTTTAACTAAGAAAAAACAGACTATCACATACGTGAAGTCTGTTTTTTCTCTTTCTTTACTTTTGTACGTCCGCCCACTTCAAACTTGTTGCTGGACCAAATTGGTGAACATATAAATCTTTTACGTACGGTTTTTGTAAGTAAGATAGACCGCGCTGGAATACTGGCGCGATTACTGCATCGTCAAGGAGTACTTTTTCAGCATCTTGCAGTGCTTTCCAACGAGCTTTTTCATCATTACCTAATTCTGTTTTAATCTTCTTAATTAATGCATCATATTCTGGATTTGCATACCCTGTATTATTAACGGTGCTTCCCGAAAGGAAAACTTCTAAGTATGTCATCGGGTCTGGATAATCAGGTAACCAACGTGATAACGACATTTCATATTCTTTTTTCTTCTCTAACGCTAGTTTTTGAGTATGTGGTTGTAATTTCACATTTACTTTTAAGCCTGGTAAGTTTTTCTCAAGCTGTTCTTTAATATACTCTCCTACTTTTTTAAAGTTTTCTAAGTCATAGTTTAATAGTTCTAACGTTACTTCATTTGTGCCTGTCTCTTGTTTTGCTTTTTCCCAATATTCCTTCGCCTGTTTTACGTCCGTCTTATTAAACTCTCCTGCTGCACTTCTAAAGTCTTTCTTGTCTGGTCCTTTTAAAAACCCTTTCGGAACGTAATAGTTCGCAGCTACGGAACCATCATTTAAAAATGAAGTTGCAAGCCCCTTCTTATCAAAAACTGTGCTAAGTGCAAGACGGGCGTTTTTATTTTTAAGAATCGGTACATTTTCATTGAAACGGAAGAAATACATAACTGGATCTGTATATTGTTTCAGTTCTTTATTATTTTTATATTTATCTACGAATTCTGTAGAAATAACCGCTCTGTCTACTTTATCTGTTTCATATAAATTTACCGCAGTTGAAATTTCTTTAACAATTTGATAGTTTACTTCATCTAACTTCACTTCTTTTTTATCCCAATATTTATCATTTTTCTTCATTGTAAAGCTCGCTTCGTGCTTCCACTCTGATAATGTAAACGGCCCATTATATATCGCTTTATTTGCCTCTAACCCGTATTTATCACCTTGCTCCTTCGCATATTTTTCATTAATTGGATAGAAAGATGGTAAAATGAGTAGTTTCGTAAAATACGGTACAGGATGTTCCAGCTCTACAACGAACGTTTTATCATCCTTTGCTTTCACACCTAATTCTTCTAAGCCTAATTGTTTCTTATTTATCTTCTCCGCATTTTTCACATCGTACGCGATATATGCATATTGAGAGGCTGTATCTGGATTTATAAGTTGCTTCCAAGCATATACGTAATCATGAGCTGTTACTGGATCTCCGTTAGACCATTTCGCATCACGTAAGTGGAATGTATATGTCTTACCATCTTTACTCACTTCATATTTTTGTGCTCCCGCTTGAATCACTTCATCATTTTTCGATAAACGGAATAACCCTTCCATTACGTTATTCAAAACGTTAAATGATACCGCATCTGTTACTTTCCCTGAATTTAATGATGGAATTTCACCCGTTTCTAGTAGTTGTAATACTTTCTTCTCATCTTTCGGCTTTGTAGCTGTTTTTTCTTTAGCACAGCCTACTAAAAATGAAGATACAAGTAGAGTACTAACTAATGAGTAGCGAACAACCTTTTTCATATAAAGCCCCCCTATCTTTTTTAAGGTAAGTAACGACGAGCACCAGCGTATTCTTCTATATATCCTGGTGTATTTAGCGGTATAATTTCTACCGATCTTTCAGCCTTTGGAGAGTGAATCATATTTCCATCACCAATATACATGGCAACGTGATGAACACTACCTTTTCCTTGATTATGTGCAAAGAATATTAAATCGCCCTTTTGTAGGTTTTCTTTATCAACCGCAATTCCTGCTTTTGATTGTGGCCCAGAATCCCTCGGTATTGTAATGCCATGTGATTTATAAATCGTATGTGTAAATCCAGAGCAATCAAAACCGAAGCCACTTGTACCAGCCCATATATACGGTAATCCTAAAAACATCTTACCGGTGTTTATTAAATCATCAGCTGTTGGCGTAGGAATATCATTTTGGGAACGGTGAACGGTTCCATCATTTTTCCGTAGCCACGCCTTCTGACCATTTGGCAACAATACGCGGTATGAGATCGTATCTTCACTTAATAGCGGTAAACGCGTATTATAACTGACTTCTAGCGATTTATGTTTTTCAGAAGGGTTAATATATACAATTGCTGTCGGTTTCGTTACTAATACAAAAGCTTCGTTTGTTTTATCTGCAAATTCCTGATTATACGTTAATTGTTTTTCAGGCATCCACCCTGGATACCCTTCTTCATTTCGCGGCGTTGGCTGTCCGTGCACTAGTACTTTTACCCAATCACCTTTTTTATCAATTACTGTTACTTCTTGACCGAGTAGCGCTTGCGTTTCTAATTTATTTGCACTCGTTAACCAAAGCTTCTCATCTAGCGTCATTGATTTCGTCCACTTCCATAAATCAACTGGATTTGTCGCACTCGGTGCATCAATTGGTCGTAATGAATCTGGTGCAGTCCATAACGTTGCAGCAGATACATCTATAAATGCTTTACTATCCTTCTTCTCTTCAGCATTCACCGAAGTAAACGATGAAAATATAAATAAAGTTGTTAAAAATGCAGTTCCTACTTTTTTCATATATATCCCCCTTATAAGATAGTTTACTAGGTACTACTTCTAAGATTGTATATTCACTATAGAATGCAGGTTTACCTTTGGACCAGTGTAAGTCATCCCTTCTGGCTCTTCTACTAACCATAACGGTGCATCAAGATCAAAGTAATGAATATTCGGATGTGCCGCAGCTAAATGGGTAACAGCGCTAACTGAAAGTGAAGGTTCCATCATACTTCCAACCATACATTTCACACCTGCTACTTCCGCAATATCTGCAATTTTCCATGCTTCTCGTATGCCGCCGCATTTCATTAATTTAATATTAAGTAGGTCTGCATATCCTCCTTGGACAATCTTTAATGCATCGCTTGCCGAAAACATACTTTCATCTGCCATAATAGGCGTTTGTACATTGTCCTTCACGTACTTTAATCCTTCCCAATCTTTTGCATGAACTGGTTGTTCTACAAATTCTATATTTAAATTTCTATTCTCCATTTCTCTAATAATAGAAACCGCTTCTTTCGGTTTCCATCCTTGATTTGCATCTAAACGTAACGTCGTATTCTTTGGTACTACATTTCGAATTGCCTCTATGCGTTCTAAATCTAAATGTGCCTCTTTACCCACCTTAATTTTTAATGTTTGGAATCCCTTTTCGATATGCTTTTTCGCTTCTTTTGCCATTAATAAAGGCTCATCCACACTTACTGTAATATCAGTATGAATCTCTTTCTTCCCACCCAGTAATGCGTATAACGGTATGTTGTGAAATCGACAATATACATCGTATAAAGCCATATCTACCGCCGCTTTCGCACTTGTATTTCCTATACAACTCATTTGAATGTGTAACAATAACATTTGAAATTGCAGTACATCTTTTTCAACTAATACAGAACTAATTGGTCCTAATATTGCTTCCTCAATCCCGTTGGCAAAATCACCTGTAATAACCGGCGTTGCTGCAGCAGCTCCTTTTCCTACAATTCCTTCATCCGTATGAATAAACACATCAATACTTTCAATTTCCGTTACGGTACGAAGCGCTGTTTTAAATGGTGTATGAAGCTTTACAAGTCGGCGGTTTACCTTCACATCGGTAATTTTCATTTTGTTCATCCTTTCGTTGTTTATAGCGTGGTACTTTAATCCACGGGAGGCTTTATTCTGCCCGTTAATGCGAAACAAAAAAATCCAGCCATAAGAAGATTCTTACGGCTGGATTTTGTCTATGAGTGGGTAGACAAAGCAGCAATCTGATTATATTTTTTTTGTGCATCTTTCAGCGCTACAAGCAGCGCCTTTTGGGACGAACCGAAATAACGATTTTTGATTTCTGTTACTAATGCTGGGTCATTAATATTTTTATGTAGAAACAAATATTTAACAAATTGAGATGTTAATGCAATTGTCGCTGAGCAATCTGCATCTACAATTTCCCCTGTATCCTTCTCAAGTACAAATGCTACAAAATAACTTTTGAACTTTTCGGTAATGGGATTATTTTGAGGTGCTTTCGCATCCCCTACGACGTAAATTGTATTTGAAGCGTACACAGCTATCTTCCTTTCTTATACGAGGATAACGGTTTTCTTAACAGACGTATGAGCTGTTAACTCAACGTTGATTAAAAAATGTATCCGCTTATCTTGTATTATATACAATTGACAGAATTTTAACAATATTTATCCTGACATATATTCCATAATTATGAAAATCTCTTAACACAATTAAAAATGGCTCAAACTTCTCATTTTTACAATATGTCATTGCTCCTTGTACCATGCATTCACACTACAAACAACTTTTCCCTCATACATCAAAAAACAGTTAGCTATCGCTAACTGTTCCACCACTTCACTTTGGCAATACGAATATTGTTTCGTTTGACTTAGAAAATTGATACTCTTTTCTCGCAAACTTTAAAATTTCTTCTTCATTATCCGTTAAATTCTCAATGTTAGTCTTTAAAGAACCTTGATCTTTCTTTAAAGAAACTAATTGTTTCTTTTGATTTGTTATTGTATTTTTTTTGCCATTAATTACTTCTTGTTGTTTCGTTAAAATATATTGAACGTACAAAGTAGTCGCAGCGATAAAAATGAACATGAAAATAAAACGCCTTAACTTCTTCTTATTTATAGTTCGCTTGTCGTTAGGCTGTGATAGTTGCTCTGGTATATTAGGAACATTGACTCTTTTGAGTTTCCTCATTTTCAAATCCCCCTAACCCATATTTTCTCACTACCATAGGCACGATCTCTTACTAACTTAAATTCTATTCTTATAAAATAACCTCCTTCACAAAAAAATCTCACAAATTAACCAATTAGAGATAGCGTTCGACGACATCTCTGTATTTAAAATGAGAATTTTTATTTATGCTGCTATAAAATAGTAGTTTATGTTATTCTTTTTCCCCAATTGTAGAAAACATTTTTACACACATAAATTCCAGTTTTGCATACCGATGTTATAACATGCTTACAAGGAGGAAAAATGATGCACTACCGTACATTAGGTAAAACTGGAATTACTGTTTCTGAAATTGGCTTTGGAGCGTGGGCGATTGGCGGCGATGAATGGGGTCCTGTTAACGACAAACAATCTATAACCGCTATGAAGAAAGCAATTGAATGTGGCGTAAACTTTATTGATACTGCTGATGTATACGGATTAGGCCATAGTGAAAGGTTAGTAACTCAAGCGATAAGAGAGCACCGTAATAATATCGTTTTATCAACGAAAGGCGGTTTAATTGGGCATCACTATGATCCAAGTGGAGAGCCTGTTTATAATACAGCCGAAAAAGTGATCGCAGTCTTTGAAACTAGCTTACTGCGCCTAGAAACAGATTATATTGATGTTTATTTCTGTCACATTTGGTGGGATAAACAAGAAGAAACAGAAGCATTTTTACGAGCATTTGAAATATTAAAACGGGACGGAAAAGTAAGAGCTGTTGGTGTTTCAACTCACGACCTACAATATATACAACACTTCAATAAAAAAGATGAAATTGATGTTGTGCAACTTGATTACAACATATTAAACCGAAAACCAGAAAACGACATACTGCCCTACCTACAAGAGAACAATTTAGGAGCTGTTATACGCGGACCTTTAAAAATGGGGATATTAACTGGAAAGTTTACAAATAAAACAACTTTTCCTGACGGAGATTTACGCAAAGAATGGCCAAAAGAAAAGTGGTTTCAAGGAGATTTACAAAAAGTAGAAAAATTAAGATTACTCTCAAATAAAAATCAGACATTAGGACAGCTTGCACTTCGCTACGTCCTCTCCCATCCAGCAGTATCGGTCGCAATTCCTGGCGCAAAAACAGAAAAACAAGCGAAAGAAAATGCAGACTCGTCTATCCGTCCGATTCTTACAGATGAGGAATTAGCGCATATTCAGTCAATATAAAACAAGACGAGCAGCTGGAAATATCCAACTGCTCGTCTTGTTTTACTTTTAATATTGTAAATCTATATCATATTCCATTCTCTTCGCTGTTTCTTCAGCAACCTCAGCACCCAACAAATTTTTCACAATATGAAATGACATATTAATTCCGGCTGAAATTCCACCAGACGTAATAATATGCCCCTCATCTACAAACTTTACATTCTCTAATACTTCCACATTCGGAAAATCATTTCTAAAACTTTCAATACTTGCCCAATGTGTTGTCGCTTGTTTTTCCTCAAGTAAACCTGCTTTCGCTAACAAAAGCACTCCAGTACAAACAGAAGCCATTAACTTAACTTCTTTCATTTGCTGGAAAATCCAATTTATTATAATTTCATTTTCCACTTCGTTTTCTCTAACACCTAACCCACCAGGAATAATTAAAATATCAACTGGAGGTAAGTTTTCAATGCTATAATCCGGTTGTACCTTTAATCCATTTCTCGCTGTAATCATTTCTCCATCTTGACTAACAGTATGAACTGTAAATGGTTGATCTTCACTTGTTGCTGTAACGGAAAAAACTTCAAATGGACCCGCAAAATCTAACACTTCCACTTCATTAAAAAGAAAAATCCCTACATTCCAGTGGCTAATCATAAGCTCACTTCCTCTTGCAAATGATGTAATAGGGATTCATGCCCTTTTTCTAAAGCAATATCATATGCCGTTTTCCCATCATTTTTCTTAATCATTTTATTAGCACCATTTTCAAGAAGTAATATAATGATTTCTTCATTTCCTAATAACGATGCTTCATGAAGTCCTGTCCAGCCACCACTTTGCACAGCATTCACATCTGATCCCTTTTCAATTAAGAAAGCTACAAGCTCACTTTGCTTATTCGCAATTGCTGCTTGAAGAGGTGTATTTTCATTTTCGTTTTTTGCTCTAATATGTATTTCTGCTCCCTGTTCTAAAAGGAAACTTGCAATTTCTTTCTGTCCAAAATAAGCAGCTAAGTGAAGCGGTGTCCATCCATCTTCACTAAATGAGTTAACAACACTTGGATCCGTATTAATGATTTCTACTACCTTTTCTTTTTCCCCGCTTATGACTGCTTGTGATATTGATATGATTTGTTCCATAATGAACCTCCATGTATACAAATATTAAGTACCCCTTAATAAATTCCATTAATAATCACATGTTCCTTTCTAAATAATTAAGTTTACATAATAATATTATTTTTATAATTCGCTATCCTAATAAAAAAACAACCGACTCTAATGAGTAGATTGTTTTTGAATTTCATTTTTATAATTGTTTAAAAAAAATATCATTTTCACTTACAACTAATAAACATTAATAAAAATGAAATGAAATTATATATTTAGCAGCCATGAACTCTTTACATATCAAAACCGGCTATTTACTTAAATTAATAGTTTTTTATCATTTGAAAATAAAAATGGAATTTATCCTTACATTTGAAAAATACATATATAGCGAGAATCTATAGCAGTACTCTTATCATACTAATCTATAACAATTCTGCCTTCTTCCCTTACCTGTATCCTTTAAAACATAAGACTTTAAAACGAGTGCTGTTAGTGAATCTGTTAATGTTTTATATGATAAATTTGAAAGAGCTAATAGATCGTTCGTATATAACATTCTATGCTTCTCTAATAATAATAGTACTAATCGTTCTGACGGCTTTAATGATTCATCACTTTCTAGTATAAAATCTATATTTTTCATATCCCTACTTCTTACTCCTTATATAAAAAAATGATTTTAGTAGTTATTTAATATAAAAATACTACATAACAAATTTGAAGATATATCGAAATAACATAACGTCCAAACACTTTTATACTATAACATAAAAAAGACATTTCCCCAAATTGAAAATGCCTTTTTATATCTACTTCTCTTTTTTATATAATTGATATGATTGTTCTAGCCCTTTATTATATTTCGTATTATTATCTGTCCATTCTCCCCCTAAGTTTCCTGGCCACCCTGATGTATTAGCAACATATTTAAGCAACTCCCAATCCTGCAGTCCTTTTTTCACACCACGTTCATACGATTTGACCATACTTGAAATTGCTATCGTTGTATTTATACGCGAATCCACTAAACTCTCTTCCGATAATTGCGCTGGTGCTAATCCACCACGATGTAATTGGAATAATCCGAAAGATGTTCCGTTATCCCCTATCGCTTTTCGATCAAATTTTGTTTCATGATCAACAATAGATAATGGTATCCACTCTGGAATACCATACCTCTTTGCAACTTCACTAATTACTTGTTTATTATTTTTAATCTCTTTCTGCTTTTCATAGTTAATATAAATTACATAACTTAAAGTAACTAACGTAAATAATATGAATATATATTGTAGTGCCTTTTTCATCATTTCATCTCCTGCTTTGTATATGTTTCACTTTCTATATACACTATAAGACTTTTATGTGACATTCATTTGACAAAATGATATTAATTATACATAAGCTGTTACAGTTTTAACTATCAATCTAAAAACTACAATAGACTCCTTCAACACATAAAAACAATCAGCCTTTCATGTACTATACATGAAAGGCTGATTGTTTTTCACTACACTTTTTTATGTATACAGTATATCCCTGCTATAATAAAACAAATTGAAATTACCGATAAAATTGTACCCTGGATTTCATAAAATGCAGTAAAGAATTTTCCGCTTGGTCTATCCCAAATTTCTAATGAACCCGCGTAAATTGCGGAAGTTATATATGTAAGATCAAATAGGAGAATTCCCGAAAGAACATAGGTTACTCCACTATTTTTCATTATTAGCTCACCTCCATTAATTTTATTTGTGAATAAAACAAAAAAGACCTTTATACGTTAAAGATCTTTTTCATCTTATTTTTGTTACAAAAACGCCAGAATCTAAAACAAAAACTTGCTTTACGATTAACATCTCCATATACAAATTAAATACTATAAGGTTACCAGCGTCTTCTCGATTATCATTTTTACATTAAATGTTTCTTGCAATATGCGGTTTACTATAATGGCTTGTTCCACCACCGCCTACTATTACTTTACCGCCTTTTTCGAAGATTAATAATTTACTTGAACCATCTGAAAGTAAAACTATTACTTCAGCATGATCACTTGTCGCTACATAGATTACATAACCACTTTTTGAAATACAAGTTTCCCAATGCTTATCAAATTCTGATCTTACGACTCGATTAGAATACACTTGATTTTCAATTCTTCCTGGCTGTTCATTTTCCGAATTTTTCTTACCTCCTTCCAAAGTTGTCATTTATATATAAATGACGGTTTCTCAATAAATTAGTGACCGTCCTTAATATAAATAGTATATGTAGTTAGTAGGAGAATGCTTGGACAATGAAAACGTAACAGCATTTAAGTATTTTACAATCGGAATTTTTCCTTAATCATTACAGCTACTTCTTTAGCACTCAAATGAGTATTATTAATTTTTATGTACTCTTCTTTTTCAATTTCACCATGAAGTGAGTTTAATATATGTTTTTTCATCGTTTCTTTTAAATTTTTTTCAGACCATTTAATATCTCTTTTTTTTCGGTTTATGCTCTAGTCTATGCGGACTTTTATTTCGCTCTAATCTTTCATCTAATTCTGCCTCGAGCTCTACAAAATATACTGCTGCACCTTTTGGTTCAAAAATACTTACTACATGATGTATATACTCCCAATCAGATTGAAGATCAAATGCCCATACATATGTAAAAATCATTCCGTATAAATCACTTTTAGACACTTCTTCAAACAGTTCATTACGAAACAAACTTACTAACCGTTGTGCTTCCGCTTTGTACTGTAATCAAAAAACGAGCTAACAAAATCAATCGTCATATGATTATGAAATAGCTTTAAATCAGTTATTTTTTCTAACTCATGCCCGACCGTCATTTTCCCGACTGCTTGCGGGCCAAATATTAAGATGAATTTCATTTGTTTTCCTCCGATTTTTCTCTATAAACAATTAAATAAAACATATCCTAAAATTGAAAATAAGGCAGTCGATGTTGTGTCGATTGCCTTATTTTCATGAATAGTTCCTATATTATTACTTTCGTACAGCTTCAAAAGTAATAATTTGTTCTGCATTTGACGGTTGCTTTTCATAAACATAGTCAGCAGAGCAAGTAATGTCAGTGAAACCTATACTTTCTAAAAGGAGTCTAAACTCTTCTATTCCATACCACCGCATTGCAAAACGTTGCAGTTCAGTTTGTACTAACTGTCCTTTACTCCATTTTTCATATTTTAAATATGATACAGTTACTTGGTTAAGCCAATCTATTTCAATTGATTTATTTTCTAATGTAATTTCGTCCCCGCTTGGCAAGGAAAAAGTCGATGTATGAATCTCACCCGTCTTCCAGTCATATGGAAGCGCAAGATCTACAATTAAACGCCCGCCTAGATTAAGATGTCGATAAAAACATTTCAGAGCATTTATAAAATCATCACGATTTTCAATTAAACAAAAGGATCCAGTAGGAATTATTATCGCTTCATATTTATGTGGCAGTGAAAATTGTTGTAAGCTTCCTTCATATAAATTAGGATGCAAGCCTCTCTCTTTACACCGCATACGGCAAGAATCTAGCATTTCAGGCGAATAATCTATCCCATCAACTTTAAAGCCAGCTTCAAGAAATGGAATAATGACACGTCCCGATCCTACTGCTGCTTCGAGAATTCTCCCTTTACAACTCTTTAAACGATCTTGATAATATTCAATATCACCATTCAAAGCGTAACCGACAGGTTTTGTGAAATCATATAATTCCGTACAAAGTGTACTATAATAACTAAACATTTATTTTCTCCTCCGTTTTATGTGTACGGAAGATTCTAATTTACTTAATCTTTCCGTACCTCAAATTTTAATGAGAATTCGAAAGAGCTGACTGTCATAATATATCACTCGCTTTCCATAGAATATAATCATATTGTATAATATTCCCTTCAAAATGAACATATAGAAACCAAAATTCAGACTTATACTGAAAGGAGGATATGATGAATTCATTAATTGGATTTCTTTTTCTTCTTATCGCTATTAATGTTCTAATTTTCTTTATAGCAAAGCAGTATAAACGAATATGGAAAATAGCCAGTGGTATTTTCATTCTTTCTTCCCCCATTGTTTTCTTTGCCACTATGCACGTAATTGGAGAAAAAGTAGGAGATGGATTAGCTGGAGGTTTTGCCGCTTTTACCTTTAGTGGCCTTTTAATCATTAATGCAATTTTTTTATTTGTTGTAAACATTATTATATCTACCAATAGAAATGCATAATACACTCCCTATGTTTGTAGGCATTTCTATTTCAAAATTTAAAGAGCTTACTATAGTAAGCTCTTTATCAAAAACTATTTATTTCACAATCGGCAATGTCACTTCACTCAATTTCACAGTTAGCTTCGTTCCTGCTTTCGGTCTAATTGTATAATCGTAATCACTTGCGATTAAAACGATTCCCATTTGATGCCCTGCTTTAAATACGTAATCATCTGGCTGCATGTCCCATGTAAATGTGTAATCTTTACCAGGTTGAATCGCTGTTGAATTTTCTATACTATTTAAGTTTTGCGGATCCATCCAACCTCTCGTTACAATTTCAGGCCTCGCTCCGCCATAATCAACGAGTAAAGCTGTTAAATTTGAAACAGATCGATCAATATTTCCTGTTATTGAAATTTTAGGCGTACCACTTATTCGCATATCTTTTTGCAGTACAGGCATTGTATATACTAATCGATTCGCTATTTCTAACTCAGGGTTTTCTACTAGTTGATTTGACTTTATTTTAGCATCATCTACTAATGAGAAAACATTGTTTACTGATCCCATACTTAATGGTAGATTGACTGCTTTATTACTTAAATACATACGGACTTTTGATGGTACAGCTGCTGGATCTGGCCAATTTTTTATTTTTTGCCACGATTTATTTTCACGTTGTACATCTACCATCGGTTCAGTCATAATTCCATTTTCAATTCCATATAACCAATAATCGAACCATTTATTTTGCGTTTGTTGCCAGTTATTACTTGATGTTCCGCCATGCCCACCTTGATGTAACCACATTTTACGAGGAACATTATTTTTGCCAAGAGCTTCCCACCACTGTGCGAACTGCTTCGTTTTTACATTCCAATCATTTAAACCGTGAACAACAAACACACTAGCCTTCACATTCTTAACATCTTTTACATAGTTACGTTTATCCCAAAAATCGTTATAATCGCCTGTTTTACGATCTTGTCCAGCTGTTAGTTCTTTAATAATTTGCCCGCAAACTTCAGGGTTCTTTCTTGTTAGTACTGCTTCTGCCATATTATCTGTATCTTCTCCCTGATATCCACCTGGCGCAATAACCGCCCCATTTGCACGATAATAATCATACCAGCTACTAATCGCTGCGATTGGAATAATTGTTTTTAACCCTTCCACTCCTGTCGTTGCGACAGCATTCGGTAACGTACCATTATAAGAAACTCCTGTCATTCCTACATTTCCCGAAGACCAATTTGCATTTACTTCCTTACCATCCTCTGTATATGCTTTCGCACGCCCATTTACCCAATCAATGACAGACTTCGTCCCTAGTATTTCTTGTTCATCTCCGGTTGTCGGACATCCATCTGATTTTCCAGTTCCGATGCTTTCGCCTAAAATAACTGCATATCCTCTTGGAACATAATAATTGCCGTATGAACCAAGATTAACCGCTGCATACGGTTTTCCTTCATACGCATACAATTCTTCATCAACATTATAAACAGGAACATCTTTTAATCCTGATCGATATGGACTCATTTCATAAATAACGGGGACTTTCACATCTGAGTTCGTCTTTGGACGCATAACCTTTACTGATACACGATCTTTTTTACCATCACGATCACTATCAACTTCTGTCTCTACAAATAGATTTTCTACGATGGCTTCATCAAGTGAATAGATTGGCTTCGTCATCCCATTTTCTAATTCAATTTTCGTATTTGACATTAAACCCTCTGAAATTTGACCATTTAACATAACATTTTTGTCTTTTACGGAGCTCCCTTCATTTTTTTCTGCATGTGCAGTCATACTAGAAACTCCTGAAGTAATTGTTAAAGATAATATAGTCGATAGTGTAATTGCTATTTTCTTTTTCTTCATGCCCTTCCCTCCCCATATATTCCTTCTTTTACTATACATTAAAAATGCAGAAAATTCAGTTTACATTTCGTAGAAAGTTGAGAAATTTGTAAAACATTCGAATCTTTCAAGATAATAGAAAAGGAACTAATAACAATTAGTTCCTTTCTATATACATATAAAATTGTATTTCTCCATCTTCTACCGAAACTCCGTATTCAAAACCATGTCTTTCTAATATACTTTTTACAATCGCTAATCCTAATCCAGTACCTGATTTTTCTTTACTGCGAGAAGACTCTAATACGTAAAAAGGCTCCCAAATTTTATCTTTCTCTTTAATTCCCTCAGCAGCAATACCATTTTTAATTTGAAAATATAGAAGATCCTTTTTCTCTTCTAATACGATTTTTATATTTCGATTCGTTGTATATTTTATCGCATTAGAAATTAAATTTTGAAAGACCATTCTCATTTTATTTAAATCAGCATAAACAATCGCATCGCCAACACTATAATCTATCTGCAAATCGATTTCTTTCGATTCCAATTCGATTTTATGCTTATCTATAATACTTTGAACTAATGGTTCAATAGGGAATTCTTCTTTTTGTAAAATATCTCTTTCTAGTTTAGAAAATCGCAATAACTCTTCAATTAAATTTGAAATTTGATCTGTTTGTTTAATGATTGTATCAACATATGTGCCATCATCTAAACCGTCTTTTATTCCCATAGAATATGCTTTTACTAATGCGATTGGTGTTTTTAATTCATGAGTTACATCGCCCATAAATCGTTTTAAGTGGTCATTTCGATCTGTTAAATCTTGATGTGCTTCATGTAATTTATCACTCATAATGTTTATACTATTTGCTAAATCACCTATTTCATCATTCGTTTTAACTTTCGTCCGTTTAAATTTCAGACGTGAAATATCTTCTGCGACATCACTCAATTCATTCAGTGGTGTAGTGATTGTTTTTGAAAAAATCCAGACGAGCACGATAATAAGAAATAGTGAGAATCCCAAAATGTATAAATAAAATGAGTTAAGCGTTTTAATTACTTCATTGGAATGTGCAATAGAAACTCCTACTAAAATCAACATATCATCTTTCGCAATGTATTTCGCAAAAAAACTAGATTTTATCTTTTCTTGATCATATATTTTATTCGATTGTCCGAGGTTCTTCACTTTCGTAATTTCTTCTTTTGTAATCCAAAGTTTATTTAGTGCAACCCTCTTTTTTGTAAGTTGCATGCGTAATTCTTCATTAATAGCATCTTCTGAACTATTTATTGATGTATAAGCAATCGTAACATTACCTTCATTTTCAATACGATTTATAGCATCATCAAGCTTTTCACGCGGTATCGACTGTATTTGCGCTGTAATGCCTTCTAAGCTTTCACGTGTTTTGTGCACATTATATTTTGGTAAAAAATAGTTAATTAATAATAAAGAGATGGCAAAAATAAGGATGACTGTTAAAGAGATGCTGAAAAATAACTTTTTACCGAGCTTATTCACACTCTTCCTCCAAACTGTATCCTAAACCACGATGTGTCTTTATAATATTTTCTCCTATTTTTTTACGCAACCTTCTTACATGCGTATCAACCGTGCGCTCTTCCCCAAAATAATCAAATCCCCAGACGATATCTAACAACTTTTTCCGCGTTAAAATCGTGCCTTTATGATTAAGAAAACATTTTATTAATTGCAATTCTGTCTTTGTAATGTCTAATTCTTTCTCATTTTTAAATACTTTATTTTTGGTGAAATCTATTTTTAAATCTTGAACTTGAATAACATCTTCATGCTGTACCAGCTTTTTCGCTCGAGTAATTAGCACTCCCGGGTGAAATGGTTTTTTTACATACTCATCTGCCCCGCTTTGAAGAGCTGCTAATTCATCTTCACTTTCACTTTTCGCAGTAAGCATTAATACTTTTACACTCGAATTCTTTTTTATTTCCTGACAGACAGTAATACCATTACGTTTCGGCATCATCCAGTCTAAAATAGCTAAGTCAATTTTCTCATCATAAAATATTTGAAGTGCTTCCTCTCCATCTTTCGCTAATAAAACTTCGAAGCCTTCTTTTTCAAAATACGCTTTTAAAATTTTCAGCATATCTTGTTCATCGTCTGCGATTAATACTTTCATTACATTTCCTCCATTACTTATAAACAAATATCAATTTTATCATACAACTTCTTTGTTACATGAATGTGACATAAAAATATTTACAACGTTTGAGGGTATAGTAAGTGTGAGGTGTTGTTTCATGTTCAAAAAAATAGGAGTCATTACTCTTCTCTTCTTTTTATTATCAACAAATGCGTTCGCAAATACAAATAAACAAATTGAAGTATTTGATTGTAAAAAAGAAATGGTCGTTCAAAAACAATCTTTAGATCCAGCTATTCAAAAAGAAGCTGTTCAATATGCTAAATCCATTACTGGCCCGTTCAAAAACTTAAACGTCGTTCCGAAAGATGGACATATGATAAAAATCCCATTATCGAAACCTGTTCCTATTACAAATCAATGGTTACATACAACAATTGATGAAGTACTCATCCTTCTCCCACTTAACGAAAAACCTTACATTATGCTTTACGATGATGAAAATAATCCGCATTTTTATTATGTAAAAGGTAATCCGAAAACTTTATTGAAACAAATGAATGTTAAATTATAATTAATTAAAGATCCCGCAAGTATCATTCGCGGGATCTTTCTTTATCAGTTAACAACTTGATTTTCATTTAAAAAATTAATAATCTGCCTTTTGTGATGGTTATCGTGATCTACGAATTCTTTAATAATATATATTAGAGAGTACGGCATTCCAGTATGAGGACAATATGATACTCCATTGGCAGTTAAATGTTCCTTTAGCTTTCCAATAGACAGTCGGTTAAGCTCTTGAACAAGTAAATCTCTTTTAGCTTGTGCTTCTTCAAGAAGTTTTATCTTAGATATACCTGATTTTGCATAATTAGAGGCTTGTTTATTATATGTATCAAAGTCAGGGAACTCCATTCCCTGTCCATCTCTCACTGATGATAATGTCTCACGTAAAAGATAGTCATCCCAATTCATAATATGAGATACAATCTCACCAATAGTCCATTTCCCCTCTGATATTGGCGCTGTCCACAATTCTTCTTTCATACCTTTCAATGTGGTTATCCACATTGAATAATCTTTAAAATCATTAATAATTTTATTTTCTCCCATCATCTAATCCCCATTCTAATAGTAGATTCAAATAAATTATACCATAAATCTACATAATGTAGAACAAACGTTCCCTTGGGGATCAAATAATAATTCACTACATCCTTTTATCTAAGTTTAGATAATGGCTTGTTCCTACATACATTTTCCCTTTCGCAAATCCACTCGAAGTATAAAATTGATCCCCCTGTTCTGTATCTGTATGTAAGACAACAATAGTAAAATAGATTTTTGCATCGCTTAAGATTCTCCCTAACAGTAACTTTCCTAATCCTTTCCGCCGGTAATCTTTTGCAATATAAAATCTTCTTAATCGACCAATCTTATTATTTTTCGTATACGGATCTTGATTTAATCCTCCAATTCCAATTAACGTATCCTCTCGAAAGATTCCATATAAACATTCACCTGTTTTACTAAACGTATTTCTTTTACTTTCATATTCATTTATTAGTTTTATTAAGAAGTTAAATCCTTCTTCTTTACTTTCCTGGACAAGGTGATTGACCTCATATTTTAGCAAATCTCCAATTCGTTTTATTTGTATATTTTCCAGCTTACTCCCCCACTTTCTCTATCCAAATGTATCTTTTTAAAAAATAAAAATGCCCAAGAATATATTATCCTGAGCATTCATTTGAATGTGAACTTATTCATTTTGTTATGTACGTATTCTTCAATTCTGGTAATATCCCCTTCAGTTCCATTAAATCATCAATTACTAAATCAGCATGAGCAAGCTCATCTTCTTGTGCAAAATCAAAATTACATCCAATCGCAATTAAACCATTATCTTTTGCCGCATTAATATCCGATAAACGATCCCCAACTACCGCTGCCTCTTGTATATCATACTTCTTCAAAATGCCTTTAACTAAATCACCTTTATTTAGCGATTGTATTTGTTCAATACTGAATGTTTCCGTAATCCATTGGTCTAAATCATAATAAGATACGATTGCCTGTAAATATTCCGTTAAACCATTACTAGCAATGTAAATGGAACAGTTATTTTCTTTTATAAAACTAAAAACTTCCTTTACATTCGGATATAAAGCACCATTTCCGCTCTTTATATTTTCAATTAGTCTTTCTAAAAAATATGCATCTGTTTGTTCCCTTACTTCATTAGAGTGATTAGGTAATAAAGCTTCCCAAACTTTAGGTAAAGGTACACCCATAATTTCACGATATTTATCAATTGGTGTTATCGTATCCCATAATTGTAGTGACCGTAAATGATCAAATGTATCATCTAGTGATAACTCTAAAATTTTATCTGTTTGAAATAAAGTTCCATCCATATCGAAAATTAGTGCTTGTAACATGATATTCTCTCCCATTCTTTACTTATGAACTACAATACAGCTTTACTCGAAATATTTTTAAGCATCTCCACAATAATTTCTGAACAATAATTCGCTGCGGTTTTCGCGAAATCATCATATGAAACTTGCGCTAAATCATCTGCACTGTCAGAAATACATCTCAAAACGAGAAACGGTATGTCATTTATATAAGCAACATGTCCAATTGCTGCTCCTTCCATTTCTGTACAATGAGGTGCATATTCAGTGACTAATTGCTCCTTTAATTTTGAATCCTCGACGAAGCATTCTCCGCTGACGATTCTTCCTTCATGAACAGTAATATTTAAACTACTACTATTAACAGCTTTTCGGGCTAAATCTCTTAATCCCTCGCTTGCATGAAACGCTTCTTGAAACGGAAATAGATTCTTCATTTGATTTTTATTAACATCATGATGCGTAACATTTGTAGAAATAACTAGATCGCCAATTTTCACATCCGGATGTAATCCACCCGCAACACCTGTATTAATGATAGAATTCACATCAAATTTATTAATTAAAATTTGTGTACATGCGGCGGCATTTACCTTTCCTACACCACATCGCGTAATAATAATTTCTGTATCCATGAAGTTTCCTTTATAAAAAGGTATTCCCGCAATAGTATGTTCCTCTTTTATATGTAGTTTTTCTAAAAGTAAGTCTATTTCAATTTGCATTGCTCCGATAATACCGATTCTGTTCATATATGTAGTCCCCTTAATTAATTTGCAAATATTCATCAATATCTTTATGAATTTGCATAAAAGCCTTATTCCAAAATTCATACTCTGTTAGATCAATATCAAAATGTTTTTTCATCAATTCTTCAACTGGGGTCTTTCCTGTTTCTCGTAAAAACTCTTTATACCTCAAATGAAATGCATTTTTATTTTCCTTTGCTATTTCAATTAAACTAAAACTCGCTAAATACCCAAATGTGTATGGATAATTGTAAAAAGGAACGTCTGCTATATAAAACTGAACGTATTTCATCCAAACAAACGGCTGATATTCTGTTAGTACATTCCCGTATGCCTTTTCTTGCGCGGCTATAGATAATTTCTCAATTTCATCAGCACTTAAAGGACCTTCCTTGCATTCTTCATAAAACTTCTTCTCAAACTGAAACGATGCACGAATTGCCATAACATAATTAAAACTATTTCTTATTTTCCAGCTAAGCAATGACTTTTTCATCTCTACACAATCTGTTGTTTGAATTAAATAATTCATGATTACCGTTTCAAAGAAAATAGACGCTGATTCAGCTATACTCATTGGAAGATAGTCGTCTAGAAAAGCCGTAGACTGTTCAAAACTCATAACATAAAAATGCCAAGCATGTCCTAGTTCATGAGCAAGTACTCTTACACTATCAATTGTTCCATCATAACGAAGTGAAATACGGGATTCTTTTTCACTGAAAAAAGGAGCACAAAATCCACCCGGTGGTTTATTATCTCTCGGTTCAGCATCGACCCAACCATTCACTATTGCATTCTGTGCGAACTGTGCCAATTCTTCATCTATATTTTTTAGTGCATCATATATGTTTTTTACTGCTACTGAAAAAGGAATAGCAGTCTCATTACTTTCTTTCCATGTCATTAGCTCGTGCCATGTAATTGAATTCTTTCCTTTTTTATAACCGTTTAACGCAATTACTAGCTTCGTAAGATTTTGTTCTGCTGCATTCCACATTTGGGATAATGCAGTTTCAGAGATGCCATTTGCTTGTAGTGATTGTTTTAAAATCTCTGTCCCTTCCACTTCATCACTTTTAGCATGACGTAATCTTCCTATTTGATTCAATACAGTAGCGAAGATTTCTTTTTCCTTATTCAAAGCATTTGTAAGAGAATCGAATACTTTTAACCTTTCATTATGCTCATCACTATTCATCGCAACGTAATTTGCTTGTCCAAATGATAAAGTCTCTTTATCGTGTATTACTTCTATTTTATTTCTTAATTGTGTATACATATCTTCCCAAGCTTTTAATTCATTTTCTATTAGTTTAATACTTGAATGATTTGTATTAACATTTTGTCCCTTACTAGATTCTATTAATAGTTGAACTTCTTTCTTTAATTGATTTACTTTTACACTTAGTAAAGTATTTTCAGGATGCTTCTCATCTTCAACAACACGGCAATATAAGTAATACTCTGCTTTTTCGATAGCCTGTATAAGTTGTGAAATGATTACTGAGTCTTTTGTTGCTTTATATTCAATTTTTAATCTTTCTATCGTTTCTATAGAAAACGTGAAGTTTTGTTCTTGAGGATATAGCCTGTCCAAATCCCATTGAGATTGAGATTGTATTATTTTATTCATTTTGCACCCTCCTTTTTTTTACAAATAGTTACAAAACCCTACTCTTTTCACTATTATATATGAACTATCAAAAATTTAATATCTTGAAATATTCAAACTTATATGAATGTAATTTGATATTTCATTTTCTATTTCTTCCTATTTATATAAGTTGTAAGTATTACTACTTCTGCTAGGGAATTTCTAGGTTCGTATAGAATACACTGTTTATTTACTCTTTCTTTTGTTTGAAGTTTATAACTTTTACTCCACTTGGATTAATGTTATAAGTAATTGTTACAACATGATTTGGTGGGTTATGGGCGTTTGTATAAGTTCGATACTTTGCAACGACAATGAAGTTAAAAGTGTATTTGGGGGATCGGTCAATTTTTATAACCTTCGCATCAGTTAAACTATACTGATGCGAAGGTCCAAGTTTGCTTTGAATCGTTCGACTTGCATACGGAGCCAATAAAGTGTTATAGGAATCATAAAAATCTTTATCAGATATGTTAGCTGCGTTTCCTTCTTTCGGAGATGCAAATATGACCATTATTAGAATCCCGTAAATTACTAGGGATAGTTTACTCTTTAGCATGAGATTCACTCCAGGCTTATTAGATGATAAACTTTAGGATGCTCTAAAAAATAATGACTATTCTCTTTATGTTATTTTTAGCTTATTAAGCATCAAATAAATCAGAGCTTTTACTTGCGAGTCAATATTTTTAATAAAATTTATGCTAGCTCGAATGACTGGAACTGATTTTTAAATATATTTCAAACAAATTGAAAAAATCCCACCCTAACGATATCTAAAGATGCTGGCTTTTACTGAGTATATATAGAATTTAAACATAGTAGAAAGTGAGAGAATAACTTATGACAACTCATATTGTACAATCAACCGACTACAATCAAGCATCTGATGCATTACGGCGCGAAATTGCTGTAATGCTACAGCAGGTTTGGCCAGATTTCGATTCCACGCCTAAGGAAACAATTTCAGAAACTCACCTTAAAGAATTTAATGTACGCTCATTTTATTCCTACATAGATGGAAAGTTAGTCAGCTATGCAGGTGTAGTTCGCAAAACTATCCATCATAATGGGCAAATATTTAATATAGCTGGACTTAGTTGTGTAGCGACTGATCCAGATTATCATGGGCAAGGTTTAGGTTTACAAACAGTTGCTGCAGCTACTGAATGGATTGAAAAACAAAGCGATATAGATTTCGGGATATTTACGTGTAAACCATCTTTAGCTCACTTTTATAATCGCGCTGGTTCCTGGCCTGTTTTACCGGATATAGTGCTTATTGGTAGAGAAGATGAAGATGCTTTATCTAGTGAATCCTTAGAAGTTGTTGTTTTAATGCGTTTGTTTTCAAAGAAAGCGAAATTCCATAAATCAATGTTGTGCCATACCACTATCAATCTTGATTTTCCAGTTGGCCAGTTTCTATAATACAGATAAACAGAAGCCAATTTCCATACGATTAGGACATTGGCTTTTTCTTTTTTTATTTTGCTTCGCATATGCAATTCACATTAGCTTTTCTTTCCATACAGAACCGCTAATGCGGGATAAAAAAAGTTTCTCCCTAAGAGCGTTAAAACACGTACTCTTTAGGATAACCTCTAATAATTTATAAACTAAGAAAACATATTACTGAAACCCTGTTTTAATCCATTTTATTTTCAGCTGATAGTTTAAAATACTTAGCAGATAATTTATATGAGCGATTCTCATAATAATAATCCCCAAATTTATAAGCTAATGCGGCAACTAAGCTATATTGCTGTTTTCATATTCTTCTCATATCCATTATAATCTGCCCATATTCTAGATTTTTCTGCTTTAAATCCATATAGTTGAACATGGGCATACGGTACATCACAAATCGATAAAATTTCAAATGCCTCATCTATAAGTTTAGTTACTGTTTGCCAATCTTTTAATTCTATATAAATTTCTATTAAATTCCGAATTGTATATATCTTGCCTTTTAAAGAGAAAGTTAAGAAGTAATTACATACTTTTCATTCGCATAAAACAATTATTTTAGAATTTAAAAAGGATTGAATCAAAAGTTAACTATCATTCTTAATTTAAATAATATGATTGGTTAAACTTGCCGATTACATTGAGGGCATCTATTGTAACCGAAACTAAATTAAATAGGCTTAATAGATGAATTCCAAATATCACATCCTATAATTTAGTTTATCGAATTATTTATTAAATATGATTGTAAAACCTAAAAACGATTCAACACGAAAAATAGTAAGATATTCTGGAGGATCCGCAACTCTTTTAATACTAGCCTTCACTTGTTTCCTTTATACCTTCTTACCTAAAAAACAAAGCACTCATAAATAATAAATTCTATATTTAATTTAAAGAAAAAAGGATTGATCAGAAGATCAATCCTTTACTCTACTTTATTTAAGAAGAACAACGTTAACGCACCTGGTCCTGTATGCGCTCCGATTGCAGCTCCAATTGTATTTACGATAAATACTTCACAGCCGAATCTTTCAGTAATTAATGCTTTTAATGCTTCGGCAGTTTCTAGATCATCACCGTGAGTCATACCGATTGTTTGACCTTTAAGGTCTTTCCCACGCTCTTCCATAATATCAACAATTCGGCTTAATACTTTCTTTTTCCCTCTTACCTTTTCAAGTGGTACAAGTTTTCCTTCATCCACATTTAAGATCGGCTTAATGTTTAATAAACCACCGATAAAACCAGCTACTTTACTTAAACGCCCACCTCTCACTAGGTACTGTAAGTCAGCTACAGTGAAGATATGTTCCATATGGTTCATTAGAAAAGCGACACGGTTTAATATTTCTTCTTTTGATGCGCCCTCTTTTGCCATTTTTGCAGCTTCTAATACGACAATACCTTGACCGAGTGAGGCACATTTTGTATCAATAATTTCTAAATCTAAATCAGTGAATGTTTCTTTCACTTCTTCTTTAATGAGAACTGACGATTGATATGTACCAGACAATTCAGATGAAAAGGCTAAATATATACAAGGATTACCTTCTTTTGCATAGGAAACAAATTTTTCTTGGAATGTTTCAAGTGAAGGCAATGATGTTTTATAAACTGCGCCTTCTCTCATATTTTGCAATAAAGTAACTGATTTTAATGTAACCCCATCTAAATACTCTGTTTCTGCTTCATCATATACACGGAGTGGAATTAAATCAATATCATATGCTTGCAGCAATTCTACCGGTAAATCCGCCGCACTATCCGTAATGATTTTAACACCCATTTTTAAACCTCTATTCTGTTATAAATATAAAAAATATAAAATAAAAATAGTACTTTTAAATTATATACGTAAAACTTAAATGAAGAAAGGAAAACACTTTATATTGTATGCACTATTCTTCAAAACTTGAACTGTTATTAAAAATGATACCGTTTTCTCCTATTTTCATAATTTATTGTGCCAATTATGAATTACAACTCGTATCGTTCTTTATATAATAGAAATATTAAAACATTTCAAATGGAGGCCTAAAAATGGAAATTCAACTAGCTATACCTAATGATATAGAATGGATTAATAACCAATACGAATCAATCGGATTTGTACCGAGTGATTTATCACGAG
The DNA here is from genome assembly GCF_046534555.1 of Bacillus sp. SIMBA_074. NCBI lineage: Bacteria > Bacillati > Bacillota > Bacilli > Caryophanales > Bacillaceae > Bacillus > Bacillus sp. SIMBA_074. The sequence continues at coordinate 7,159 of NZ_JAWRYM010000041.1, read as the reverse complement.
ATAAGGTTGCGATCATTACATACAACAAAGAGTATGCGGGTGTTGGACGTTTAGTCCAAATAGATGAAGATACAATTGAAATGGGTGGAATTTTCATTCTTCCTAAATTCAGAGGTCTACAATTAGCTGGGGAACTTGTTTCATTTTTAGTACAAACTGCGAAAAAATTACAAATACAAAATGTGTATTGTCTTCCTTTTGAAGAACTAGAAAGCTTTTATAAAAAATACGGCTATACTGAAGTCGATACTACAGAAGAAGCTGTCCACCCAATTATTCTAAAAAAATATAATTGGTGTTTGGAAAATTACGATAAACATGTTTTACTATTTAAGTTGAGAGTTTTGTCATAAAGGAGTGAATACTTTTTATATTACAGCTCAGGTTAATACAGTTAATTATCTATTTTATTTAATTAACTTATTTATTCAAGCAACATATACGCCAATTTTATGTCCGTTTTAAATAAGTGTTAGCAAGTACGTTTACAAATTTGTTAGCACTTATTTAAAATATAAATCTAAAGAAATTCACACAATTAAGTAACTATCCCAGTTGGCAACAACCATCCTTCATAAATATAAAATTGAATGTAATGAGGATAAACCGTTTGGAGGATATTTCGTAGCACTGAATGATTTACAAAAGATTACGCGTTGATACGCTACGAATAAAAATAATCAGCTACTCAAGAGAATATAATCATTTTTATGTAATTCGCACTTGTACTTCCTGTTCTTGTATTACTTGAATGATTAATTCCAATACAATATTTTGCATTAACTGATACACATTATCATCAAATGTACTTTGTTCTGAAATGTATTCAATACATTGATAAATATAGCCTTCTACAAATAAGCTCCCTTTTTCAACTGTAAATTTATTTTGTCCATTCTTTTTTACTTTTGGTACTAAAAATTCGGTTTTTGTCAAAACAATCTCCTGTTCCACCTCTTTTATTCCTATGACTTTTTCTGTAAATACCACTTTTTCTCGTAAACTAATTTCACCTTTATATCTTCCTATTTCTATTGGTAGTCTGGCTGTTATATAATTATTTACTTCTCCTTCATTTCCACTCTCTAATATTATACTGTGGATAGGTATCCATGTAGATGTCTCTACCCGATTCTCTTCAATATTCCCTTTGACTTTTTGATTATATAATTCAACAAGCACTCTCTTTTCATGAAGATTTAAAGAAACTAATTTACAATAAGCCTCCGAATGATGCTGTTGCACTGTAGCTAATAACTTAGAATCTAATTCACGCCCCTCCGCATCTTTTTCATTTCGAAATACAAATGCATCTTGATTTTTCACATTTACTTTTGGAAACACTTTAAAGCTAGACACTTCTGAAATAATAGAAAATGGAGTTTTCACTACCATTGAATGCACTGAAGTCTCTATTTTTGATCCTAAACCTATACTTTCTCTCTTTGATTCAGTTTCTTCACTTTTTTTCTCTGATTCATTTGCTACTTCTACTTTCTCTAATCCAATCACTTTATTTTCTTTTGCTGATTCAGTTTTTTCACTTTCTTTCTCTAATTCAATTGCTTTATCTTCTTTTTTTGACTCTGTTTCTTTACTTTCTTCCTCTAATTCAATTGCTTTATCTTCTTTTTTTGATTCAGTTTCTTCACTTTCTTTCTCTAATCCAATTACTTTTTCTTCTTTTGCTGATCTAGTTTTTTCACTTTCTTTCTCTAATTCAATTGCTTTATCTTCTTTTGCTGATCTAGTTTTTTCACTTTCTTCCTCTAATTCAATTGCTTTATCTTCTTTTTTTGACTCTGTTTCTTTACTTTCCTTTTTTTCTCTTATTTCGCGCGAATCATCTTGAACATTCAGCATTTTCCATTTGTAAACTTTGTTCCATATTTCCTTACCAACCCATGGCTTATTCATCACCATCCCCCCATCTGATGAAATTCATAAAAATATGCTTTTTGTACGCGACCATTCCATCATTATATATGTTTTATAATAATAAAAAAGACATTGTCTTTTTATTAAAGACAATGCTTTTTTAGTCTTATACTTGTACTTGTTGTACTTGTAAAACTTTTAGAGTAAGATCTAGTACAATTTTTTCACGAAGAGTTCCAAATGGCTCGTTTAATTCTGTTGGACAAGGTGAAAAGTCTAATTCGAAAAATTGTGCGCTTACTAATTCACAATATGGTTGTTCATTATAAAAAACTGTATTTTCGAAGAAGTATTTGTCTAAACGTGGTAAATCACCATTTTTAGGATTAATAAAGTGAGATGTAGTATCTGATGAAGAAGCTACTAAAGCTAGTGAAAGAAAATCAGCTGCTGTCAAATCTGCAAAACCAGAAAATGGAACATTTGCAATACGATCATATAGCACTCCATTACACTCATCATTTGCATATTCAATATTTTTACGAATATATCCTTGTACAAATAATTTTGCTCTTGTAACTCGGCGATAAGGTGTAGCATCTACTGGAGTAAATGCTACAGGAACTAACTTACATTGTGTTAAAAATACATTTTTTAACACACGTTTAATCTCAGTTGCTGGAGGATCTAATGAAATATCAGATTCTACAACAATTTGAATTGTTCTTTCTGCTAATACAACTGGTATTTTTACAATCGGTGTTCCTGGAGTAAGAATTGGCGCTGCAGCTGCATCACTTAATGGTGTTTGGGTTTGTCCCGCTACCTGACATGGTACATTAATTGGGCATTGTTCACTCATATTTTATAATCTCCTTTATATGAAAAATTTAGAGCTTTTTAACTCTCTATACTGTATATGTTTGTCTTCTATTAATGCGTGGGTTTGTATCATAGTCACTTTTATTATTTACAAAAAAAAGAGTAATTTCCCTTTAATAGTCAAATATACACAACTTAATATACTGAGTTTTTATGGGTATTTACCGATAAAAAATAAAATTTATTAACTCTCATCGTGGGAGAATAAAATGATATGTTAATTAAGTTCAATAGTAAAAAAGATAAGCATATTTTCAAAGAAACTTTCAAAAAATCTATTCTTAAATTTATTGATTTCTTCATTTCATAATATCTATGCAACTGCAATTTAATATTGGTAGCACCTTATTATTAAAAAATAAAAACCGACTTAATAAAGTCGGATTTTATACCCAAATTGTTGTGGAATCACTTCATCTTTAATTCATATCGTTTTTTTACTCTCACCTTTTCCAATAGAATTTATCAATACTTCTATTGAAAACAATCTTGTCGTTGTTCTCTCCTCTAATACTATTAATTAACATCTCTCTTAATGCCTTTAGTTTAGGTAAAATTATCTTTGGATATTTTATATTTGTAATTATAAAAAAGGACTAATTGATGTTAATTTAATTGGATTTTCTAGCCTTTTTATTTTGTACAATTCAATTCGTACAAACTCGTTCAATTACCTATTATTCACAACATAAGTATCATACGTCTTATCAAAAACATATCCTAGCTTTTCTGCAAGTTTAGCAGATGTATTATTCACTGCATCCCAGTTTAGGTATTTCCCTTTTTCTAAACAATCCAATATAATAGCTGCACTAACTAAAGTCGTCAATCCCTTTCTTATATGATCCAGATTGGTAGCAACTTCAATTTCAATCCCATCATCATAAATACTATACGATGATGCACCGCATACGACGTCTCCTTTATAGAAAATACTATAGCCAATCCCTCGATTTATATAATCATCTGTCGATTGAAAAAGTATATCTTGCACAAGGGATAACATATTTACGTAAATCATTTGATGGACTAGCGGCTGTTGGGCGCATATCAGACGGAAATTTGATGAAGCCTTAAAGGCTTTATCTGATTCACAGAAGGGGAAAAAAGTGAAGTGAAGTAAACAAAAAATAACTCCAAAATCAACTTCTATTGTATATTTTGGAGTTATTTTGCGTTCGCTTTAAATTCGTAATTTTCAGTTTATATATATATTTCTATTTTTCTTTTCTTATTTATGTTTATCAGCTAAGTATCTAGCATAGTGAACTAAATTTCTAGCTACATCTAATTCAAGATTAAATATATTAGGTACACCTGGTCTCCAATTCACCTCAAACAACCACAATTTTTGATTTTCATCAATCCCAACATCAATTCCTAACTCATCAAATAATACATCCTTATATAAAGAATTAAAATGGTTAGAAAAACTTACCGCAAATCGTTCTAAATACCTTTGAACATTATACCAATCGTTATCAAACTCCGTTTTTAAAAAAACATCTAAATAAGTACTATAACCACCGCTAGCCATATTTGATACAACACTTCCTAATGGACCTATTCTCGGGAATATTGAAGTAATAACCCACTTTCCTTCTCCATTTCTTTGAACATGCAATCGAAAATCATAAACATGACCAGATTTCATTTGACATGAAATAAACTGTTGAACTATGTAACCTTTCTCTTGAATCTTATCAGATAAAAAACTTATTAATTGGTTTTTATTAATAAGTGAAATTTGTTCTGACTCATTCATACTGTAATTTCTCCCATGTTTTTCAATAAAAATAATCCCCTTACCTTGATGTCCAGAAATGGGTTTAATAATAAGTTTTTCATAACGATTAATCATGTCAAAAAACTTATTAACATCATTTAATTCATAAAAAGGAATAAGATATTGCTTAAATTTCCCTGCTTTTTTTATTCTGTTATATACACTTAATTTATCTCCAATTGAATGACTTGTGAACGGAACTTTATCATATAAATAATCAAAAATTTGCTGATTTTTATCACTAACATGAACACTTGCATTATAAATAACATCAGGAAAAGAAAATTCTTGTTCAATCCACTTACCATTTTCATAAGTTTTACCTAAAATTTTCTCAGTTTCTATATTTACTTTCCCTAAAGTAAAATAAAAAAAGTTTATACCTTCAGCTTTGGCTACAGCAGCATAAGTATATGCTTTCTTTACGTCATTCGGATCTTTCCGATGATGAAGCATACCAATTATAGTCATGTTAGTTCTTCTTCCCTTCTTTCTAAAGATTTTTTCAAAACAAATATCAAATTCATTATATACATATTCATGTTCTTTCTCATTCAACCATTTTTCGAAAAATCCAGAACAAGCTTAACCTCATTTTAATATTCTACCTATAGAAATAATAAACCTGAGATTTTATAAAATGATAAAGGTTAAGGTGACATAAAATGGATACTATCGTTTTCATTGAAACAAATAAATCTGGATCAAGTAGGGAAGCAATCAAAGCAGCTGAAAAACTTAATTTCTTTACTGTTTTATTAACTAAAAAAACAAAATTTATTAATGAACGCACTATATTCCCTGATGTACATCAGATGATTTTCACTGATATAAATGATTATGATAATATAATTACAAAAATTGAAAAATTAAATAAATCAGGAAAAAACATAAAAGGGATCTTTAGTTTTATTGACCCTTTTGTTTATGTGGCTGCACGTTTATCAGAAAGATTTTGCTCAAATATTGTATCTACTAAAGCTATCCATCATATGGAAAACAAAATATTAACTCGTAATGTACTTAAAGAATTACCAATCTCACTCAACTATTTAATTTACAAACCAACAGAATCATTATCATCTTTTCTTGAAAAAACTAAAGAGATGAATTTCCCTCTTATTGTAAAATCCCCTAAATCAACAGGATCCAAAGATGTATTATTAGTAAAAAATAAAGATCAATTAATCTTATCTATACAAAGTCTTTTAAAAAAACTACCTAATGAAGAAATTCTACTTGAAGAATATATAGATGGACCTCAGTACTTAGTTGAAATTTTAGTTCAAGATGGAAAAGTCCATATTATAGCAGTAATTGAACAAGACATTACACTTTTTGAACGTTTTATTGTTACTGGTTATTCTTTACTAGGACAGGTAGACAAAAGACTATATAATAGTCTTTTCAATGCAGTTAATTCTGTTATTCAGGCCTTTAATATGAAAAATGGAGCGTGTCATCTAGAACTCCGGAGAATAAAAGATGTTTGGAAATTAATTGAGATAAATCCCAGAATATCAGGTGGAGCAATGAATGATATAATTGAAATTGGACATGGAATCAACTTAGTGCAAGAGACTATTCAGTTAATGTTAGGAAATAAACCTTCACTAAATAAAAAACATTATAAATATGTGTACGCTCATTACCTAACAGTTAAATCTAAAGGAAAACTAATTCGAGTTACAGGGAAAAACCGTAGTTCTAACTATCCTGGTGTAGAGAAAGTTTATATAAAACCTAAAAAAGGAACTGTCTTAAAACCACCTACATCAATGGGACATCGATGTGGCTACGTTTTAGCAGCATCCTATTTTAAAACAGAAGCTAAAAAAATAGCTTTAAAAGCAGCTAAAGAAATTTCATTTGAAATCCAAAAAGAATAAATATAACATAAAAAACAAGATATATACACCAACTGATAAAAATATACTAAAATCAAGTTTCGTATAATTCTAATTATCATAATGCATAATAAAAAAGTTCACTCCTTATCTACATTTATAGAAGGAGTGAACTTTTTTATTATGCAATTTTAATTTATTTACCCAACAAGCGACTCCAAAATGACTTCTTCTGTTCTGAAGCTACTATTAAGCATTTACTTTTATATAGTTTTTCGAATACTTACAAATGAGCTTTTATCTAATTAAAAATGTTCTCCGTGAATAATAACAAAGTAATGTTTTTTATTATTTTATAAATTTTTTCGAAACATAAAATTTTAACTAAGAGGTGATTGGATCATTTCTTTCCATAAGGGAAATACCTTTTTGAAAAGTTCTACTAGTAAAGAGGAAAACTGAGATCCAGAACCTTCAATGATACGTTTATAAGCTTCTTTAGGAGATAGAGCCGAACGATATGCTCTCGAAGAAGTCATTGCATCGAACGCATCTGCTTTCGCAACAATTCTATAGAAACATTCTAGTCATCATTTTTCACTTTAATTCCTTTACGTTGTACAATTCGTACAACTCTCCGTTCATTTACCTATTATTCACAAAATAAGTATCATATGCCTTATCAAAAACTGAAGTGCACCCCAATTGTTAGACACGGTCTAACAATTGGAGGTGCATTTTTTATGGCTAAATTTTCTTCAAAAGA
>NZ_JAWRYM010000228.1:0-339 GCF_046534555.1 Bacillus sp. SIMBA_074 | reverse complement strand
CATCTTCTGTTCTGAGTGGTTGTAAAAGTAGGTTTTGATCATCTTTCCTCACCCCCGTCTTGTTCCTCATCCATCATACGAAAATTCCCCTTAATGTTCAACGCGAAGATGAATACGTCTGCCAAGCCTCTCATATAGATGGTACAAACACTTGAGCAGTGAGGGGGGTAACAAACGTGCGGAGTGCATCCACCTCTGTATTGACAGGACTATTGTATACGCTTGGCCTCATCTTGATTGGAGCATTGCTGGCTACCATACTGCTGAGCTTTACCAGCATGAGAGAAGGCTCTCTACCTTACTTTACTTACGTCATCAACGCCATAGGTCTTTTGACAG
>NZ_JAWRYM010000227.1:0-339 GCF_046534555.1 Bacillus sp. SIMBA_074 | reverse complement strand
AAAAATAAAATATATCCATTCTGGAATCCTAACACACAAGGAGGTGAAGCATAAGAAGGTCATACGAGGGTATCTGAAATAGTAAGGCAGGGAAGGAAAATTGATTAAAAGCGCAGCAATTGAAAAAATGTTGTGGAGTATTGCCTTACCGGGGTTTGGTCAATTATTGAACGGAAAGTTCGTAAAGGGATTAATCTTACTGACTCTAGAATTCATCATCAATCTGAAATCCCACTTAAACCAGATCATCATCGCAAGTTTTCAAGGTGACATTCCGATCGCCATTCGATTGACGGATTTTCAATGGCTAATGTTTTATCCGTGTGTATACATGTTTGG
>NZ_JAWRYM010000226.1:0-340 GCF_046534555.1 Bacillus sp. SIMBA_074 | reverse complement strand
ATATGAATCTTTTGTTACAGTGCTTCCCATATATCCGCTATCGATATGAACTCATAATAACTATAAGTGATTTTCCCTAATATGGAAGAGTTGAATATTTTAAAAATTGAGATAATTGTGTTTTTGTACTATAATGAAAATATAGAGCCGAATAGAGGGGGAGTTTGCCATATGAATGTGAAAGCGTTGCCAGTAGTGGAAGGTAATTTTAATTTAAAGAATTACGATGAAAAATACAAGAAATTTGACTGGTCCGAGACGGAAAAGGAATTTTCCTGGTCTGAAACAGGTAAAGTGAATCTTGCATATGAAGCCATTGACCGCCATGTCGAAACATATA
>NZ_JAWRYM010000040.1:0-43085 GCF_046534555.1 Bacillus sp. SIMBA_074 | reverse complement strand
AGGTTGACGCCAACAGGGTGATGACAAAACCAATAAACATTTTCATTCTTCTTCTATTATATATAGTACATCATGAAGAGTTGAATTTATTTAATTATCAAATCCCCATATTCACAGTATAAAGTATATCATATCATTTGATGTATCTTGTATTACCTTTGTGTATTCTATTGCAAATAAAACAAAATGTAATGTCTTCTGTTTGCATTAAGTGTATTTAATTTATTTTAAGTGTGTGGTCATTTTTGTGGTCGGTGGTCAAAAGAGCTGAGTTTATTTTCAACTCTTTTTTTATTGAAACTCTTGGACAACGTACACTTTTATATAAAATCAAACTTTTAAAATATTGTATTAATTGGTATGATTTACTTAATTTAAGGGGACGTTTTTATGAGGTTTCATAAAACAGCTGATTAAGAAACCTTTGTTATCGAATTAGAGGAGGAATAAAAATGTATAAAAAGTTAATAAGTCTTTGCATAGGTGGATTTCTAATTATAGGACTAACAGCATGTAGTTCAACTGACGAAAATAAAACAAGTGAAAAAGTCAATACTAAACCTCCTACTGAAAACAAAAAAGATTTAACATCTCAAGATGAGCTAAATAAAAAAATTAAACAAGAGGCAACGGAAGTAAGTTTCGTTAAGGCTAATGGTGATCAATACGAGCAAGGAACACGTCTAAAAGCTACTGGAACTGTAGATTTATTGTTAAAATCTGCGACGCTACCTTCCTTTATCATAAGCACAAATGAAAATGACGGAAAAGGCATGTACACTATTCAAATTGCTCAAAGTGGAGTGCAATCGAACGAAAGTGAAATAACACTAAAAAATGGAGTGAAAATAACTAAAGGTACAACTGTAACTATTTATGGTGCCTATGATGGAAAAGACAAAACAGGCACACCTAAAATTAGTGCAACAGTTATTGAACAATAAAAAAAGCCGTCATAATGACGGCTCTTATTTTTGTTAATCAAACTATTCTTTTGTAAAATATCATTATAATATAAATTATCAACATCAATTTATTACTTTCCTATTAGTGTTTTACCTCTACGTTATACTAAATTACCTATTGAAAACTATAACAACCATATAGGTTATAAAATATATTTTCCCAAAGAAAATTTATCCATTTATTGTTATAATTATATCCGTGATATTTTTCTAGAGGGGGTTCCTTTAAAGAACAATAGAATAACGGAAATCCATACTAGGCACTCCCCTTCTTTAATACGTTCATAGAAATATAGAAAGGGTTTATACGATGGGACAATTTCAAAGTAATTTTCAATCAGTACAACAAATCGCTACGCAAATGAGATCAGCTTCTGGTACCATCCAAAGTGCAACAAAGCGCTCTATAAAAAAAGCGACGCGTACTACACTTTCTGTTAATTCAAAAGCACAAGAAGCGAACCAACAAGTTTTAGATTTGACGAAACAATTTTCCGCAGCCTTCCAACAAGCGGTCGATAATATTCATTTGGTAGCCAAAGAGTTTGAGAGAATGGATCACGAGCTTCACAACAATTTCCGCTAATATGACCACCTTCGTAAAGATCAAGCGGTAGGAGGAATAAAGATGGACCAAAATATCGAAAACCAAATTAAACAGTTAAGTCAAAAATTACGAAGTGTATTTGAAAAACAGGACCGAAATCAATTCGCGCTTCGAACTCAGGAACAAGCGGAAGCTGATTTTCACGAATTGAAAAATCGAAGCAACCGCTTATTTAACCGTATTTTAGAAACTTGGCACAACGATAGAGAGTTATCTCATTTCTTTATAAATATCCGTCAAGAAGCACAACACATTGAGCGAAAACTTACATTTGAATTAGAAAACCAAAAAGAAACATTACTTAAAGAAAGACGCAACCTTAGTGATTCAGAAAACGACCTATCCTACCAGCAACAACAATTAGCAAGGGAGGTCAATGCATGAGTTTAAATATGTATTTGGGAGAAGTACAAAGCCAAACTCAAAGCATGAATGCTGTATGTACAGCTACCATTCAAGGTATGGAACAAGCCATTCAATCGATTGATGCTTTTACAAGTGATACCGTTCTACAAGGGCAAACTTACGATAGTGCAAAAGCATTTTTCACAGAAACCTTTCGCCCTTTAGCACAAGGAATCATATACTTATGTGAAGAATTAATCCGTCAGAACGATGCCTTTCCAAGTCAATTTCAATCACAAGTAGCTCAGGCAGATGTAATTGAACAAGAAATATTAGAACAAATTCGAGAGATTGACCGAATGAAAGCAAGTATGGAAGCCATCACTCAAACTATGCCAATACCAGGTATAGACGCTATGGCAAATCTTTTTACTGTCATGAGGAAAAAACTGCAAGAAAAGTTAGATCATCTACATGAATTTAATCAAACGTCTAGCAATAACTATGCTACAGCAATTCAATTAGCTACTAGTATTGCTACAGGTCTTGCAGAAGTACAAAGTGGAAAAGGTTTTAGTCCTGCAAGTGGTACATTTAGTACACAAGGATTGAATATGGAGTGGACGACTTCTATCCAGGCAATTACAGAAGATAGGAATCGTCAGGCTGATAATTCAATTGAAGAAGGTGCAATGTGCGGTAAAATTCCGCCTAAATCTGACTTCGAGAAGGCTTGGGAAAGAGAGAAAAAAGATCTAAGTGATGCATGGACTGGTATTTCTACAGGTTTTGTAGATGGTGCTGTAGATGCATGGGAAGGATTCGTAGCTTTAGGCGATAAAGAAACGTGGTTAAACATGCGAGATGCAATTATTAATTATAAAGAAACACTTCCTGCTGCATGGAATACTTTATCAGATTCATTCATTAATGATTTCTGGAACGGAGATATGGAAAGTAGAGAGCACTATGCTGCCTATGGTGTAGCATCATTATTAACAGGTTTTATTGGTGATAAAGGTCTTAGTAAAGCAGGACAAGCAGGGAAGGTAGCAATCGCTGCCAACCTAGCAAAAGGAAAGTCGTTTATGACTAATTCTGCTGCATATAGAAATACATTAAATGATTTTAAGTTGAACACTGGAAACCGTTTTGCTTATGCTGATGTTGGAGGAAGTTCTATAAAATATGAACTTGGTGGGGCATACCAAGAAGCGAAAGACTTATTAAATCAATTTGCGGTTTCAAAAGAGGAATATAAAGATTTAAGGAAGAGAACACCCAATGATAGGATAAGAAAAAACGTAAATACAGATGTACCCAAAGTTGACCCTGTATATGGTTATGAAGTTGAAAAACTTGAAGCTGACCATATTGTTTCGATGAAAGAAATAACGGACATGGAAGGTTTTGACCTATTACCGAGAGAACAACAAATAGAAGTGCTTAATATGGATGTAAACTTTGTTGGACTTGGAAAACCAACAAATGCTTCTAAGAATGCAAAAGATTGGAGTACATGGCCGGGGCATCCTAAATACGGTAAGGTTCCCGAAATTATAAGACTAGAAATGTTAGAACGTGAAGCAGCGTCTAGAGAAGCTTTGAAAAAATCAATAAAAGAGAGGTTACAATCCATTGAAAACAATAGTTAAAAATATAGGTGGTAAAAAGATAATAGCTACAGCAGAAGAACATTTAAGCCCCCAGATAGAAAAGTTATTGTATTTGCTAACTAAAGTAGAAGATAACAAATTAGTTGATGGATTTTCTATACAAGTTGGTTGGTCTATTTTTGTTCTATCCAAACGTGAAGATGGGTATCACATTATTGCCTCAGATTATACAAAAAATCCTTTTAAGGATACTACAGATGATTTAACAATTGCTTTATGGGTGCAATTAGAACAAGTACACTGTTTACGTCAGTTGAATATTGATGGTGAAATGATAAAGTTTAGCGATAAAATAGTGACTGCAAAAAATGTGTTACAACTAGATGAGGTTTATTTACAAAGAGCTAGGGATTGTGAAAAAGGTGATTCTGGTTGGTATATCGGTCCTGTCGATGAAACAGAAGAAACTGAAGGTGAATTAGAAGCATTTTACGCATATCAGCTACTAAAAATTAGACCTTCAATTATTCAAGTTTTAGCCTTACCTTATGAATATCTGGTAGTTTTTGAGAAAGATAAAATCAAAGCCATTTTAGATGATAACGATGTCGATGTTTGGAATGGAGTTGCAAACTGAGATTAGTTAAGTTTTAAAATAATTGATAGGAGTTAACCACATGGACTCCAAAGCTTCGAAAATTCTAGGAATATTAGACGATTATGAGGAAAGAGAAATTTTGGTAATGCTAGAAGCTGAAGCAATGGTTTACATTAAACTAGACACTTACAGGATGGAAAATAATCAATTATGAATAATAAAAGAGCATCCCTCCATTAAAACAGGAATGCTCTTTTTTAAATTTTTCTACTATTTCACATACACATAGGCTTCATTTGTAGTTATATAGTATGTTTTACCTTTGCTATTGTATACTTTATATTGTGGTGATCCATTTACACTTAACTTCGCATCGATTGTAAACCCTAATCCTGCATCTACAGAACCAGCCACGTCTTTATCCTGCCAAGATGGAGCATCATAGAAACGTAGATTGTTAACTTTTGAAACAACACGCTTTCCAACAATAGAAGAATCTACTGTGCTTTTCTTGTTAAACTTCACATAAGATGGATCGTTCTTAATCCACTGATCTCCACCGAGATTTAACCAACCATCCTTTTCCGCCCACACAATATAAGATTCTGGTTTGTTTAGTTGACGAATCTTAGAATAGCTCGTACCTGGTCCTTTACGTAAGTTGACGTTGTAACCTTCAATATAGGCGATACCGTCTGTTACTGCTGTCGGTACTTCTGCTGGTTTAGAAGGTTTTTCCGGAACAGAAACTTCTACACTAGAATTATTATATGCACGTTGTACATCAGCACGGAATTGAGCTTCAGAAACACCATGACTACGTAAATAATCAAGTGGATCTTCATGATCTGTACCCCCAAGGTATTTTGTCACATCATAATGAGTCCATAATCCTTTTTCTACAGATAATCCTCGATTTCGCAAGATTTTAGCTAGTAATTTTACATATTTATCATAGCTGCGTTTAAACTTCTCATAATCTCTTGTTTCACAAAGCTCTATGTGTACAAAACGTTTATTCGCACCTGGCCCTGCACCATAAGCAATGTATTTTGCATCAGCAATCTGAATTGTTTCGTTCCAATCAACTGCATAATGAACAAAAGCTGAACGCCATGTACGAGACTCATATTTTTGAATGTTAATAGCTGGCGCTTCTGGAGTTGCTGTAGAATGCGCTACAACGCCTTCATAAGCGCCAACACCATTACGATATGGTTGTTTAGGTAAATCAGGAATAATAAGCGTTCTATCAGCAAAAGCACTTGTAGCAAAAGAACCAGCAAGTACTAGAATCATAAGAAACGAGGTAATATGTTTCATTGTCTTTTTCATTTAGCATCAACATCCTTTTTCATAATTTTTGTGTGGTCAAATAATCCACTTGCTGATAGTCCAATGATGATTCCTTGAAATACACTTGCTTTGATATCTCCGTCCAAAAATAAAACGCCTAGCACAATGCCAAGCGTTAAATTCAATAACGGAACATATTTTGTTTGTAATCCAATTGTTTTTGCAATCTGTGAAAGACCAACTGCAATTCCAATCATTACAGTAATCTCAATCATTACATACCACCTCCCTTCAACAATAAACCGATAAGTGCTGTTACGATTGCACCAATAATGATACGGAGAATCCAAGTAGTATTGGCGCTAATCTTCTCAAGCTGTTTGTTTATATTCACAATGTCCTTTTCATTGACAGTGGTACGTGTTTCTATGTTTCGGATGTCTCGTTGCATATCTTTTTGATCTAACTTTATCTGTTGGATCTCTTGCTTTAATTCTTGAATTTCTTGCATTGGTTCAGCTCCTTTCAAAATAAAAAGAGAGACGATTGCTCGTCCCTCTTTGGAATAAATGCCGTATTTTGTTCAAAATAAAAAACTGCTTATGGCTGCTATAGTTTCTCGTTAATTAATTTTTGAACTAACTCTTCTAATGTTGCTATTTTTCTGTTCATTAATGTAATTTCTTCATTATGCTTCCTCTCGTTTTCTTGTATTTTCTCATTTTGAACTTCTTCAAGTTCTTGTAAAGCTTTTATAGTAAGTGATGCGTATGAATACAAGTGAATCCCTTTCCCGCTTTCATCCACAAATGCTTCATCAGATTCATCTACAATTGCTCCATAATACTTTTTTATATCTTGCGTTGTTACTGGTGGGTCATCGGGATCCTTTTCTTCTCTCATTTTGTAAAGCTCATTTACTGCGTTCTTATAGTTAAATTCTCTTACTCTAACATTTCTAATCTTTTCTAAAGCAGAAAAAGACACATCACGAATATTAGATTTATATTCACGTAGCGAAGGGCTCATAAAGTTACCTTGAACAGCGCCCCATCCGTTTTGAGTAACAGATGACTTAACTTGGAGAACTCCGGTATATCCTGCTACACGGCTATTACGTAATGTGATATTAGGTAATCTTAAATCTGCATCTGAGCTATTATCTTCGATTGCTAATGTAGATTGATATAGACCACTTTTTCCTCGTCTGAAATGCCAGTTTCCATTTCCGGCATAAAGAGCATGATAGTCGTTTGCGTGTAGAACACTAATTCCGTTTCTGTTAAGCTCCCAAAACACAGATTTTCTTATCTCACTATCAACTATGTCATCAGTAATACCAATGTTCGCACTAGCTTGAGGCCATCCGGTCCCCATTTGAGATATAAATAAAGTACCTTCAGGAGCGCTAGTTTTTTCATCTGATCCTAAGATGAAAGTTGGTTGTACTGCACCGTCTCGTCTTCGATAATATCCAAGAAACGCTCTAGGGACACCACTTTCATATAGACGTAAAAACTGGTCATCTAAGCTTACATAGTTATTGGTATTTGATGTTCTAATTTGGCAACCACTTAACAAACCTGCCATTAACCACTCTGCTTTCACTTTTCCGACTAAATCTATTCTTGCCGCATTTAGCTTAATATTTTCTTTGCTCATATTGAATGCTGCGATAACATCGTTTTCTTTTACAGAGATACTAACGCCTTTTTCAGTTAGCTGAAGGCGACTTTCCATATCTCTTACATATCCTGAGGTAGCAAATTGCCCATTCGCTTGTTCTTTTGTATATACTTCTGTTGTTTTAGCTGATGCATTTATACCTTTTTCATTAATAGTAAAGCGGTTATCAATTTGAGTCACTTTCTGATTGAACTGCTCCGTTGCAAGCTTGTTCGCTAGTTCTGCAAGTAGATCTTCTTTATTTTTATTAACCGTATTCTTTAAATCAGGAATCTTAAATCCAGCAACATAATCTTCGACTTGCTTGATTTCAACTTTTGCCCCGATTGCTGCTGCCTGTTGTTCAATTTTAGAATTGGCACCAGTAAGCTTCTTTCCTTGGTCGGATACTACATTGTTTAAAGTAGTAACTGTGGAAGATAATCCGCTTGCTGTTTGCTCAACAGTAGTCATCCGCTTTTCAAATCCAGTTTGGCTGTTTTGTACATTTGTTACAGTGGTTTTTACGCCATCCACACTTTTTTCAATATCTGTTGTTTTCTTATTGAATTCATCCGTTGATACTTGGTCTTCTGAAGGAGTACGATAACTTGTTGGTATATTTCCTTCTTCTAATTGCATGTTTCTAATCTTGATGTTTGTAATTTTTGTAGGAGTCCATCCACCACCTACACCAAGAACTGAATTGTCATAGAAATCTTGTGTGATATTGTCAGGTATTATAAACGTAGCGGACACTTTAACCCATTGACCCGCTATTGTTTTAGGCGTACGCATGATTCGTTTTGCAACAACGTCATTGTCGTTTGTTCCCGTAACGGTAGTAACACCAAAGTTGTTAATATCCATCGCGGTTGGGATAACTTCGTCAGCGTAAATTTCATAGCTGATTGTGTATGTTCTACCCACAAGTAACGTGGCATTTTTAGTATTGTATAAAATACCTTTCCAACTACCACTAGACCCAGCAGGAATTGTTATGTTCCACCATTTATTACTATCGTCATACGTTATGCTTGTTCCCCCAGCTGCACCAAAGGATTTTTGTTTATAAAAGTTCTGACCGCCAATTTTAATATCATCAAACTTCTTTTCTACGCTCTCCAACTTCTCACTAATCTTCCCAGCTTTTTCTGTAATTTCAGTTGTTGTTTTCTTAAGGTCATTTGTTGTTTGCTGCACATCAGAAATAGTCTTTTTTGTACCTTCTACAGTGGATTCAACCGTATTTAATTTATTACTAATATCACTATCTTTTTTAGTTAACGACTCAATAGAATTTTTAAATCCATCTGCGGTTTGTTCTGATTTAGTAACACGTTCTGTAAGCTTACCTTGTTCGTTTTGCACATTAGAAACAGTAGTATTAATACCTTTAATAGTCGTCTCAATCTCTACTGTTTTTTTATTGAAATCCGTTGTTGTTACTTGGTCTTCTGGTGCTGGTGAATACTCTGTAGCAACGGTCCCCACTTCCACTTTCCATTCTTTAAGTTCAACAGTACCTTTAAGATCATGAATTAAAGAATTTGCTGTGATAGATTCGATTTCTTTATCTTTCATTTGATGTGTGAAGTTATATGACTTCCAATCAGAATCCGCGGGTAACGTAGTTTCGGCACGAATACCTAACCAAGAGGTTTCGCCGTCTTTATATTTAACAGTAAGTTCTAATCCCGCGTATGGTTTTTCCACGCCTTTAGAAACCCCTTTTGATTTAGCTTTTAAACTGATAGTAAATGATTTACCTCGTAATAGAAGGGGAGCGTCAACCGTAAGCTTGAATGATTTACTTACAGAAACCGTCGGTGTAGTGTTCACGCCAGTTAGCACATTATCAGTATTTAATAAGATATTACGTACACTAATTACCGTATTATCAACTTTCGTTTTAAGTTCGGTAAGAGTCCGCTTCGTACCATCAGCGGTTGTCTTAATCTCATTCGTTTTCTTTTCAAGTTGAGACAAACCGTCATTCGTTTTCGTTAGCTCTGAATTCTCTGCTTTCTGTGTAAGAGCTTCGTTTGTTTGACCAATAGAGGTGTTAACGTCCTTAAATTTTTGTACGTTTCCTTGCTTGTCAGTTTCATAAATTTGTTTACCTATAAATCCATTATTAATCTCATCTTTTGTGAAAACACCGGATTTATCAGCTTTATCTTTAATTTGTTCCTTAACAAAATTTGAGTCTACTTTTCCCTGAACCTCTTTTTTTACATCAGAAATTTGCCCAGCTATTGCTTGAGCTTCTTTCTGAACATCAGCTACTTTGGTATTCAACTCTTGTTTTGTGGATTCAATTTGTGTATTTACTTGCTCTAATGTTTCCTTCTTCACTTTCTCCACATCAGGAACAACCGACTCCCAAGCTGTACCTGTCCATATTTTCAATATACCAGGCTTACCATTGCTAATATCACGCCAAAGTGTTTTATAAGGCTTTAGTCCTGTTGTTGGTGGATTCTTTGCTTCAATGATTTCCACAGTGTTATTTTTGATGTTTTCTTGAACCTTTTCAGCAAGTGTCTTTGCTGCTTCCGATTCCTTCTTAGCATTACTAGCTGTTTCATTAGCTTCTTTCACTAATTTATCTAGCTGATCTAACATTTCTTGTTTATTCCCTAACGAACTAAGAATACGGTTATAAATCTTTCTTAACTCATCATTTGGATCAACAATTTCACGGTAATCTCCGAAGACATATTTATCTTGTGTAGGATCTTTAAAGGATTCATCACCAACAATTGCCCTTGCTTCTAAATACAATTTTGGTGTAAAATCTGTATCTTTTATTCGGATTGTATCGCCCTCATTAATTAACTCATGAGCTAGTCTGAACACACGACCAATTGATTGTGCTTCAACTTCATAAAAAACAGAAGAATTCACACGCTTTTTTAACTCAGTATTCATAAGGGTCATTAAGCGTTTAGGATTCATATCTTGGTCTTCTGTCTCTGGACTATAGAAGCCAAACTTATGCTGCCCCTTCTCACTCCATCTTTGAAAAGCATCGCTGTCCACAAGATAAGGGACACCGTTATTTATTTCGGTAATAGTAACAAACTCTCCGCCTTCTTTTTTCACGAAACCCAATAAGGCTGTACAAATGTTTTGAGAGTTTTCGATCCGTTTAATTCCCATCAAATCTTTGCCGAGAGTTACTTCTTTTCCTGTTTCTCGACCACGCTTCTTAATCATATCAACATAACGACCAACGACTTGAGAGCCTATGACCTCTGCGCGATAGTGGATTTCTAATTCAAACAATGAAGCTATCTTTTTAAGGAGAGTCAACGGATCAATAAATTCATCAATCGTCATAGAGCGGAAACTAGCATATTCTAAATTTCCTTTTTTCCACTTCGTACCTGCAAGAGCGATATCCACCATTTCAATTACTGTCTTACCTTCTAGTTTTTGTGGAGGGATAATGCCAGCTTTAGCAAGTTGAACCCATTCACCAGATGCATAAGCGATTACTGATCTATCATCAGAATCCTTTTCAATTTCAGTAATTACATAAGGGACGATACGACCATCACGCACTTCTTTTAACACTAAATTCTGCTGCATAAGTGTGGCTGAATGCTTTGTATTATCAAATACTCGAAACTCTAATGTATCAATGTTATTTTTGATTTCCCAATGCCTTTTATCATCCCAATAATCTTTAGGCTGAATAGATGCTACAATTTGTTCTGTTTTAAAATCAACAACATGCAATTCACCACTTGGCGTTCTCATCTGTATCTCTCCCTGTAACTAATTGTCGCTGTAACATCTGGTGGCATAATATCAATACGATTATCCCCACGTATGATTTTAGGAAACTCACTAAATATATCTTTAATATTAATAGCATCTTTTCCGTTAATCGTAACAAGGCTTCTTTCTGTATCTATAATTACTTTGTCTCCTGTATCGAAAATAAAGGGCTTTGTATTGGAAGGGACTTTGTTTATCTTCCAAATCTTTAAATCATCAATTTGCATGGTATAAACAGGTGTATTTCTATCCCACCGACAAATGGCAATCATGACTTGTGCAATCTTTCTTTCCGTCATCGGATTCCCTGTTTCGTCAATCCAACGTTCAACAAGTGAAGCATCGTCTATTTCTGTACCATCTCTAAAACGTGCCACATAGACAGACCATTCTTTCCCACGTCTTGCAATACGTAATCTTCCATTGAAATTATTAAATGTATTAGGATGAGCACCAGTTGTATCAACTAATTTTCTTATACTATTTGGCGTTCCATTATTCCCAACTCTCATATATGCCTTTGTAATTTCAGCATCCGCATATAAATCATTCATATTAATACGAGCTACCACATTACTCGCTTCATCTAAAAGTAGGACTTCCACACGCCCCATTTGATCTATATTTTTAGATTGCAAATGTACTCTTGCTTCCATTTCGAAATCTTGAATCGGGCCACCAGGTATACTTTTCTTTGCAATACCGCCATGAAATTCTTTCGTACCTTCTGCACCGTAATATGGACAATAAATTGCTGTTCCATCTTTCACCTTTAGTTCGCCTGTACCCTTCATTTCTTCCACCTGTCCGGTAACAGGAGTCCAACCTACAATGGATGACATTTCATCCCACAAGACTCGTTCTCGCTCTTGTACAGTTGATTCTTCCACAGTTAACGGATAGCCAATACGGAAATAGTTTCGCTCTAAAGGATATTTACCAAACCATACATCTAAGAAGGTGCTTGGTTTTTTCACAACCATTTCAATTATTGGTGGCGCTTCTACGCTTCCTTCATTAGTAAAATTAGAGGTTATTTCTGTAGACCAATTTTGAGTAAAGGTGTGTGTATTGGTTTTCCCTAACTTATAAGGCATTGGACAAATAAATTTAATAACTCCTTGTCCAAGTGTTACAAACTCATCCGGATCAAAACTATCATCCACAACAGCTAAATACGTTCTATTTGGTTCTACATCAAAAGTAAGTTCTGTTGATTGCTCTGTAATTAACCAATTTGCGATTTCTTCTTTTAATAGTTCTAAGTCTCCACCATCAGGAACAATAATTCCGACAGGAATAGAAAGAACACGAATTTCGGTTTGTGTGTTTAATAACCTTGCACCAGGATAACCTGGAACACTTAATAAATTCCTCTTCAATGGCGCCCAAGTCGGTCTTTTCCATCCTTTTTCTATTTGAACAAATTCTTTACGTTCTTTGTTAAATGTAAAAGAAGTCATTTTGACACCTCATTTCTCTATAAAATAAAAGAAACCCAAACCTAAAAGTCTGAGTTTCTTTGTTCTTCTCTTCGTTGATATTCAGTTGTATGTCGGTAAGTCCCACGCGCAACCACTCTACCATCTAATGTGACAGGTACTTCAATTAATAAATCGCCACCTTGCATCGGTACCGCTCCACTAACACCTGATTGTTCAGGAGAATAATTGAATACTTGATTTGCGACACTACTTGTCATAGCTTGTCTACTATTTGACATACTTCCATACACACCACTCATAACAGTTTTTAATCCTGATAACTGGCTCATAGAACTATCCATCATACGACTCATATCACTCATTAATTGACTCATAGATCCAGTCGTGCCAACCATAGTCGCGGCAATTCCTGCACCAATGTCTCCAAGTGTCTTTTTATTTAATGGTAAAACCGCTTCTCGTCCCGCTTCTCCAGCACCTTGCAAGTTTCCACCATTCATTCCAAAGATAGTTGGTTTAGTGAAAATACCACCTTTTGCACGCCAATCAATATTGATTCCAGAAGGATAAGTAACATCTTTACCTAAAACGTTTTTCGTGCTTGTTTCCAAGCTAAAATGTGGAAGAGGTGGCATTTCAGGTTTTGGAATCTTTAACTTCAAGTCACTAAAGAATCCCTTAATCTTCCCAATAAACTTTTCTATGCTGTCAACTGCATCTTTTATTGGATCTACAATAAATCGTTTCGCTGCTTCAAATTTTTCTTGCGCTGCATTCTTTACCGCATCAAATTTTTCTTTAGCTGAGTTATATAAATCGGTGAATTTTTGCTTGGCTTGATTATACGTTTCAGTTACCGGATCGATCACGTATTTCTTTACTAAATTCCAAGCTGTAAGTGTATAAGATTTTATTGTTTCCCAATTACTTAATATCCAGTTTGCTAGATCTGAAAGCTTTTGTTTCGTTGTAGTCCACAATTCTTGTACTGGTTGAATAACATACTGTTTTATTAAATTCCAACCTGCTAGTGTATAAGATTTCGCTGTTTCCCACTGTGAACCAAGCCAAGAAACCAAATCAGAGAATTTTTCTTTCACCAATCTCCAAGTCTCCTGTACTGGTTGAATAATATATTGTTTAAATAATCCCCATGCAACTTGTGCCACAGCTTTTGCAATTTCCCATTGTGTACCAAGCCAAGTGACCATTTCACCGATTTTTGTACTTACCCAGTTGTAAGCTTCTTGAATCGGTTGAATAATATATTGGCAGATTGCCGCCCATGCAATTTGTACACCTGCCTGAATTAACAGCCAACCAGCTTCTAAAACGGTAGAAACCGCCGAAATAATTGGATCTAAAACAGTAAGAATTGTATTCCAAGTATCTTGCCAAGCTTGCGTTAACATGCCCCACAATTCGGTAGCTGTTGTAACTAAAGAAGTCCACCAAGAAGAAGCTGTTTCAACAATTCCAGACCATAAGCTACTAAAGAATTCGCCTATTGGGTCAAAAAAACTATGCATCATTTCTGTGAATGAAGCCCAAGCTCCAGAAAAGAATTCAACAATTGAATTCCATGCATTACTACATACCTCACCTATAGCTGTCCATAAATCACTAAAAAATTGACCAATGGGATCAAAAAACTCATGCATTGTTTCTAAAAATGAACTCCACGCTTCACTGGATGATTGAACTATACCGCCCCAAAGCTCTACTAAATATTCCGTAATAGAATTACAAATATCTATAATCCATTGTTTAATGTCATCAAAGTTTTTATAAATCGCAAAACCTATGGCAGCTATAGCGGCTACGATAAGGGGAATAGCAGCAACAATTCCAGCCGCTGCAGCCGCTCCAATCCCGAAGATACTCATGACCGTCACAACTATAGGCGCAAGTGCCATAATCGCACCGGAAATCACACCGATAGCTACTCCGATAGCTGCTAATGTAGCTGCTAATTCCGGATTGCTAGAAATCCATTCAGCAAATTTAGAAACCAGATCTGCTATAACTCCAAGGACTGGTTTAAGTGCCATCTGTAAATCGCCCATTGCTTTTTGAAACTTAACAGCTGGACTTGCATCCATTTTTTTAATAGATTCATTTAATTGGTCTTGATTGTTCTTAAAGTCTATTGTTTTTTGTGATGCGCCTATTAATGTATTAGTGATATTTTGACCTTGATCTTCATACATAGTTGCTAGAACTTTAACTCCGACTTGGTTCTTTTTAATAGGGTCTTCTATTCCTTCAATCGCTTTAGCTACTTCTACCATGGCTTTCGAGCCTTCACTTCCGCCTTTAGCAACAGATGCTCCCCACTTTTCTATTTGTTCTGCGGCAATTCCAGAACCAGCAAGTGCTTCTTTTAAAGCTTTATCTGCTCCTTGAGAAAATTCAGCTAGTTTGATCCGTCCTTCTTTCAATCCATCTAAGAGATTATCAATCATTTATATTCAACGTGATTCGCAACGTCACGCCCGTTCTCTTATGAACTGCTATACGTCACCGTATAGATTAGACTATATCTTCAACTACTTGAGTTGCTCCCCGTTTCGAGTATCATTTGCTTACACCCTACGTCTTTCGACTAGTCGTTGCACGTTCCTTAATAAAAAGGCTTCGCTCAGTATTGTCTCTTTTGAGAGTTCCACTGAATTAAAGGAGTTTTTCATTGAATGTCGCCATACAAGGGAACTATAATCTAATTCCAACTACCCGTTTCAACGCCTGCTTCCATAATCGCCTGAACTTCTTCAGCCTTAAAACCTGCACGAGTCAGCTGACTTCCATATTCGGCAATGATATCTAGTTGCTCTGGTGGAAATCCCATTTTTAGCAACGCATCAACCATACCAAGAGCACTTTCTTGAGATATCCCTAATTCGTTTCCTATTTCGTATGTTTCTTGAATTAACTCTGTGTAGTCTATGCCCTCATAAGCTTGAGATATAACGGCTGCCCCTTTGGCAATCGATGCATTCGCTTCATCACTAATGTCTTTATTTAAAGCCCATTGTCTACGTACACCAGCAAGTGATTCTTCAGCATCCACCCCATAAGCGGTAACACCCCTAATAGCTTCTTCTACTGATTTTTTCGAAGACTCTGGAACATCAAAAGTAATATCAATTTTTGTTTGTAACTTAGATATATCCATTGCTTTTTCAATCGCAGTTGCAATACCACCACCAGCAGCCACACCACCTATGACGTTTTCTAATCCTACCTTTAGTCCTTCAAACTTCTTCTCTGTTCTGTCGGCTTCTTGCTGTAAATCCCTTAACTCATTTCTAACTTGTTGTATTGAGTTACCAGCATCCACAGAACGAAGAGCCCGTTGTAACTTTTCAATATCCGCTTCTGTTCCTAATGCTTCTCGTCCAATAAGACCAATCGCTTGTTCCAACTGCCTGCTAGTAGCTGTTCCGCTTTTAATTGCATTCACAAGACGATTTCCTAATGCCCCTGCAAAATCATCAACGCTTTTTCCTGTAGCGCTAAACAATGTTTCTAATTGTCTTGTTGAACTTGCTACACTTTCTTGCTCAGCTTTCATGTTTCCAAGCTTATTTTTCAACCCGTCAAGTGATCCTTGTGTAAATTCAATTTCACGCCTAAATGAGCGGTATTGTTCTTCAGAAATCTTTCCATTTTGAAATTGTTCCTGAACCTGTTGTTCCGCTGCTTTCAATTTATCTAGCTTTTGTGTTGTATTTTCAATTTGTTGTGTAAGTAACTGTTGCTTTTGCGCTAATGCTTCCACATTTCCTGGATCGAATTTTAATAGTCGCTCAACATCTTTAAGCTCCTTAGTTAAATCATTACTACGTTTATTAACATCTTTTAAAGCATTTTGAAGCCCTGTGGTCTCTCCACCAATTTCAATCGTAATCCCTTTAATTCTTCCTGCCATATTTTCACCTCTCTTTCTTAGAAAGCATTAAAGTCTTTTTGAGTCGCTTTTCTTACTTTGTCTTTCTTCGGATTTTCCATTTCAGCAAATTCAGCAATATAATCAAAGCAATCACCAACAGTCATAACTTCTAAATCTCCATGTGTCAGCTTCGCTTTATAACAAAGAGCAAGGAACGTATCGGTTGTTAATTCGTCATCACCGATTGCTCCTTGCTCTTCATCATCTTCTGTTATTTTTTTTTTGCTCCCATTGTACTTTGAATCATGTCATTAATTTCTGGCATGATATCGTAAATAGGAAACTCGTCAAATCCATCTAGCCATGTAATTGGATCAGGAAGATTTGGATCTGCTGTTTTTGCATATAACCAAACTAAATCGTAAATAACTTCGAAATCGACGTTCTTAAAATCTGCGGTTGATAGGTCGATAGTGCCTTGTGACTCATCTTGCGAGGTAAATGTACCGATAGCTCCTAATGCCATCATATCTGCGAATAAATCACGTCTGAATTGTGCCTTATAGCGTTTAACTGTTGCCGCTGTACCTTTTAATCGAACTTGTTTTCCATCAATTGTAATTGTTTTTTCCATTTATAATTACGCTCCTTTTGGTGCTGCTGGTGTTTTTACATATACTTTTTTGTACCAGTCGTTATAAATTGCTTGAGTTGTTTTAGCAGTCGTTTTCGTTTTAACCATTGGTCTTCCACCAGGTGCTAAAACAATCGGGCTAGAAACAAACTTCAGTTCATTTGTATTTGGCTCAGCAGAACTTGTTTTTGTTTTAGATGCAATCGTTGGACGACTTGCTGAACAGTTATACATAACATGACGGGTTGCGTTCACATCACCATCAAACTCAAATAGTAATGCGAATGTTTTTCCTTTTGCATCAGCCAATTCATTTAATACGCCATCCGTTTCGTCTAACTCCTCACCAAGTGCATCAATAGCAAATTGCTCTGGAATAGTCGCAATGGATAACGTTCCATCATAACCTTGGTTATTACTTGCCGCGTAATAAAGCATGTCATCTGCATAGAATTCAATTAAATCACCGCGTGGCTCAAAAGTTAGTTCAACTCCACCAGGTAATGGAATTGGTGTCCTGAATTTAACTAAAAAATCCTTAGTATCTAATGGTACATAATGTACATTTTTCAAACCGAATGTTACCTTATTTTCATTCATTTACATCAACCTCGTTTCATATGTTTTTTGAAATAATTTCTCAGATTCAATAAAAATCCCATACGAATCATAAGGTATTTCATGATCGTCTAGGACCTTTTCAAGCTTGGCTTCTGCAACCAAGTCCTTTTTTGTGGTATAAAGTTCGATATTTAAATCATTTATCTTGTGATAGACCTTGTTATCAGCCATGAGATTCGCCGAACCGTCCACAAGAAAACAAAGATACGGTGGCGCTGGAACCGGATTAGTTGGTGTTGCTGTGAAATGCGAATAAGCCACAGGAAAACCTGTAGCTTCTAGAATTTTTGTTAATTCACCTAGTGTCATTGTTGAACCGCCCTTTCAATACGTCTTGGCAATTCATCAATTACATACTCTTCAACTGGACGAATATGCACTTCCCCTGGTACTCGACCTCCACCTACTTTTGCATGTCCATTTTCTAAAAGATGGGTTAATTGTCCCTTTGTATTATGAAGAACAACACCATTCCCCTCTTTTTTCTTACGCCAACCTTTACGATAAGCACCTGTTTTTTTAGGACCACTTTTCCTTAATTTACTTACAGCAATATCTGCTACTTCATCGATTTCATTTTCCAATTCTTCTTCCACAACGTTTGCATATCTTTGTAATTCTCTAGTAAGTTCGCTCGCAAAATCGTTCATATTAAGTATGCTCCTTTGCGATAATAGTCAATGTTTGATACATTTCATCATCATTCATTGGCGGTTCGATAATGTCAAAGATACGATTCTTCATTTTAATCCGCATTTCTTCTGTAACACCCGATGTATAAGGGATTACAAATCGATAAATTCGAGTAGCTTGTGAAGCGGAAGCTTCAATGTACTCAGATCCTTTTACCGTTTTTATCATCGCCCAGGCTTTTTTAAATTCTGGCCAAGATGTTTCGATTACTTGGTTTAATTCATCTTTTATTACTACAGGTTGTTCGATATAAATTCGATTGCGAAAATCACCTGTATTCAATGGTTTCTTATATTGAAAAGGACGCATATTAATCACCGTCCAATTTGATTTCTTCTAAAGCTTTTTGAATGCCGAAGCTATTAATTTCAATCAAAAAATTTTCAGTAAAATACTCTAGTGCATCATTATAAACATAACGAGAACGTTCAAAAACTAATTCTTTGAACGTCTCATCTTCATTTATGTCATATGAACCACAGTCTTTTATTAACGCTTTATTGGATGCAAAAAGGATACGTCTTAGATTATCGTCTTCGTCATCACCTAAGCGCATCCTATCTTTGAATTGTTGTAATATTTCATTTGAAATTACCGTTTCCATTCACATCACCCTTGAGTTGGTGGAGTTGGTGCTTCTTCAAGTTTTAATGTGTAAACTTGAGATGTATATTTGTCCTTCGGCTTACCTGTAGCGTATTGTTTAGCGATGTAAAGTGTCGCATCCTCTAAAGCTAATGTTTCTTCATATTTTTTAATTGGTTCAGTTCCGCCCATCGCTGCAATATACTCTCCTTTAACAAAAAACAGGACCTTTCCTTGAGGGACAAACACTGATTCTGTAGGAGTTGGATTGAAAGGTAAGCTTGTCACATACACTCCAGCCGCATTTTGAATTGTTGCATTTGCTTGGATATCAAAAGTATCAAACGGATTTGTTACCATAACGAATTTCCCAGCAATATTTTTTGGTCTGTCTGCATCAGTTTTACCATCAGGATTTAGCTTTTTAGCCAGTAATTTAACAACGCCTTTTAATTCGTTGATTGTTTTGCGACCTGGTTCAAACGTTAAAGTCCCTGCTGTTTTTTTATCTGGATATACTCCTCCAACAACACTTCCACTTGGATCTTTTAACAATCCGATAGGCTCATCTTTACCTGTACCAATTACAAATCCGCGTTCTAAACCTACAGACATAGCTTCTGAAATCATTGTACGAACATATCTTTCCACCCATACTGGACCAAGCTTAAGCATGTCATTTGCCAATGGGATAAATGCCGTTAATTTAAGTTGAGAGATAGACTCTTTTCGGAATGTAGCATTTAGTTGTCCTTTAATATCACCGAATAATGGTCCCCATACAGCTGCACCTTCTGGATCTCCATAGATAAATTCTGTCACAGCACCTAAGTTTTCTAATCCGATATGTTCTAACAACGGATGACCTTGAACTAAATCATCAAAAATTCGTTCTTGTGTTGTCTTAGGTAATGTTTCAGTATCTTTAAATCCACCATCTTGAACGACTGCATTAAAGAATTTCATTTCCTCACTCGTTAATACGTTAGAACCACGAGACTGCATAATAGAACGGTCTACCATAGATTCATTGACTTGATTCAAGATATCGGAACGAACATCTGTAGCAAGTGCTTCAATCATAGAATTTAATGCTGCTGTTTGTTCTTCTGGTGTACCTTCTTGTGTCGCTTTTGCAAAAGCTAGTTTTTTATCTTCAAAGTTATTAAATTTAATTACCATAATTTATTTTCCTCCTAAAGTTAAAAAGAGCGTACTCAGATTCTGTTTTGTTTTAACAGGCTCTTGAATAGGCTCTTTTGGTTTTTGATTATTTGGCTGTTTCGTATACTTAACTACTAAATCTTCTTTAAAATTTTCTACAACTTCCTCTTCTTCCTCTTCTTGCGTATCATCTATTTCAATTTCATCAGCAATTTCATCAGCTAAACCAAGAGCAACTGCTTCCTCTGCTGTTAGCCAAGTTTCATCTTTTAAAAGCTGTTTTAATTCTTCATCTGTTCCAACAAAACGTTTTTTATAAGATGCCGCTAAAGCTGAATCAATCTTTCGTAGATCTCGTGCGGTTTTTTCAAAAAGGTCTGCATTTCCATATTCAAAGGTACTTGCTTGATGAATCATCATCATAGTATTACTAGGCATTATGATTTTATCACCTGCCATTGCAATTACAGATGCGGCACTAGCTGCCCAACCATCAATATGAACTATAATTTCTGCATCATGCTGCTTTAACTGATTACAAATGGCTACACCATCAAATGCGGAACCTCCACCCGAATTAATATGAACGTGAATTTTTTCTGCTTTAACATCTTGAATTTTTCTTCTTACAGCTTCAGCATTATTTTCACTAAACCATCCACCGATTGACCCATAAACAGTTAATTTATACTCATTCTCACCTTTAGCTTCAAAGCGAATATCTCGTTTTAAATTTAAAAGCTTATTCATGTTCACATGTTTCATCATTTCTCACCCCCTTCAGATTCATTTAGTTTCGTATAGTTCTTCGTAATATGATGGATATTTAAGTTTGGATCATCAGACTCTTCATAATCTACTTCTGAACGAATCTCATTTCCTGTAAATGCACTTGAAGAAATGAGTTTATCAATACTTGTTGCAAGGTCAAATATACTCTGATAAGAAACAGCCTTAACTATAATATTTTGTCCTGAAAGATATTCATTCATTTCAAAGAATTTAACATTCGCTTCATCAGATAGCTTTTTTAATAATGGCCTTACTGTGAAAAGCATATAATTTTTCGTCTGCTTCTCTACATCAGCCATTTCCCCATATAATAAAGCTGTCGGAATACCAATGGCCATTGCTACTTGATTTAAAAACCCATTTGTTACTTTATTGATTTCTTCCACACTTGGGCCATTCGCAACACCATTATATATTTCGTTATAATTAATACCCTTTTGTTGCGGGACAATAGCTATGTCTTTTGAACCAATTGACTTATACATGTTGTCTATAAACTCTTGTAACTTCGCTATTTGTTCTTCTGTTTTGGCACTAATCATATCCATATCAACTGTGCCACGAACTTGATTTTTACGCTTCTGTGAGTTTACTATCCTACCAAATAAATCTCCGTAATCCTCAAATAATCCATCAATAAGTGGAGATAATTTATCGTTCCGATACTTTAAGTGAATTACTTCGCTTTGTTTAAAATTTCTCTTAAACGTGTAATCTTTTACTATTACATCGGTAAAAGTATCTTCAAACACAGCATACTCAATATGCTGGAATCCATCGGCAATAAGTAAATCACCATCATCAGCTTGTATGACTAAGCATTCATTATCATAAATAAGTTTACGAATAAATCTTTCCCAAAAAGTGCTGGCCGTCATGTTTTTGTTCGGTCTAACGTTTAAGCGATAATAAAGCTCATTCTTTTCAAATGCTTTACCGTTTCTTACTCTGAATTCAGATTGACTAATCGTTCTTCCTAGAAAAGATACGCATGTATCAAGTGCTAATCGTTTCATATGAACCCTGTTTGCTGTATCAGCAATCAAATCCAGATCGACCATAAATTCTAGCTCTTTATTTCTTTTGAATACTGAACCTAACCATCCAATGGTTACCACCCCCCTTTATTAGAATTTAATATCGCTTAATATGAAATCTGCTGCTTCTCGTATTTCATCTGCTCGATAAAGAGCATGAACAAAACTTTGGAATCCGTCAGTTTTTCTTCGCACCGGTTCTTTCTTTTCATATATTTTGTTTCCGTCACCCTTAATCACAACCAATACATTCTGTGTATACCAGCGCATAAGAGGGTTATCACCAAAAACAATCTGCTCATTTGCAAATGCCATTTCAATTCGTGGCGCTAATAAACTATGAATTGCCTTAGGGTTTCTTATAACTTCTATTTCAAACCCTTCAGCTACTAATAAAGGTCTTATCGCTTCCATTCGGAAGTTATCAGCTATAATTTTCTTAACGCCATATTGTTCACGCATTTTTACAAACCAGTCAACAATGTGTTGAGGATTGATAGTAGGCTCGTCCACAACAGTTAGTAAACCTTGTTCTTCCCATTCTTTTATTGGTGCAAACTTCTGTTTTTTGAACTCGCCTGCTTTTTTTGAATATCCATAATAGATATCAACAAATTCTTTTCGTACAAAGGAATGAGTTTTAAAAATATACTCTCCAGTTTGTCTAAATAAAAGACCACATGCCGCGAAATCTCGAATACTTGCAAAGTCTAACGATCCAATGCATTCTTGTCCGTGTAAATCTGGTAACGGTCGATTTGTAGCAAGAATTTCTGACCACTTTGCAACAGAGCGTTCTAAATTAGTAACAGGTAAGTTCATACGCTTTGTCATGAACTCTTCTCTATTGCTCGGGTCGTCTTCTAAATCTTCATATTCTTCCTTAATTGTTTCAAGTAACCCCTCAGCATACTCACTTAAAGGCTTAGATAACATAGGATTCGCAAGCTCCCAATTATCAAGATCATCTACTTCAGTTTCGTCATTCAATTTACAAATAAAAGGAAAGACAGCATTCGGACGTGCTTCGCCATTTAATACCTTCATTGCCTTTTCTTTTTGCTTATCTAAGAAACCGTCACGAACATATCCATCTGTTCCAATGTAAAATTCACGTGGGTTTTTCTTTTTCCCTAAACCACTGATATGAACACGGACATCTTTATTGCTTTCGTATTGATGTATTTCATCAAATACAACCGCTCCATCACGCAAACCATCTTTTGTATCTCCATTTGAAGTCCTAAACTTCAATACACTCTCAGTAGCCTTTGAAACTGTTTGAGTTAACGTTGTTTTAAAGGCTCTTTTCAAGACCTCATTCTTCTTCACACATTTATGAACTTCGTCAGGGCTTGTTTTTGCTTGTTCTTCACTATTCGCTACAACTGAAATGTTATACTCTGGAATGCCATGTAATTCACTAATTAAAAAGTGAATAATAACAGAAATCAGACCGTTTTTACCGCCGCCACGTCCTAACATCCATAGGAATTTACGATAAAATACACGTCCATTTTTCTTATAAAATAAAAAGACGAATGCTATTAAGAATTTTTGAAATGGCTGCAACGGAAAATACCACTTCTCACCGAAGTTGATACAATCCTCAATCATTTCATCATCAAAATACAAATCGTCTCTGTTTAAAACATGTTTTTCTAGATATTCAATTAACAGTTCTCTTTCTTTATTAAACTTTACCTTCCCACTTCGATAAAGTTCAATATATTCTTCCACATACTTTTGCTTAATCATGTAAGATCACTTTTGCTATAACCTGTATTAGGGATAGTATTCTTAACAACAAACTTTATATCTCTCCCTAACGCAATTAAAGAACTGTTAATTTTATTCCTCTCACTTATAAGAGGGTGGGCTTTAACGAAAACTTGAGTTCCATTTTTAATTGTTACGGATTCCCCTTCTTTAGTTATCGTTTTATTAATTTTTCGAAATGCTTTAACTAGATCAATATAGCGTTCTACCTTTTCAACTTCAACTAAATCTGTCGTATCAATACTATTCATAAGCTGTTCCTTTAACTTTACAATACTAACAGCCATCTACCCACCCCCCTTACGTGCGTATTTTCGAAAAAAACCTGACAGTTAACCCCCTCCTCCGGTGCCCCTTAGAGCAATTTTTGATGGAATATTTTAAGGGGGGGTACTGTTTTCGAATCATTTTTACCACTTTTCATCGTTTTCCCATTTGTTGATTTTCTTTTTGAATGTTCTACCGTGTTCTTTATTGTGGCAATCCACACAGACTGTTTCTAAATTATCTATTTCTAATGCAAGTTCTGGATGATGTTCTAGTTCTTTTTTATGATGGACAACGAGTTGTATCTTCTTACGCCTCGCACTCTCACTGTACTCATTGGTATCTGTTTGAACACGACCGTTTCGTTTGCATTCCTGACATTCATAGTTGTCTCGCTTCTTTACTTGCTCTCGTATACTCTTCCACTCACCACTGTCATAGAACTTACGCTTCTGTTGTTTGGTTTTGTATTCATTCACTATCCTTTACCTCAATCACACCTGTATCAATACGCTTCTCTCGGTGTTGAATATCAAGGCACTTCTCACAGTAGAAAGTAGCTGATACATCTACACCATAACGATTAGCATCAGAATAAAAAGAAGTAGTCTCACTATCTAACACTTGATACTTATGCTCACACATCTATATCACTCCTTACACTTAAATCCTTTCTCCATCTATCTCTTTCCAGTAATTCTTTTATTGATGTTTGTTTCAGGTATTTCATGGAATAAAACATAGGTTTCTCTCCATACAGCTTGTAATACTTAACATCTATTCCGGCTTTTTTGTGTGCTTTTTCAAGAGGCTTAAGGTATTTGATATATGCTTTCTTATCAATAGGCATAAGACCAAGTGCAGCAATCTTACCATCTATAACACTATCCAATTATTCTCACTCCTTACTCTCCAGGAATTCATCAATTGTTTTATCTAGCAAACTAATCATCGCTTCTCTTCTTTGCTTTGGTGTTGTGTTATCTTCAATTGCATTAAAGACTGGAATCGCACTTTCTAATTTTTGTTTATCGATACGTTCGTTTACAAGGTCCTGTCCAAGTAATGGAATTAATGTACCAATTACAACCGCTTGTTCTTGTTTAGTTAGTTTCATTTAGCTCACTCCTTCTCACTGTCTACATACTCACGTGCTTCAGAATCCCAAACCTCACAATAGTCGAAACGTTCTTTTTCTTCTTCATACCATTTAATCGCTTCTTGTTTAGAATCAGTACTTTTCAGAATGTCAGCAAACCCACCGTTAGGATAATATTGATCAAATCCGAAACACCAATATCTATGGTTTAAATCAATCTCATCCATCATCCATCCTCCTCCAAAATAAAAAGCACTCCATAAGGAATGCTTACATTTTCTCACTTAATTGAGCGTGTATTTCTAGTATCAAATCATAAAATTTACTTCTCCAAGCATCATTTGTATCATGATGATTCGAAAGTCTAATTGGCTCTTCATTTAGTATGTGTATTACCAATTCCACACTTCCATTTCTTGTATTTGTAAGTAACTCTAACTTTCTTAAACTATTTGTTGATATAGTACGAATATGTATATTGTACATTTTATCGATATTACATATTGTGATTGAATGGTTTGAGAAAAAGAATAATTCAATATCCTTTCTTTCTACCCACAAGTTTCGAGGATAAAATAAATATCCTTCTCCTAATTTTTCTATAATATTATTTTCATCCAAAGAACTAATTAATGCGTCAACTCTATGGTGATATAGGGAAGAACCTTTTTCTCTTTGAAATTCTTTTTGTAATTCTGAATGTGTAATAATTTTAATCCTCTCCTTTACAATCAGATTATTATACATAATCCGCTATTTCTTTATAAAATTCGACAAAGGAGAGAAAATCCCTCTTTTTTACATAATAAAAAGCACTCCATAAGGAATGCTTTCAAATTAAATAGATTTTTGCATTAAATAATTCTTACCTTCGATAGTCACCTTTGCATTTGAGAAATCAACTTGATAATACTGACAATTGATACCAACAGCCCAATTATTATCTTCTATCCATTCACATAGGTCTCTAAATGTTTGCTCATCGGTTTCTAAGTTATCAGCAGTTATATTCTTTTCACCAGCATTTATCGCTTGTAATATATGATAAACTATTTCTTTAACATCCATGATATCACCTCCTATTATCATTATCAGATAGGAAATGACAATTTTCTATCTTAACAATTCGACACCAATCGACATTACAAAAGAGCGACCATGTATCAGTTGCCCTTCCGTCAATTTCTTATGTCATTACTATAATTCATTTTTGCAATAGGTTCGATACATTGTAGAAGTGAGCCTACGTAATTCATTATTATAACCATATTCAATAACAACAGATACAGTCTTTCTAATTTAAGTGATCATTTTCTCTACACCACCTATATAATTTTTTCATAATAAAAAGCACTCCCCCTAAGGAATGCTTTAAAGAATCACATTCAATCATTAATCAAATTTAGTAAATCGTATATTTCATCTCCAACCTTATTTGATAGAAAACATACTGGATTACTAACATTCTGTACCGTAGGACCAGTGCTTAAAATTTGCAAACTATTAATCCGCATTATAGAGGTTTCAAACATTTTAAAATCTTCACTGTTTAAAATATCGTCAATGTCAGGAACCTCTGTATCATTACACTCACACAGTGGCAAATCAAAGTAAACACATGCAGAATTTACATGCTCTTCTTGTGGATATGAATCAAAATACAAGTAAACTTTTTTTAGGTTTTCAAGATCCCAATCATTCATATTTTTCAGTCCATTTACAAGAAGCCAATCATTATAGCTAAATTCTCGTTCCCCTTCCATCACTTGACCAGCTATAATCCCTAATAACTTTGAGGAAGTATCAGATGCTGTTTTTGTTGCCTCTTCTAAGATGTCTAAAACTAAAAGCCTATTTACGTTTTTCATCAATAACTCATCTAATTTCTTTAAACCATCGGATGTAAGTTCTTCTCGTGAGAGCACCTTCATCCCTAATCCTTGCAGGAATTCTTTACACTTTTTCTCTCTTCTAAAATTCCTCCATTTACTACCAAGCTTAAGATATGGACTATATTCAGAAAGTGTATCAACTATTTCATGCCCATTTTTCAACAGATCTTTAGCAGCTTCCAATACATCTTCTGGTGTGTTTATTAACTTAATTTTATCCTTAATACTCATCTTATTCACCCCTATATTAGAAATTAGTTCCAATATAATTTTATACCATTTCTAAATAGGAATAAATCACAAAAGAGCAACCGTGCACCAGTTGTCCTTTCGTCAATTTCTTTTGTCACTACTATATAAATACGGTAAATGAAGTTTTATTCTTCTTCCAATTACCTAAAGTTTCCGTAATAATTTGTTTACAAACTATTAAGTAACTGGAAGAAGAGCAAAGCCCTTCTTCGTTTACACAACGTGAATTGCAATTGAATGTGAAATCAAGAAACAACTGTTCATCCAATCTGCAACCATCGCCACCGGTTATGACGATCCATTTTCAGTTATCAGGAATTTTATGAGTAATGTTTTCCGCCACTACTCATAATACAAATATATCACGTTAATTCCAAAACAAACGGCACATTTCCTGCCAAAAAGCGGTCACGAATCTGCCAATTCTACATGAACCTTTTGTCACCCTTCTATCTTATTTCTAACTCTCATCCCTTTTACTCCCAAGCTATTTGTGCTAATGGTGAATCGACTATTTCAATTTCTTTTTGTTTATCTCGCTTTTCCAAATACATCACTTCACTTTAACTATTAAAAAATAAAAAATGAGCCATTTTTAAGGGCCCATTAATACGTAATGTCTTGACTAATTAATGCAGTTAGTTTTTTTATCTTTTCATTATATTCTTTGACTTCACTACTCTTTAAATTATTTAAAAAGTTATAGCATTCTGTACAATCTTCCATAAACTTAAGTAAACTTTCTTTACTAATTGCATCACTCTGCTCATGATATTTATCAATATCAGTTGGTTTGGGATGGATAAAAGAATTTCGCAAAGTAATTATTGGTTTAATTGTCGCCCACTCTTTTTGCTGCAAAAAAGTTTCTCCACATAAAATTTGTAAAAACCAATCAAGTTTCTCTTCAACTTTCAATCTAGTTAAAATTTTATTTATTTTAGCGGGACTCATTCCAAACTGGAGCTCTAACTCTTCGTGCAGCATGCCATTTACAGCACTTTCAAATATTGATACTGCTTTAAATAATAACATTTCTTTGTTCTCAGAGAAGTCTTCTTCATCAAAACGATCTAACAATCTTAAAAACTTTTGCTTACCAAAATGAAACCCATGAGAGATTAACATCATATTTTTCTGATCCAATATTTCTTCCTTTTCTAATTTTTCCATAATAATTGTTAATGCAGCATCCTTATTTTCAATAAACAAATCATCAACGTTATAATGAATTAAAAGCCAAGGTAACATCTTCTTTAACAGCCTTAGCTGCATTTCTATTTCTTTCATTAATTTATCCTCCTAATAAACAATATAATTAGTACTAAATATAATGTTACAACAAGCCCTCTCTGTTCTCTTAAAGTCTTTTAAATATATATAATCCTATTATAACAACATTTTCATTTTCTGAATATATCAATATCGCCACTTATCCATATCTTATATTTTGTGTAACTGGCCCTTTCGCTAGAGCCCTTGATATTCATAGCTTCATAAGCCTTTTCCTTTTGAATTACACAACACGTAAAAAATGGGTAACTATAAAAATCAAAAAATAAAAAGGATGTCGCTATATTTTAAATTTAATCATAGCTTTATCCATCGCATCTTGGTTGACTCCTATGTATCTTAACGTAACCCTTTCAGATGAATGATTAAATATCTCCATAAGTAAGGCTATATTCTTTGTTTGCATATACATGTGATATCCAAATGTCTTACGTAATGTATGTGTACCTATCTCATCTAACCCAAACTCTGATGCCGTACTTCTAAGTATCTTATATGCCATGCTTCGTCCAATTGGTCTATTAGTGCCTTCGCGACTTTTAATTACATACTCACTGTCATCTCGTTCTTCAATGTACCACCGTAATTCTCTTTTTAACGCTGGAGTTAACTGAATACGTTTTTGTTTCCCTGTCTTTTTTTCTCTCATTGAAATATGGCTACCTTTCAAATCACCTATCTTCAATTTGAGAATGTCGCTAATACGTAAACCTGTGTTAATTCCTATTACAAACAATATAAAATTACGTTCGCTGTTTTCTTTCAGATATTCTTTAATCTGTTGTATTTGCTCTGAATCACGAATAGGTTGAACAAAGTTCATAGGTCATCCCCTCCATTCTGTTCTTCTATCTCATATACTTCTAATCTAAGAGCAAAAGCTAGTTTATAAAAAGCATTGGATTTATTTCGTCTATATGTACGTTCACTCATACCAATCTCGTTATAAACCATGTAATCAAAAACTTCTTCATCTTCCAAATATCGTTTTACAACAATGTCCCTTTGGCTTTTGCTAAAACGACTTAATGCCTTATCAATTTGAAAAGATAAACGTTGTAATTTCACTTCTCTTTCACTCATAGCAACATTTGCTAAAGCGATATCTTCAGCTGGCTTTCCTACTATATTTGTTGGACCATGATATCTTACTTCGCTAGATGCTGTAACCTTCATCTCATTTCTAATCATCCCGAATTGTCTATAAATACGGACATTTTCAAGAATCTCTTCTAAACAAACCTGTGTTGCTTTGCGATCAATTTTAGGTAAGAAAGTTAATTGCGCCGCCATATATAAAAACACCCCTTATCTATTTTGTTAATAAAAACAAAAAAGCGGACACCAAACTATAGAGCAATATCACTAATGCTCTTTATAGCTTGGTGTCCGCTGGTTCTTCCAGTAGGACTAAATGTGTAATTGGTATTATTATACCATTTTCTTATCTGTTTTTTTATCAAAACTCATAAATAAACAGGCTTCCTCTTTTAATAAGGAAGCCCGTTTCTATTAAAACAATTGCGAAATTTGATCATGCCACTGATCATAAATTCCCTTTGTTTTATCCGATATTCCATTTACACTTGTCATAACCATATTAATTCCGTCTAAAATTCCTCTTAAAGACAATTTATTTATTTTTGGTTTTTTAGTCGCATCCCTAACTTGGTTAACAGCATCTATTATCTCTTCGGGATTTGCATTTTCTATTGTTTCTTCCCTTTTCAAAGATTCTATTAAATCATTTGTTAACGTTTCTATTTTTTCTTTTTCAGTACCTGAAACATTATTTATAACACCTTGGAAATCTTTCGAACCACCTGCAAATTGGTTTCCTTTCACAGTACCACCAGATATAGTTGTTGAATTATCATTATAACTATCAGTCATAACCATTCTTCCTCCTTTTGTAAAAAGATTTATCTGAAAATGTCTATTAGTATCACCCATTGTGTGTTGCATTTTGTCCAATATAGCAAGTTCTTCAGCACTTAACACATAACCATCAATGGGCGTCGCGTCTTTTTTTCATCATCTATTTCCTTCCTAACCTGTTCTAAATAAGATGGAGTAAATGAAAAAACGATATGAATTAAATTTTCATCCGGGATAAATTCTTCCCCACATATTCTACATTCAATCCAGCTTTTCGGAATTTTTTCTAATGTAGAATATGCAGCAGCTGAATCAAACCTTTCTGGACACAATACTTCATAAGACCTTTTTAAAACATATGGTTCTCTAGTACATAAATACCGATAAACCTCATTAACATCACTATTTCCTGAAAGGTATGCTACTTGTTGGGCATTGAAGCGGTAGCGATTATTGATTGCGAGTATCTTTAGTGCATCATCAATTTTTGCTACATTAAACATCAACCTCGCCCTCCTTTATAAATTATATAGCTTGGGTCTCACTAAGGACGGCATCTTGTCCAACAACTTCTTCTTTAATGCCACCCTCATTATATCTTACATCAATAAACACATTCATCACATAGTCGATTACAGCTTCACTAACTTTACTTAAAAATTGAAAGCCAGTATGTAAATTAATTTTAAACTTCACTTCAGTCTCATACTCTCCAAAAGTCGTTTCTTCTTTTGCACTAATTATTAAAGACTGAGATAATAACATCTTATTTTTAAATTGCTGTATATATTCTTCTTGCTCTCGCAAATTCTTCACGTCAGGACTAGCTGTAACTATATGTCTATCATAAATCCCTTCGTCTTTATGATCCGCTTCAACAAGACCTGCCGATAAGCGTTTCGCAATCTCTTCAGCTTCTGCATTCGTTACTTTTGTGATTGGTATCCATTCAAACTCTCTACCTACTTCTTTAAGTTCTTCCCTAAAGTAATTTTCAAAGCAAGCTAAAAACCTATTATGCTTATTATATGCACATCGTAACTCGATAATAGTAGGGCCCATAAATCGAACGATTGCAAACTCAAAATTTACAGATACAACCTCCATAATATCGTATCCATTTCGAATTCTACGTGGTTTATCTTTTGCCACAAACTGAATAAGAATTGAGTCACCTCTGTCCTCGACATAATTAATCTGTGGTTCGTCTGATAATGGAGGTTTGAACTCCCGATTGAATATTGAACTTGAACCGATTTCTTTTTGTAAAATCCTAACCATTTTCTCTTTTGTTAAAAAACCTGCCGGAAGCGTAACTTCTTGAAAAATATTGACAGCCGTTTTTCCTGCACAACTATAATTGTTATACAGCATTTCAACTAACTCCGAATCTGATTCATTAATAGCATTATACATATTTTCAAAGCTACGGCGATCTGCCTCTAATTCCATTTTATCCACATAGAAACTAATTAACGCTTTTGGAACTACCTTTTCAAAATCTAAAATATCATGTCTCACAGGCATCCTCCCCCTTATAGTAGTCTGTTCCCTCATTCCCCTACACTCTAAAAACAAACTACGTTCAATTAATTTGCTTTCTCTATTTTAACTAAAACAAATCACAAATCATATACTTCAGATGAAAATATTTCATATTTTCTTTAATATCATACTGAACATATATGAAAAAAACCGCTAAAATTAGCGGTTTCCTTCCACCTCAATCCCAAACTTATAAGCTAGCTCATAAAAAGCCTTATTCCTCTTCCTATAATAATCAGGTTCGTCATATTCAATTCTCTACAAAATGAAATTTTTATATCATTCTTCGTCATCATCTAATCGAATTAATCGCAACCGCTTTGTACTGTTACCGCACACCTTTTCATAGCTTGGAGCCAACATGCACCGAAGCCAATCTAATGATTTATTTTCCTTTTCACTAACCTCTAAAATTGTCCCCTCTGTTATAAACTGATCACCTTGATACAATGCATATACTCGCTTGTCCCATGGAATCATCCTTATTCCCCTTTCCTACCCAAATAGCGTTTTGGTTCAAAATGATGCCCTATCCGTTTGGACACATTTACCAGTATTTTTACCAAAAAATTCATGATATCGTTAATTAGTCGAGTACGTCATTACTTGACGATTACCCTTAGGAACCCCGCAGACAATCGGGGTTTCTTTTATTTAAATAACGATTTTGTTACGCTTTTGTAACCCCTATGGTTAAATACGTGTGTTAGAATTTATAAGAATTTGCAAATTTCCCTTTGCAAACCCATATATCTTCTGCCCTTGTGACCCCAGAATACAAGGGCAGTTTTTAATAAAAAATAAGGATTTTGTTAAAAACTTACATACAAATGTTTTTCGTTATATAATTAAGTTATCAATATATTAGGAGTGTTAATTATGTCAGAAACAATAATGATTTTGTTATACATTTGTTTCGGATTGAGTGCAGTTTTTAGCTTAATAAAGGAATTGAAAAAGCCACAGAAAAACCAGTTCTTGATTTTAGTTGATTCTCTAATTTTGCTAGGAGCTTTATTCCTAGTAGGTAGTATCTTCATCTAAATCACATAACAAGAACTCCATTAGGGAGCAAAGCAGCCTAGCGAAAGCTAACTGCTTTTTTATTAAATTAACTATTTTGTTAAAAATCAGTTTTCTATCTTCACCTTGTTTTCTATAAAATATAACGGGTTTAAATCAAGAGCAGTGTAGTAAGTCCCGCCTATTTTTACTGTGTTTTTCTGAAGATTATAATCCTCTATAAGCAGCAAGGCCTTATCGTTATCTGCTGGCGTTGCAATGTCACCTTCTTTAAATTCATCTATAGCACGTCCATGCTTTTTAAATACTCTACGGCGCTTTTCTTGTGCGACTTCTTCTGGATCTGCTTTTCTCAATCCATCATCCCAATATGACGCTAATCCCTCACGCATATTGTCTGTAGCTACATACCGTCCATCTTTTTTAGTAACCTTTCCGATCAATACATCTTCTTCATGACATACCCAGTCCCCAACTTCTAACGGCTCTACATAATCTACAAATTCTCTACTGAAGAAGAACGAAATATCAATGATTACATTTTGCCATGGTAGTTCAGGTTCTTTCATACTAAATTCAATTAAATTTAATTCCATGTTGTATCTATAAAGCGACTTACCATCATCAATTACATTTGTTTTCAATCTTTCAATTGCTTCAAAACCTGTATATTTTTTCATCTCTCATTCCCCTTTTCGAATAATCTTTTTTATATTACACATACTAGCTCTAAGCCGGTTTCTCCCTGGCTGCACTCTTTCAAAACGGAAAGCGCTCC
Source organism: Bacillus sp. SIMBA_074 (assembly GCF_046534555.1). Lineage (NCBI taxonomy): Bacteria > Bacillati > Bacillota > Bacilli > Caryophanales > Bacillaceae > Bacillus > Bacillus sp. SIMBA_074. The sequence continues at coordinate 9,535 of NZ_JAWRYM010000040.1, read as the reverse complement.
TCCGTGTCGTGCAAGAACGTAGCAGGTAACTTAGTCAATTACCTGCCGTTTTTGCGTATAATCGTAAAAATTTTTGGCCATACTGTTTAGAGAAAACATCTCAAGCTATTTGATGAGACCTCCAGCACATGATATTTGTACGGCCGTTCCGATAAAGGAGCGGTCTTATTTATCTCCGCATTACTTTTCAACAAAATAACGCTTTTATATAAAATTCGTACACATTTTTGACACATCGAACATCACAATTACTTGAAAATTCGTGATAATATTAATTTGTCGAATACGCCAAATTTCGACACAGTACGACAATAGCCTCTCCCCTCCGAAATCCTTGCCCCCGCAGGGATTTCTCCTTTTATTCATTAATTGTTCACTGAGTCTTCATCCTGAACAAAATTCAAGGTTTGTTATTACCCCAATTTCCAACTTGTTTAAAAAAATAAAAGCTAGGCTAAATCAACTCCGATTCTCGTTTTTCAATACGAATTACTTTTTTATTCTTGTATATCAAGGACTGCTCACCATGACCACTTATCGGCGGCTCTATTTGACGAACTTGTCCATCTTTCACGATATAAACCATATTTTCAGCTAAAGAAATTTCCGCTCTCATTTCTGCAATATCTTCTTTAATAATCGCCACATTCACCACTCCCATGATATAATTACTTTGTCGAAAGTAGTCGGGAGTATTCTCGGCTTTTTTATTTGCTTATAAATACTGCACAACATTCTCCGGAACAAACGATTGTTCCAAGGATAGATGAAGCCGTATTGGAATGGGCTCTTTGCTATCCCTTGCTCGCTTACATATCTCTTCAGCTTCTTCCCAATCAAACTGTTTATCCTCCACTCGCTTATAACGCCAGATCCCAATTGTATAATCCTCAAATAATTCGTAACGATCATCTGGCGCTGTCGTTGGTTTTAATTCGTCAATCGCCTTTGCTTGGCGTGGTATTTGTACAACAACGTCAGCAAAACGTAGTTTAGAATTTAACCGATGAACATGAGCCTTCTTAGGATCAAATGATACAACTGGTTCCACGTCAAAAATTGTTAATTGCTTTGGCATTGTTTTTCCCCTCCAATACCTGCAAGCTTGCTATTAAAATTCCTTCAAGCTGCGTTAACGTTAGTTGATCTAATGTTTGTCCGTTAATTTCAGTTAATCCTAATCCCAATAATTTACGAATAATTGCTAGTTTTCTGCGCTCTACTTCCTGCCGTAACAACATGATTAGGCCTCCTGTGGATGATTGAACTTTCTCTCTAAATTTACAAACTTACTAAACTCTTTAATGAATGCTAGTTCAACCACACCAACCGGGCCATTTCTCTGTTTAGCTAAAATAATTTCCGTTATGTTTTTATTTTCTGTTTCACGGTCGTAATAATCTTCGCGATATAAGAATGCGATCAAGTCTGCATCTTGCTCAATTTGACCATTTTCACGTAGATCTGAGAGTAACGGTCTTTTATCTTGTCTGCTTTCAACAGCTCGGCTTAATTGCGATAATGCGACTACACATACATTTAACTCACGTGCCATAAGCTTCAGCTTCCGACTAATCTCCCCAATCTCCTGCATGCGGTTTCCTCTATGCTTCGGATCACCTACAATAAGCTGCAAATAATCAATTGCGACTAGCACCTTTTTATCAGGATACTTACGCTTTAATTTCCTAGTCTTTGCGTAAATCTCTTGCATCGTTACATTTGCTTTATCGTAAATTTCTAATGGTAAATCATTTATCAAGCCCATAGCCTGACTAATCTTTTCCCAATCCTTTAAATTACATAGCTTTTTAGGGTTCTTTAATTTCGTAGCATCTATATTTCCAGTACTTGAGATCATACGCTTAAGTAACTGTTCTTCGCCCATCTCTAGAGAAAAGACCCCTGTTGCTGTATGAGCGCTTGCTGCATGGAAAGCAACGTTTAATACAAATGCTGTTTTCCCCATTGAAGGACGGGCACCGATAATAATTAAATCACCTTCTTGCAATCCTGCGGTCATTCTGTTTAAGTCGTCATAACCAGTTGGTATACCGGTTAAATCACCTACATCAATTTGCATGTTCTTATACAGATCAACTAGGGTTTCCTTTAAATTAAATTCATCTGAATAACCCGTTTCCTCAATGGCGCTTAACTCGTCAATCGATGTACTAATAACGCTCATATCTCTTTCATGCTGAAGACGATTATATAAGTTACCAGCAACCTCCTGAGCATGTCGCATCTTCCACGCCTCAATTACTAAACCTTCATGATAAGAAAAGTTTTTTGTTGTGGTAACAACTTCTGTCAGGTTTACAAAGAATCCAATTCCGCCAATTTGATTCATAAAGCTTTCATCAAATTTCCCCATGAGAGCGACAAGGTCTATTGGAACCTCAGCATCTTCTAACTCTCTCATCGCTTTAAAAATCACTTGATGTGTTGGTAAAGAAAATTGTTTTGCCTTTAGCTGACAATCTTTAATTAAATCGCCTTCTTGGATAATGCTACCTAAAACACTTTGTTCAGCTTCTGCGTTACGAATCATATCGTTACTCATTGAACCATCCACCCACTTTTTTGATTAAGCGCTGCAAGTTCTTCATCCGTTGGAATGTTTTGTTCCCATGATTCTTGCTGTTGTATTACGCTTTTAGTAGATTCCGATAAGCCTTTTTGTTGATAAGGTACTTGTGTTGATTGTTGCGGTTTTGCTAATCGTTGAGCACGGAATGCTTTATCAGCGGCTTCAACATCTGCTACTTTTTTCAATCCCTTAAGGTGCCAATCTCGTAAAATTGTATTTACGTAATTCATGTTTCTCGTATTCTTCTCTAAGGCAATTTCCATAGCTTTCACAACGAGCTCTGCATTTAAATCATCTATCCAAGCGTGAATACCATCTGCAATAAAAGGTGTAATCAGTCCGAAGTTTTGTTCGTAAAAAGAAATCGGATTAACCTCAACAACTTCTTCCGCGCTTGCGCGTTTTTCTTGTTGTTGTTCTTTTTCTTTTTCTTTTTCTTCTTCTTTTTCTTCTTCCTTGCTAGGGTCTTGGAAGCCCCTTATAAGCCCCTCCAAACGGACTGATAAATACTCCTTAATACGAGGAATTTTAAAATCTTGATCTTTTTCTAATTGCAAACATGTTTCATAGAAATCAACCAGAAAATCTTGATCTTTTACAGATTGAATTTCTTTTAAAACACACTTTTCAATGTTTACATTTTTAACTGGATTGAATTTCAACCAGTTGATTAAGAACAACTCTTTTGTTTTTTGGTTGTAATTAATTTTTCCATACTCAACAAAACGTTCTAATAGCTTCATAACAGTTTCGCGGTTGTACCCTGTATCCGTTTCAATGATACGAAGTGGAAGCTCATAGATTCCTGATTGAGACGTCTTACTGTTTGTCATCAAATATAAGTAGAAATACTTTTCCTCCGGTGTAAGATCTAAAACAAATGAATCCTGCCAAAATGAAACATGTACTGGTCTATAAACTGCCATATTATTCATCCTCCCGTTTACATATCGCGAATCCGTCCTCTACACGTAATAAGCGATAATTCTCGTATCCTGTTTTGAGATATTGTTTTACTAAATAATTTAGGTGTTGCTTTGATGTTGCTTGTTGAAACACTTTAGGATTCAGCAACACTCTATGTAATGATTTGTCTAAAAGCATGCAACACACTCCGTTGTTATACGAATGCTAATTTGATATAATTAATTCAAATATTTTTTCCAAAGCCATTTATCTATCACTCTGCCAAGTGGTAGATTTTTTATTTTCTACGTGTTACTAAAGAGGCATTAATTCCTCTTGCTCTTAAATCTTTAATCACTACACGATAACTCATTGATGCCTCATGTTCTTCTTTTGTATCACGAAGCATTTTAAATTCTTTCATACATCTTTCCAGTTCTTCTTCCCAATGATTTGATTCTTCGGCTGATTTTGCATAAAACATGTTATGAATACATGCAACCATACAGTTATGAAGTTTATTCGCAAATGAAAAGTCTCCTGGGAGAACTAGATCATGAAGACGATCGTATTTATATGTCATGAATTACATCTCCTTTCTATTTGAATTGATGCTGTACGCATCGTTACAACCAGAAAGGAGCATTGTAGGGGATGGAGGAACAATCCCTTTCTGGTTGTAACGACAAGCACAGTGGCTTGTCCAAATAATGAATAAAATGTTATAATTGCTTTGTAGACTTTATTGCTAGCTACTGTTCTCAGGCGGTAGCTTTTTCTTTTGCCCATTTATGTTTTAAAATGAATGATGCTTCGATAATTTTGATTCGAATCCCCACTAACTTCTTCTCTTGCTTTAACTCAACTGACTTTGAATCCTCACCAAGTATTTGCGCTATTTTAATTTCACCAGTTAGTTTTGCATCATAGCGAATTAGTTCCTTATATTCTCTTAAACTTGGTTTCTTATAATCTACTGTCATTTTTCTTCCTCCTTTACAGCACCTTTGTTAAAGTCATTAAGCCATCCACCGATTGAATAATAACGTTCTCCGCCATAGCCTTTCGCAACCAACTTCCTTGTATTTGTTCCATAATGCCAAAATGTACTTGCTCAAGAGCTTGTACTACACATTGAGTAGCTTGGATTGTATCGAAGATTTCTTTTGCATGAACTGCGTATTCATGTTTCTTTTTTTCATCAAGCTTCCATGACCTTGTTGCAACTTGCAAGTTCATGATTTCCTTAGCTGCTATAATCCCCTCTTCAGCCTGTTTAATGTAGTTCATCAATTGTAGATTTACATCTTGAGTTAATCGTGGATCTGTAGGAGGTAACCCAACACCATAAATATGTTTAATTGCTTGTTGATTTAACTTTGCTCCTGTTGCATGACACCAATCCATTGCAAGCTCAAATTCTGGTTTAGAAAGTCCAGATTCAATACGGGTTAATCTTTCATGTGTAATCCCAAGGTACTTAGATAATCCTTTCTTGGTTTTCAGATGAACATTGTCACAACATTCTCTAGCATTCTGTAATAATTCCCCTATTGCTGAATTGCAGTATATGCTTGTTCCCATATCTGTTCGCCTCCATATTTAGTTTTCAAATGGTTATAATGAATTTAGTACATATGTAACTTGTCTATTTTTCATGTAAAAAGAGAGGAACTAATCCTCAATGTTTTCTTTCACTTGCATTTCTTTGATGATGGCCCAACCAGCCTTGTAATATGCTTGAAGGATTTTCTCAATATCCTTTTGTGATTTTGGCTCAGGAGCCACAACATGGACTTTCGTTTTTCCAAATTCATAAGTCGCTGCATACTCTTCTTGTTGGCTCATGGTGTCACCTCTTGAAGTGCTTTTTATATGTTTATGCGACTGATCTGTTGGTACTGCCATGTTAGTTACTGTCATTTTCACACCCACTTCCCATTCATAATGTATAAGATTCTTGTACTTATATACATCAAATTAAATCTTTTACATCACACCCAAGAATGGCAGCCAATCTTATAGCTTTTTCAAGATTTGGATTACTATAACCATTTTCCCAATTGCTTATTGTGGATTTTGTAACTTGCATTCTACCTGCAAGTTCTTGTTGCGTTAACTTACTTTTTTTTCTAGCTCTAATTAACTTGATATTTTTGTTCACTGTCTCGCTCCTTGTATAAGTAATTTGTACTTTAATTATAAGTATAAGATTCTTGTACGTCAACAACTTTGTACAATTATCTTGTACAAAGTTTAATGTTTCATTTGTATAAGGTACAATATATTTGTACTTTTTATTAACGGGAGGTGCTAAAAATGTTGAAACAAAGGTTAAAAGAAACACGTAAAATACGTAAACTTACTCAACAAGAATTAGCCAATAAAGTAAATACCACTAAAGGAACTATTAGTAACTATGAGAACGGACATAGCACTCCCTCAAACGAAATGCTAAAAGATTTAGCAAACGTTTTAGGAGTAACAACAGATTATTTATTAGGAAGAGAAGATGAATCAAGAGTACCCAATACACTTCCTGACTTAACAAAAAAAGATAGTCGTGATATTGCACGTGACTTAGAAAAAACATTAAAGGATTTAGAAAACAGTGATGAAGCGTTAATGTTTGATGGAGAACCAATAGACGACCATACAAAAGAAATGATTCGTATTTCTCTGGAGAACTCAATGCGCATGGCAAAACAATTAGCAAAACAAAAATTCACTCCAAACAAGTATAAAAAAGATTGAACGGAGGGAGAAATGAACATTAAAGAATACGCAATCAAAATCGCAGAAAAACATGAAACAACAAATCCATTTAAAATTGCTAGACGAAAAAATATTATAGTGTTGTTTGAAGACCTTGGGAATACTCTTGGTTTTTACAACACATACAAACGCTTTAAATTCATTCATATTAATAATCAAATCGATGAAACCACTCAACGTTTTGTGTGTGCTCATGAACTTGGACATGCCCTATTACACCCAAAAGCAAATACTCCATTTTTAAGAAATAAAACTCTGTATTCTGTAGATCGGTTAGAGATTGAAGCAAATACATTCGCAGTCGAGCTCTTATTACCTGATGAAATGATTTCTGAATATCAAGATACTAATCTATCAATTCAAGAAGTAGCTGAAATCTATGGGATTCCAGAAAATTTTGCTCGTTTAAAAACCTATTAATATGAATTTAAAATACAACTTTATAAGTTAGGAGTTACATAGATGAAAATATTTTTCTCATTTCTATTTGCAATAGCAATTATAGCCACGTTCATTTTACTAATTACATCATTGGTGCTTCGTTTAAAAAAGAAACCAACCACTAAGAAATATTTTAAGCTTACAGGTATAGCTTTTGTTTTATCTATCATTTCATTAATTGTAGTTAACATGAACATGACACCACAAGAAAAACAAGAAATTCTCGCTAAACAAAAAGCTGAAGAAAAGCTAAAGGCCGAAGAAAAACAAAAAGATAAAGAACAAAAAGAAGCTGATGAAAAACTAAAAGCCGAAGAGAAACAAAAGGCTAAAGAGCAAAAAGCCGAAGAGAAACAAAAAGATAAAGAACAAAAAGAAGCTGATGAAAAGCTAAAAGCCGAAGAGAAACAAAAGGCTAAAGAGCAAAAAGAAGCTGATGAAAAGCTAAAAGCCGAAGAGAAACAAAAGGCTAAAGAGCAAAAAGAAGCTGATGAAAAGCTAAAAGCCGAAGAGAAACAAAAGGCTAAAGAACAAAAAGAAGCTGAGGATAAACAAAAGGCTGAAGAAAAGAAATTAGCTGAGGAACAAAAAAAAGCTGAAGAAAAACAAAAAGAATTTGCCTCCTATGCCCAAAACATCAGAGGCGGAAATTTTATTAAGGATATGAAACTTAATAATAAAGAAGCTGAAATTACATTCCATGATTCATTTGCATCTTATAAATCAGCAAAACCAGATAGCAACGTCACAGAAGAACTTTATAAACAATATTTCTCAACTGGAGACGCTATTGAGAAAATGTTTGTAAGTGAACCAGCTAGATTACTAAGACAGTTTCCAGATTTAAATACGGTAAAAATGACTCTTCCATTCGATGGGAAAACATATAGCACTAGCTTGGATAGAAATTCTTTGAATTCATATCTTGGATTTAAGATTGAAGATTTAAAAGTCGAAGACAAGTCTTGGGTCAAAAAGTTTAACGATCCATACGTGTATGATAAGACAAAACGTAAGGCATTCTTTAAGAAATTTGTTACAGTTCAATAATATTTGCCTTAGAGAATCTATCCTTATCCAATATCACTAATATACTCAAAGATAAAAGGCTGATATCCTCACGCCTTTTATTTCTACACAAAAACGAACATACGTTTTATTTTGAACTTAAAAAATATATATTTATTCGTATTATTTTTTATATAATAAATAATACAAAGGAGGTTCTCCCACTATGAAAACCGCAATCTACCTAAGAAAATCCCGTGCGGATCTCGAAGCCGAAGCAAGTGGTGAAGGTGAAACTTTAGCAAAGCACCGCTCTACCCTGTTGAAAATTGCCAAGGAAATGAACTTAAATATTTTAGCTGTCCGTGAGGAAATTGTTTCTGGTGAGAGCTTAGTGAAACGCCCTGAAATGTTGGCGCTACTTGAAGAAATTGAAGATAACAAATATGATGCTGTTCTTTGCATGGATATGGACCGTTTAGGTCGTGGTGGTATGAAAGAGCAAGGAATCATTCTAGAGACGTTTAAACGCTCGAATACGAAGATTATGACACCTAGGAAGACTTATGACCTTAATGATGAGTGGGACGAAGAATACAGCGAATTTGAAGCATTTATGGCACGTAAGGAGTTAAAGATTATTACACGCCGTATGCAACGAGGTCGTATTGCTAGTGTAGAGGCTGGGAATTACCTTGGTACACATGCGCCCTTTGGATATGATATCCATCGTTTAAATAAGCGAGAGCGTACTTTAACGATTAATTCAGAAGAAGCTTCTGTTGTAAGAATGATATTTGATTGGTATGCAAATGAGGATATGGGCGCTAACGCAATCAGAAGCAAGTTAAATGATCTTGGCTACAAAAGTAAGTTAGGAAACGAATGGAACCCCTACAGTATCTTAGATATATTAAAAAACAATGTATACATCGGAAAAGTAACGTGGCAAAAACGAAAAGAAGTGAAACGTCCTGACGCTGTAAAGCGTAGTTGTGCAAGGCAAGATAAATCAGATTGGATTATTGCTGATGGAAAACATGAACCAATTATCCCAGAAAGTCTGTTTGAACAAGTGCAAGATAAATTAAATTCAAGGTATCACGTTCCTTACAATACAAACGGAATTAAAAATCCACTGGCTGGTATTATTAAATGCAGTAAATGTGGTTACAGCATGGTCCAACGTTATCCGAAAAATCGAAAAGAAGCTATGGATTGTAAACACCGTGGCTGCGAAAACAAATCAAGCTATACTGAATTAATCGAGAGACGATTACTCGAGGCTTTAAAAGAATGGTATGTCAATTATAAAGCTGATTTTGAAAAACATAAGCAAGATGACAAATTGAAAGAAACACAAGTTATTCAAATGAATGAAGTTGCACTACGTAAGCTTGAAAAAGAATTATTGGATGTCCAAAAACAAAAAAATAATTTACACGATTTATTAGAGCGTGGCGTTTACACTGTCGATATGTTTTTAGAACGCTCGAATGTAATTTCCGATCGTATTAATGAAATTACTTCAACGATGGAAAACTTAAAGAAAGAAATTAAAACAGAAATAAAAAAGGAAAAAGTAAAGAAAGATACAATACCTCAAGTGGAGCATGTTCTTGATCTGTACTCCAAAACAGATGATCCAAAAAAGAAAAACAGCCTCCTAAAGTCAGTTTTAGAAAAGGCTGTTTATAAGAAAGAAAAATGGCAAAGGCTCGATGATTTTGAACTTGTGCTTTACCCTAAGCTCCCTCAAGATGGCGACATATAAGCGTTCGCGCTTTGTCGTCACCTTGTTGGTGTAATTAG
>NZ_JAWRYM010000225.1:0-341 GCF_046534555.1 Bacillus sp. SIMBA_074 | reverse complement strand
CTTGCGACGACCAGCGCTCCCACGGCCGACGCATGTTCGACCGCTGCGCGGAGATCGGCGGAGTCTGCGGTCTGCGATATCGAGACGTTGATGATGTCGGCGCCGTTGTCGGCCCGCGTGGCCGAGATCACCGTATTCGCGGGGACCTTCGCGTCGAACTGCTGCGCGATGTCGCCGACCTTCGCGCCGACTCCGGTGATCGCGCTCTTAGCGGCGTCGACGCTCTGACCGGCCAGGGCAGGGATGGTCACCGGCTTCGGGCCCTGCGAGATGCGGAGGGTGACCGTGCTGCCCCGCCCGGCGGGCGCACCGGCGCCGGGATCGGTGCTCGACACCATCCC
>NZ_JAWRYM010000224.1:0-341 GCF_046534555.1 Bacillus sp. SIMBA_074 | reverse complement strand
CGAGTGGGGCCGCTCCTGTGTGATGTCGATGATCTGATGTTAAACGGCAAGTCTTGTACGTTTTATGCCATGGAATACTTGGATGGGGAGCAGCTGGACCGTTATATACAGCGGGCCGGGACAGCGTGGGTGACAGTGATGATTGTCCAACTGCTTGCCCGGCTCGACATTCTTCACAAGCACGGATGGGTATTTGGGGATTTGAAGCCAGAGAACATAATGGTGACCCAGTCTGACAAGCAGGTACGCCTGATCGATTTTGGTGGAGTAACCAAGCTGGGCAATGCCGTTCGTCAATTTACCGAAGAGTATGATCGAGCTGCCTGGCACGCAGGTGACAG
>NZ_JAWRYM010000223.1:0-341 GCF_046534555.1 Bacillus sp. SIMBA_074 | reverse complement strand
GCGCGGCCACGAACCATGCGAACGTCAGGACCAGCACGGCGAAGGCGACGGCGAGGCCGAGCAGTTCCGTCACGCTGATACCGGCCACGGACGAGGAGAACACCTGGCCGCCGACCGCGACCTGCGACCCAGGGGGGAGCGCCTTCTCGAGCGTCCTGCCGGCCTCCTGGAGCGCGTCGCTCGTGCTCGGCAGCACCGCCGTCGTCGCCACCGAGAGTTGGATGGGCACGAGAGCCGCCGAACCGTCCGAGCTGACGTTGCCGGTCGACGGCCCCGAGTACGGCGAGGAGGCCGAGGTGACCTGCGGGATCGCCGCGATCTCGGTGACGGTGTGCTCGACG
>NZ_JAWRYM010000222.1:0-342 GCF_046534555.1 Bacillus sp. SIMBA_074 | reverse complement strand
CGCGATGACGAGACGACGCACCCACATGCGCTCATGGTGCGCCGCCTGACGTCTGCGGGCATCCACCGCGAGAGGTATCTAAGGACAGGCTGGGACCGACCGAGTGGTGAGCAGATGTCGCAACTGGCCGAGAATTCCGGCATCTACCCACCGCTCGAGGGAGTGCTCTCAGGGCACGACGATGTTGAAGTCCGGATCGCCGGCGTCCAGGACTGCGGTGAGGCGGGCGAGGACTGTCGCGTCGCCCTCGAAGGTCAGGCCGTCGGAGGTGGTGTCGCCTGCGGCCAGGGCCAGGAAGCGAACGCGGGTCGACGTCAGGTGCAGTTGGGCGTCGTCGGCCGG
>NZ_JAWRYM010000003.1:0-371067 GCF_046534555.1 Bacillus sp. SIMBA_074 | reverse complement strand
ATGCCAAACATGATGCCGATAATGGATAACAACCAAATGCCAAACATGATGCCGATAATGGATAACAACCAAATGCCGAACATGATGCCGATAATGGATAACAATCAAATGCCGAACATGATGCCAATAATGGATAACAATCAAATGCCAAACATGATGCCGATAATGGATAACAATCAAATGCCAAACATGATGCCGATAATGGATAACAATCAAATGCCAAACATGATGCCATATCAACAGCCAATGATGCCGCCATATCCGCCGTATCAGCAACAAAATCCATACAATCAAATGCCGTATCAACAAATGGCGCCGCAATATACTTCTATGCCAAATCCAAATATGATGCCAATGGATAATAATATGCCGCCACTCGTGCAAGGGGAAGAAGATTGTGGATGCGGAGGAGAGAGTAGGTTATATAGTCCGCAACCGGGTGGACCACAATACGCTAATCCTTTATATTATCAACCAACTCAGCCAGCATATGCACCGCAGCCAGGAACGATGTATTATCAGCCAGATCCACCAAATGTATTTGGAGAACCAGTTTCAGAAGAAGAGGATGAAGAGGAAGTTTAAAAAAGGTGGGGTTATTCCCGCCTTTTTTGTATTCGTGATGGTCAGGAATATGGTGAATTTACATTAAGTGCTAGAAAATTCCTAGTGAAATATTAACAGTGTAAAAAACCTCTCTGTTACTCATCATAAGGGGGAGCTTTTCGAAAGAGAAGTTCATTCTAACAAGGGGGGTTTTTATATTGAATACGAAAGTAAAAGTTATTGCTGCTTCTTTGTTAGTTACCAGTGCATTAGCTGCATGTGGTACACCAAAAGATAAGAATGCGATGGATGGACGTAACTCTAATTACGAGCGTACATCTTATAATGACACACACCGATATAATGATAATATGACGCGTAACGACCGTTCTACAGATTATGTAACATATAGAAACGGTCGTAATGACGCAGGATCCAACTATTACCGTGATGTAAATTACAACGGGCAAATTGCTAATCCACACCCAACTCGTAATATTACAATGAACAATTCATACATTAACAATGATGGTAAAACTGCGGAGAAAATTACGAATCGTGTAAAACGTATGAATAACGTAGATCGCGTTTCTACAGTTGTATATGGAAACGATGTAGCGATTGCGGTAAAACCACGTAATTCGGCGACAGATGAAACAGCAATGGCAAACGAAATTCGTCAAGCTGTTGCGAATGAAGTTGGAAATAGAAATGTTTATGTTTCTGTAAGAAATGACATGTTTACTCGTGTTGATGCAATGAGTACGCGTCTACGTAACGGTACAGTTACAAACGATTTTAATCGTGACATAACAAATATGTTCCGAGATATTCGTTACGGTCTGACTGGTACAGTACGATAACAAATCAAAGAGGAAGGGGATAGCCCTTCCTCTTTATTCATCTTTGTCTTGTAAACGACGTTTTTTAATGAAGTAACTAACAGAATAAGAAGTTAAAAAACATACGAAGAGGATACTACCTGTAAGGATAGCTTCAAACAGCGGTCTCTCTGGACTGAAAATGATATAAATAATAGCCATAATAATTCCGACGATAAGGGAGCGTAAGACAAGTTTGTAATAAGGAGTTAATGTTATTTCCTTTTCGCTTTCTTCTACATCAATTGAAACACTTAATTGTAAATAACTAAGTACAATACTTGTAAGAATAAATAATAGCCACAATGGAGATTTCGTCATTTGATCCATTCCTTCTGTGAATCCGATATAACCTAAAATTCCGATTATACCAATTGATTGAAAAAGAAAGGCAATACGTATGTTTTTTAACGTTTGAAGTATGAGGCGTTCATCTTTAATTTTTTTCAAGGCATTCATCCCCTGTTTATATTTATAGTATTAATTGTAACATATATGTTGCATTAATCAATTTATATTTTACATAAATTTCAATTGGTTGAAAGAGGAAGAAAAATATATTTAGAAATATATTGCGCTTCTACCTTGTTAATGTTATATTAGCAAAGCGATGAGCTAATTTACGTAAGTCGAGAGATATGCTTAAGTGCTAAACAAGCGAATGTGGTCGCCTGGTCTTTCGCCGTAAACGCATCAGACGCCTGCTTTGCAGGCGTCTTTCATTTTATATAAAATTAAATGATACATGCAGATGAGGATTAACCCTTATCTGCATTTTTTATTTTCCTTAGAAATTTAATGCTATTGTTTATATGGATAAAACCCCCATTTCCGGAAAAGCTACAAATGAAAGTATGATTTTGCCTAGAAGAGGTGAACGGAAATGAAATGGATGCTAATTGCAGTGCAAGCTTTCGTTGTGATGTTTTGCTTAGCTTATGGATCCGATGTGAGGGCAGAAGTAGTAGAAAAAGAACCTCAAGTTACAATTTTATTAGAGCGCATGTATGTTGATGGAGAAGTAAGTGAGGAAATACTGACAGAAAAAGTAGCGGATTTAGAAAAGTTTTTGCAGCAATATAAAGAATGGCAACTTGTTGATCGTGATGATGTGCAAATCGTATTACAAAGGAAAGTTGATGATATTTCTCCTTTACTGAAAACGAGCGGTTATTTTGGTGTTTCAGAGGAAGGGATATTGCAAATTTTTAAAGGGGTACCGAAAAGTGATAACGCGATCCATTCCTTCTTTCAAATTGATATGAAAAAGCTTGAGAGCTATGAGCGAGCAAAACTAAAGCGTGGTATTCGTATTAAGTCAAAAGAAGGATTCGTGAAGACAATCGAAAAAATGAAGCAGTACGCAGTGCAAAATAATAAAAAAAGCAGCTCAGGGTGAGCTGCTTTTTTTATTTATTCTTAGCTAAAATCTCTTTTGCGATTTCATCAATTAGCATATCTTTTCCGATTGGATTGAATGCTTTCGTATTGAAGACTTCATTGGATACTTCATATACGTGATTGTTTTTTACTGCTTTATTATCTTTCCAAACCGCACTGTTTTTATAGTCTTCGTACACTTTATCAGCTTCTCCGCCGAAGCTTACAATAAACATTTGATCAGGCTGGAATGCAACAAGACCTTCTAGTGATACTTGTGCCATCGTTTGTTTTAAATCTGTACCTTTTGTTGCTGGAAGTTTTAAGTCGTTAAAGATGATGTCACCATATCCGAAGCTACCGTATACACGGAAGTTTTGTGGTGTTACTGCAACGAACATAAAATTCTCATCTTTTGTTTTTTCTTTAATTTTTTTAGATAAAGAGTCTGCTTTTTTATCGTAGTCTGCAATCCATTGGTCTGCTTTCTTTTCTTCGCCAAATAGTTTACCTACTTCTTTAAACTTACCGCGCCAGTCTTCTAAGTTTGTTTCTAGAACAACTGTCGGTGCAACCTTTTCTAATTGATCGTAAATTTTCAATTGACGATTGTTTAAAATAATTAAGTCTGGTTTTAAAGCGGTAACAGCTTCTAAATCAACTTTAGGTGCCCAGTACCAGCCAACTGCTTTTACTCCGTCTAACTTTTCAGTTAAATGATTTTGGATTTTATCTTTATATGTGTTTGCTGTACCGACAGGTTTATGACCAAGAAGTAATAATTCCTCTGTTGATCCAGATAAATCCACAATTCTCTTTGGATTAGCTGGAATTGTTGCTTCCCCTTTAGCATGTTTTACAACTTTTGTTTTCGGTTGTTCTTTTGCTTTTGCTTCTTCTTTTTGAGAAGAACAGCCAACGATAGAAAGAACAACTAGCATGATAGTAAATAAAATAAATAGCTTTTGTTTCATCCTGATGTAACCCCTTTAATTAATATTGATAATCATTATCGACTTCTGTATATTAATGTTCTTTTTGTATTTATGTCAATAGAAAAAAACGGAAATTGTAAACAGGGAACATTTGTTGGGGCAGTCTCGCTTTTCTATTGTTAAATATGTTAAAATGGAATACATGATTTGAGAGGGAGAGATCGTATTTTGTTTGAATATGTTACAGGTTACGTGGAGTATGTAGGACCGGAATATGTCGTAATTGACCATAATGGAATTGGTTATCAAATTTTCACACCAAATCCGTATGTATTTCAAAGAAGTAAGCAAGAAATCCGTGTCTATACATATCATTATGTGAGAGAAGATATTATGGCACTTTACGGGTTTAAAACACGTGAAGAGCGTTTATTATTTACAAAATTGTTAGGTGTATCGGGGATTGGACCAAAAGGTGCTCTTGCAATTTTAGCTTCTGGTCAAACCGGACAGGTCGTTCAAGCGATTGAACATGAAGATGAGAAGTTCTTAGTGAAGTTCCCAGGCGTCGGAAAGAAAACAGCGCGCCAAATGATTTTAGATTTAAAAGGAAAACTAGCAGATGTTGTACCAGATGCGTTTGTTGATTTGTTCTCAGATACTGAAAGTTTTGATACGAAGAAAGGTTCATCAGTTGAACTTGATGAAGCACTGGAAGCACTGCGTGCACTTGGCTATGCAGAACGAGAAGTCTCTCGCGTTGTACCAGAGTTATTAAAAGAATCACTAACGACGGATCAATATATTAAAAAGGCACTTAGTCTTTTACTAAATGGTAAGAGGTGAGTATAATGGACGAACGTCTCCTTTCAGGGGAATCTGGATACGAAGATGCGGATTTAGAGTATTCATTACGGCCACAGACGCTCCGTCAGTATATTGGCCAAGATAAAGCGAAACATAATTTAGAAGTGTTTATTGAAGCGGCGAAAATGCGTGAAGAAACGTTAGATCACGTACTTTTATATGGCCCACCTGGACTTGGTAAAACGACGCTTGCGAATATTATTGCCAATGAAATGGGTGTTAACATTCGAACGACGTCAGGTCCCGCAATTGAAAGACCAGGAGATTTAGCAGCTGTATTAACAGCGCTTCAGCCTGGGGATGTATTATTTATTGATGAAATTCATCGTTTGCATAGATCTATTGAAGAAGTGTTATACCCAGCGATGGAAGACTTTTGCCTTGATATCGTTATTGGGAAAGGACCGTCAGCTCGCTCTGTACGTCTAGATTTACCTCCATTTACGCTAGTTGGGGCGACGACGCGTGCAGGTGCATTATCAGCACCACTTCGTGACCGTTTCGGTGTACTTTCACGATTAGAGTACTATACAGTAGATCAGCTTTCTGCGATTGTAGAACGTACAGCAGAAGTGTTTGAAGTTGAAATAGATTCGTTAGCTGCATTAGAAATTGCAAGACGTGCCCGTGGTACACCTCGTATTGCGAATCGTCTATTACGACGTGTACGTGACTTCGCACAAGTTCGCAGTGACGGAACGATTGCGATGGAAATTACACAAATGGCGTTAGAACTATTACAAGTAGATAAATTAGGACTTGATCATATCGACCATAAATTACTGCTTGGTATTATTGAAAAGTTCCGCGGTGGTCCAGTTGGATTAGAAACTGTTTCAGCAACGATTGGGGAAGAATCTCATACGATTGAAGATGTGTATGAGCCGTATTTATTACAAATTGGCTTTTTACAAAGAACGCCAAGAGGCCGGATCGTAACACCGCTCGCATATGAGCATTTTGGAATGGAGATGCCAAAAGTATGACGGAGATGCCAAAGCTGCTTATTACAGCCGGTATTTTGCTCATTGTTGTTGGATTAGCTTGGAAGTTCATAGGAAGGCTTCCAGGCGATATTTTTGTGAAAAAAGGTAACGTTACCTTTTATTTTCCTATCATTACATGTATTGTGTTAAGTATTGCATTATCTTTCATTATGTATATAATAAATCGATTCAAATAAGAAATAGGTGGATACAGTTATGGATATTAATCTGTTTGATTTTCATTTACCAGAAGAACTCATTGCACAAATTCCGCTTGAAGAGCGTGAAACATCAAGATTGATGGTGTTAGACCGTGAAACAGGAGATATTGAGCATAAACATTTTACGGACATTCTTTCTTACTTACAAGAGGGGGATTGCTTAGTTTTAAATGAAACGAAAGTGATGCCAGCTCGCTTGCACGGTGTGAAAGAAGATACAGGTGCACACATTGAAGTTCTTCTTTTGAAACAAGAAGAAGGCGATAAGTGGGAAACGCTTATAAAGCCAGCGAAGCGTGTAAAAGAAGGAACTGTCATCTCTTTTGGTGAAGGAAAGTTAAAAGCAACTTGCATTGGAACAGCAGATCAAGGTGGGCGTCAACTTGAGTTTTCATATGACGGCATCTTTTATGAAATTTTAGACGAGCTTGGAGAAATGCCTCTTCCTCCGTATATTAAAGAGACGCTAGAAGATCGCGATCGTTATCAAACGGTATATGCGAAGGAAATCGGTTCAGCAGCAGCACCGACGGCTGGCCTTCACTTTACAGAAGAGTTACTTGAGAAATTGAAGCAAAAAGGCGTCGGGTTAGCATTCATTACACTCCATGTAGGACTTGGAACATTTAGACCAGTTTCTGCAGATACTATTGAAGAGCATCATATGCACGCAGAGTATTACCATATGTCTGAAGAGACAGCTGCGTTATTAAACCGCGTGAAAGAGGATGGCGGCCGTATTATTACTGTAGGTACGACATCAACTCGTACGTTAGAAACGATTGCGACAGATCATAGTGGTAAGCTTTGCGCCGCTTCTGGCTGGACAGATATTTTTATGTACCCAGGATATGAATTTAAAGCAATTGATGGTTTAATTACAAACTTCCATTTGCCGAAATCAACATTAATTATGCTTGTAAGTGCATTTTCAAATAGAGATAATGTACTTCATGCTTATAATGAAGCAGTAAAAGAAAAATATCGTTTCTTTAGTTTCGGTGATGCGATGTTCGTTGCATCTCACGCTAAAATGAGAAACAAATAAAAGGAGTAAATTATGACAGCAATTCGTTATGAATTTATTAAAACTTGTAAACAAACGGGTGCGCGTTTAGGTCGAGTGCACACGCCACATGGCTCATTTGATACACCGACATTTATGCCAGTTGGTACACTTGCAACAGTTAAAACAATGTCACCAGAAGAATTAAAAGCAATGGATTCTGGCATTATTTTAAGCAATACGTATCATTTATGGCTACGTCCAGGCCACGAAATTATTCGTGAAGCAGGTGGCTTGCATAAGTTTATGAACTGGGATCGTGCAATCTTAACGGATTCAGGTGGATTCCAAGTATTTAGCTTAAGTGATTTCCGACGCATTGAAGAGGAAGGTGTTCATTTCCGCAATCACTTAAATGGCGATAAATTATTCTTATCTCCAGAAAAAGCGATGGAAATCCAAAATGCATTAGGTTCAGATATCATGATGGCATTTGATGAGTGTCCACCGTTCCCAGCTACTTTTGAATACATGAAAAAGTCTGTAGAGCGTACAAGCCGCTGGGCAGAGCGTTGCCTAAAGGCGCATGAACGTCCACAAGATCAAGGTTTATTCGGTATTGTACAGGGCGGGGAGTTTGAAGAGCTTCGTCGTCAAAGTGCGAAAGATCTTGTTTCAATGGACTTCCCTGGCTATGCTATCGGCGGTCTATCTGTTGGTGAACCGAAGGATATTATGAATCGTGTTCTTGAGTTTACAACACCACTTCTTCCTGATGATAAACCACGTTACTTAATGGGTGTAGGTTCTCCTGACTCGTTAATTGATGGTGCGATTCGCGGTGTTGATATGTTTGACTGTGTACTTCCAACTCGTATCGCTCGAAATGGTACATGTATGACAAGTGAAGGCCGCTTAGTTGTGAAAAATGCGAAATTCGCTAGAGACTTCGGGCCGCTTGATCCGAACTGTGATTGCTACACATGTAAAAACTATTCTCGTGCGTACATTCGTCACTTAATGAAATGTGATGAAACGTTCGGAATTCGTTTAACGTCTTATCACAACCTTCATTTTCTGTTAAACTTAATGGAGCAGGTGAGACAAGCTATTCGTGAAGACCGTCTTGGCGATTTCCGCGAAGAGTTCTTTGAACAGTATGGCTTTAATAAACCGAATGCTAAAAACTTCTAATACATAATTTAAAAGGAGGAACACAAGATGAATGCAGGTATGATGAATATCGTTATGATTGTTGCGATGTTTGCGATTTTCTATTTCTTATTAATTCGCCCGCAACAAAAGCGTCAAAAAGCAGTTGCTCAAATGCAAAATGAAATCAAAAAAGGTGATGCTATCGTAACAATCGGTGGTTTACACGCTACAATCGAATCAGTGGATGAAACGAAAATTGTTGTTAAATCTGGTGGTTCACACTTAACTTTCGATCGCAATGCGATTCGTGAAGTTGTGAAAAACTAATGATGAAGGCCCTGCATGAAATGTGCAGGGCCTTTTTTTAACTATTTTGTTTTGACATATTTACACCGAAGATACCTCCGAGTGTACTCGCACCCATTAATGCTAATTGGTAGAGTAACTGTGAGTTCGATAAAGTTTGAGAGAAGCCTAAATAGTTAACGAGAAAGACGAGAAGAGCGAATGTAAGGCCTGTTGTGAAACCTACTAGCCATCCTTTTCCTTGTGCCTTTTTACCAGCAATAAATCCAGACATAAGCATAGATAGAAGGGCTATTATAAAAATAATAATTACTAATGTCCCTTCATTAATATTCGTAAATTTTAATAAAAGAGCCATGATCATACTTGTAATAGATGCGAGGATTAATAGGGTAATAATACCGAAGCCGATTGCGCTCGATAATTTTTTCGTTCCATCCATTATGCATTCCCCCTTTTTAATACAAGCATATTTTCATTTTGTTTAAGTTAGACTAGTTTCTTTTTTGTAGGGGAGCCTATAAGTAAAAAAAGGGGATGTAGAAATGGAATGGGTATCAATAATCGGACGAACAATGCTTTTGTATATAATCATTTTAATTATTTTTCGTCTTATGGGTAAACGTGAAATTGGAGAATTAAGTGTATTAGATTTGGTTGTATTCATTATGCTCGGTGAAATGGCTGTAGTGGCAATTGAAAATACAGATAAATCACTTTGGCATCAATTAGTTCCAATGACTTTTCTTATGTGTATACAAATTATTTTGTCGGTCATTTCTTTAAAGTTCCAGCGTTTTCGGCATTTAATAGAAGGGGAGCCTGCGATTCTTGTGAATGCAGGTAAAATTGATGAAAAAAAGATGCGGAAGCAGCGATATAACATAGATGATTTATTGATGCAACTACGTGAGCAAGGAATCGGAGATGTGCGTGATGTAGAATACGCTATTTTAGAACCATCTGGAAAGTTATCTGTCTTTCAAAAACAAAAAAGTAAAAAGAACAAAAATGATACACCAATTTTTACACTCCCACTAATTATTGATGGAGAAATTCAATACAATCATTTGCAAATGATCGAACATACAAATGAGTGGCTCGTTGAGAAACTGAATAACTTAGGTTATAAAGATGTGAAACAGATTGTATATTGTAGTTTTCAAAATGGACAGTTTTTCGTTGATTTGAAAGAAAATTAGAGGCTTACCATTTTGAATGGCAAGCCCGCTTACTTCAAAAATGAAAGTTTCCGAATGATAGGGAGACGACTTAATTCTTCTTTTCGAATGAGTTTGAAAACGAAGAGGAGAACGATATAAACGATTGTTGTTAAAGTGATTTCCCATAATGTTTGTATGCCAAGTGAATGAGAAAAAACGATATACTTATGAAGATAAAAACCGAAGGTACCAGCAATCCCGATAGCAATTCCGCCGAAAATATAGTCTTTTGCATAAATGGTAAATGCAATTTTCTTTAAAACAGTGGCGTAGTGAAGGAATGTTACGGTTACTATATTTGCTGCGATGGCGAGGGCAACCCCCATCATTTGGAACTCTGGGCGTGAAGCGAGTACAAAGATAACGATTAATTTTACGATAGCGCCAATGAATGTGTTCATCATAGCAGCGCGTGCTAAGCTTAAAGCTTGCAAGACAGACGTAAGGGGGCTTTGAAAATAATGAAATAAAAAGCAAGGTGCAAGAAGCTGGATGAATGCGGCCGCGTTGTCTGATCCGTACATGAGAGTTAAAACTGGAGAAGCAAATACATATAATATAACGACTGACCATCCGCCGGTTATTAAGGAAATTCGAAGTGCTTGTTGTAATCGGTGTTCTACTAATTTGTGTTGTCTCTTTGCCATTGCCTCGCTAATTGATGGGACGAGTGCTGTAGAAAGAGCGTATGTAATAAAGGCTGGCAGTGATAGAAGCGGGAACGCATATCCGTTTAATATACCGTATTGCTGAGTTGCGACAGAAGCAGCAACGCCGGCGATCGCTAAGCTTTGCATAACGACGATAGGTTCAAAGAAATAAGAAACGGAACCAATTAAACGGCTTCCTGTAGTTGGTAAAGCAATGTCCATAAGGGAATAAAACGTATTTTTGCTCTCCTTTACAGTAGTGAAAAATCCAGAGCGTATAGATAAATGTTTTTCGCGTTGGAATAAAGTAAGTAAAAATAATAAAGATGCAACTTCGCCAAGAACAGCTGATAGCATGGCACCGGCTGCAGCATATTCTACGCCGTAAGGTAAAAATAACCGAATGCATACAGCAATAATTGTAATGCGGACAACTTGTTCTATGACTTGAGCGTAAGCGCTCGGCTTCATGTTTTGTTTCCCTTGGAAATAACCACGTAAAACGGAAGAAACTGCAATAACAGGGACGACAGGTAAAATAGCCATTAATGGATAGTAAGTTCTTTCATCTGTTAATAATGTTTTTGCTAAAATAGGTGTGAGTAGCATAATCCCAATTGTTAAAATGATGCTAATAATGGATGTAACGGCTAGCGAGACAGTTAATATTTTTTTAACCCTTTGCTTATCGTTCACTGCTTCCGCTTCTGCTACAAATTTTGCGATTGCAACAGGAAGGCCAATTTGTGTTAATGTAATTGCTAAAATGAAGGTGGGGACAGCCATCATATAAAGGCCAACGCCTTCTTCGCCTAAAATACGTGCCATTACAATGCGGTTAATAAATCCAAGGATTTTTGTAATAAAACCGGCTATCATTAAAATAAATGCGCCTTTTAAAAAGCTTTGTCTCGTCATACTCTTCTCCTACCTTCTCAAAATCAATGGAATGATTTACAATAATTTATATGCACGTATGAGACAAGAATGACAAGCATTTAAGAGAGTGAAGTATGAATGGTACTCTTGAAAGAAGTTATTACTGTCCATTAGAGCGGGATTAAAAGCGACTTTTCGTGCTGAAATAAGAAGGAGATGTTATATATGTTGGATAAAGAGGCTTTGGTAGAATCATACCGCGGACAGTTACAAGTCGTTTTAGAAAGTAAAGTAGAAGAGTTTCAAATGTTCGGTTACGACCGAGTGACAGATAATGATATTTGGAAGTTTCTCAAGGCGAAAAAGTGGAAAAAGATAGATAGTGATGTTAGGTTATATGAATTAGTAAATGATGTATTAAGAGTAAGTACTAATGAATATATGAATTATTTAACTGTTGAAGCATATCAAGCGCCACTTTGGTCGTTTGATGAATATGAAAATAAATAACCGACTGTAATTGGTTTGTTCTTCCTTTTGCAGTATAATGATAGGTATTGATAAAGAGGAATTAATTATGTCTAAGATTATATATAAAGGAGGTAGTGAAGAGGAAAAATAAATAATGAATAGTGTAGGTATTGTGAAAATCTTACCGACACAGCTAGTGATGAACTAGCGGAAATACATGTATTTTATAGAAAGTAAGTCTACTAACTAGGCGTATGCACACGTGCGAAAATGAATCGTAAGAGATTTATTGAAAGTGTTAGTAGCAGAAAGAGGGTACATATGGCAAAGCGTGGTACAAGAATTGCCGCCTTTTTCCTCATCGTTTTATTAATTGGTGGAGTAATTGGTGCGGCAGGAAAAGACATAGCAAAAGGAATTAGTCTAGGACTAGACCTTCGCGGTGGTTTTGAAATTCTGTATGAAGTAAAACCAGCCAAAAAAGGTGATAAAATCGATCGTGATGCACTTGTAAGTACAGTAGGTGCTCTTGAAAATCGTGTCAATGTTCTTGGTGTAAGTGAGCCGAACATTCAAATCGAAGGGGAAGATCGAATTCGTGTACAGCTTGCTGGTGTACAAGATCAGCAAAAAGCACGTGAAATGTTATCAACACAAGCGAAACTAACATTCCGTGATGTGGATGACAACCTGCTTATGGACGGAGCGGATTTAAAAGGCGGCGGAGCGAAGCAAACATTTGATGAGCAAGGCCGTGCGAGCGTAGGTCTTACACTAAAAAGCGCTGAAAAATTCCGTGAAGTAACTGAAAAGATTTCAAAAATGCCACCACCAACGAATTTAATGGTAATTTGGCTTGATTTTGAAGAAGGAAAAGATTCATATAAAGCAGAATCTGCAAAACCGAATCCGAAGTTTTTATCAGCAGCAACAGTAAGCCAAGTATTTAACCAAGCTGAAGTATCTATCGTAGGTGGAAACTTTACAGTTGAAAGCGCGAAAGAACTTTCATCTTTATTAAATGCAGGTGCACTTCCTGTTGATTTAAAAGAAATGTATTCAACATCTGTTGGAGCGAAATTTGGTCAACAAGCATTAGAGCAAACGATTTTCGCTAGTGCGATTGGTATTGCTATTATCTTCTTATTCATGCTTGTATTCTACCGTTTACCAGGACTTGTAGCGGTTATTATGTTAGGTTTATACATTTTCGTTACATTACTTGTCTTTAACTGGATGCATGCAGTTCTTACATTACCGGGTATTGCGGCATTAGTGCTCGGGGTTGGTATCGCAGTTGATGCGAATATTATTACGTACGAGAGATTGAAGGAAGAGCTTAAAATTGGTAAGTCGATGATGTCAGCATTCCGTGCTGGTAACCATCGTTCATTATCGACAATTTTAGATGCGAACATTACAACAATTGCAGCAGCTGGTGTATTATTCGCTTACGGTAATAGCTCTGTAAAAGGATTCGCAACAAGTTTAATCGTAAGTATTTTAGTTGGTTTCATTACGAACGTATTCGGTACTCGTTTCTTACTAGGTTTACTTGTAAAGAGCCGTTACTTCGATAAAAAACTATCTTACTTCGGTGTTAAGGAAAAGGATATTATTCCATTAACAAAAGGTGTAGTACATCCACCGACGAAATTTGATCGTATTAACTTCGTAAATATCGGTCATAAATTTTTCTTATTCTCAGTTGTAGTCGTAATTGCTGGGGCAATTATATTACCAATTTTCAAAATGAACCTTGGAATTGACTTTGCAAGTGGTACACGTATTGACTTGCAATCAAAACAAGCACTTACTGTGTCTGACGTTCATAAAGACTTCAACGAACTGAAGATTGATGTGAAAGAAGAAAATATTGTACCGACTGGTAATGATAATAAAGGTTTCGCTGTTCGTACGTTAGGTGTGTTATCGAAAGATGAAATTGCGAAAACAAAAACATTCTTTAACGATAAATACGGTACAGAGCCAAACGTAAGTACAGTTTCGCCGACAATCGGTAAAGAGATTGCACGAAATGCATTCATCGCGGTTCTGATAGCTTCATTGGTTATCATCTTATACGTAAGTATTCGTTTCCGTCTTACGTACGCAGTATCTGCAGTAATCGCATTATTACATGATGCATTCGTTATGATTGTTATGTTTAGTCTTTTCCAGATAGAGGTAGACTTAACGTTTATCGCTGCGATATTAACGATTATTGGTTACTCTATCAATGACTCAATCGTTACATTCGATAGAAACCGTGAGTTATACAAACAGAAAAAACGAGTTCGCGACATAAAAGACCTAGAAGAAATCGTAAACTCAAGTATTCGTCAAACAATTGGTCGTTCAATTAATACAGTGTTAACAGTGTTATTCCCAGTAATCGCACTACTTATTTTTGGTAGTGAATCACTGCGTAACTTCTCACTTGCATTATTAATTGGATTAGTTGTAGGTACGTACTCTTCTATTTTCGTGGCTTCTCAAATTTGGTTAATGCTTGAAAACCGTCGTTTGAAAAGGGGAAAAAACAAGAAGAAGGTTGAGAAAGAAGAACCTGAACCGCAAGTATAAAAAAGATGATGTCTCATTATGAGGCATCTCTTTTTTCGTTTGTGGATACAATAAGATAGCAACTTTTGAAAGAATGAAATGGAATAAAGTGGTGATGTTATTGCTGATTTTGTTAAAATAAAGTGAAACTTTAATAAGTGGGGGTTTTGTTCATCCCCACTTATTATTAGCCCTCACCAATCGGGCTTTTACGGGCAGTTGATCTCCCACCTAACTTCCTTGTATTTGCCGGATTTTGAGGTGGGGGGCTTACTGCCCGCAAATAGCGGGATAAAAAGATAGGTTAAGAAAAGAAGGGATTTCAATTATGGAAAAAGATGAACGTTTTAAACAGGCCGAGTTTGGTGCTATTGTCGGAATCGTTGGTAATATTATATTAGCGATTGTAAAAGCGGTAATTGGTTATATTGGAAACAGTAAGGCACTTTTAGCGGATGCGGTGCATTCTGGATCAGATGTAATTGGCTCGTTAGCTGTACTTTTTGGATTACGAGCGGCAAAGCAACCGCCTGATGAAGATCATCCATATGGTCATGGTAAAGCGGAATCGATTTCAGCGATTATTGTTGCGGTATTATTATTTATTGTTGGAATAGAGATAGCGATTTCGTCTATAAAAGCTTTTTCACAAGATTTAGAACCACCAAAAGGAATTACGATTTTTGCAGTTATTCTTTCGATTGTAGTGAAAGAAGGGATGTTTCAGTATAAATATCGATTAGGGAAGAGGATAAATAGTGATGCAATTATTGCAAATGCATATGAGCACCGTTCGGATGTGTTTTCTTCAATTGCAGCTTTAATCGGCATTTGTGCAGCTATTATCGGTGGTAAGTTAGGTATAGATTGGCTTGTATATGCCGATCCAATTGCAGGATTATTTGTCTCAATTCTCGTTGCTAAGATGGCGTGGAGTATTGGAGCAGAAGCTATTCATGCAACGCTCGATCATGTTCTACATGAAGAAGATGTTGTTCCGCTTAGGGAGGCAGTTTTTCAAGTGGAAGGTGTGAAAAAAATAGGCTCTTTATATGCAAGAGAACATGGCCACTATGTTATTGTTGATATTAAAGTATCTGTAGATCCATATATCACTGTAGAAGAAGGTCACCGCATCGGAAAACATGTAAAAGAAAAACTTATGAAACAAGATAACGTACAAAACGTTTTTGTACATATTAATCCGTATTCTCCAAATTAAACATAACAGATATTTAATTATATAGATATCGAATCGTAGTTTGCATTATATTGTCACCCCTTAATCTGTCTTGTATAATGGATAGGTTAAGGGGTGATTTCGTGTTACAACCGAAGACGCGTTGGAAAGAAAAAGAATATAATGAGGAACTAGTGAGTGAATTAGCAAATAAATTGCAACTATCACCTCTTGTGACTTCATTATTTCTTGGCAGAGGCTTAAATACAGAAGATAAGATTGTAGACTTTTTAAATACAGCAGATCAAGAATTTCATGATCCATTTTTACTTGAAGGAATGGATCGGACTGTAGAACGTGTGAAAAAAGCTATTGAAAATGGAGAACAAATATTAATATTTGGCGATTACGATGCGGACGGAGTAAGTAGTACGACTGTGTTATATCTTGCTCTCAAAGAATTAGGTGCAGAAGTAGAGTTTTATATTCCAAATCGTTTTACTGAAGGCTATGGGCCAAATGAAGAAGCGTTTCGTTGGGCGCACAGTGCAGGGTTCTCACTAATTATTACTGTCGATACTGGTATCGCAGCGGTACATGAAGCGAAGGTAGCGAAGGAACTTGGAATAGATCTTATTATTACAGATCATCATGAGCCACCACCAGAATTACCAGAGGTACTTGCGATTATTCATCCGAAATTAGAAGGCGGTGTTTATCCGTTTCATTATTTAGCGGGTGTTGGTGTTGCATTTAAAGTTGCACATGCACTTTTGGGTCGTGTAC
Source organism: Bacillus sp. SIMBA_074 (assembly GCF_046534555.1). Classification (NCBI taxonomy): domain Bacteria; kingdom Bacillati; phylum Bacillota; class Bacilli; order Caryophanales; family Bacillaceae; genus Bacillus; species Bacillus sp. SIMBA_074. The sequence continues at coordinate 355,030 of NZ_JAWRYM010000003.1, read as the reverse complement.
CAGAGCATTTGTTGGAAATTGCAGTAATCGGTACGGTAGCCGATTTAGTATCGCTTCACGGTGAAAATAGATTGTTAGTACAGCGTGGACTGAAGCATATGCGAATGACTCGGAATATCGGTTTAAAGGCGTTATTTAAAGTTGCTAACGTTTCGCAAAGCGAAATTACAGAAGAAAGCATCGGGTTCGCACTCGCACCTCGTATTAATGCAGTTGGTCGTTTGGAAGATGCAACACCTGCTGTACACCTTTTATTATCAGAAGATCCAGAGGAAGCGAAAGAGCTAGCTGAAGAAATTGATGAGCTGAACAAACTTCGAAAAGATATTGTAAAGCAAATTACTGAAGAAGCTATCGCTGAAGTCGAAAATAATTTCCCGCCAGAAGAAAATAAAGTATTAGTCCTTGCAAAAGAAGGCTGGAATCCAGGGGTAATTGGAATTGTCGCTTCTAAGTTAGTTGAACGTTTTTATCGTCCAACGATTGTATTAAGCATTGATCCTCATAAAGAAACAGCAAAGGGATCGGCTCGTAGTATTGCAGGATTTGATTTGTTTGCAAACCTTTCAGATTGCCGTGAATTGTTACCGCATTTCGGAGGTCATCCGATGGCAGCGGGAATGACACTTAATATGAATGATGTGGATGAATTAAGACGCAGGTTAAATGAGCAAGCAGATGTAATTTTAACAGCAGAAGATTTTATTCCGATTACAGCAGTGGATGCATTTTGTAAAGTAGAGGATGTAACGCTTGCCGCGATTGAGGATATGCAAAAGTTAGCGCCATTTGGCGTAGGAAATCCGAAACCGCGTATTGCGGTGAAAGATGCTGACTTAGAAAGTATCCGTGCAATTGGATCTGATGGTTCGCATTTAAAAATGGCTCTTCGTGATGGACAAGCAACACTGGACACGATTGGATTTGGATTTGGTACTTATGCGAAAGAAATCTCTCCAGTTGCGAAGGTTTCTGTAGTAGGAGAAGTGTCCATTAATGAATGGAATAACTTTAAAAAGCCGCAATTAATGGTGCAAGATATTGCTGTAGAGGCATGGCAATTATTTGACTGGCGTAGTATGCGTAATGTAGAAGCAAATTTAGCAGAACTTCCGAAAGAAAAAATAACAATGGTGTATTTTTCTGAAGAGGTATTGAATAAATTTTCTTTAGAAGGCTATAAAGAACAGCTCGTGCATGCATCAGAGGTAGCTCATTTTGATGATCAATACATTGTGCTACTTGATTTGCCGAAAGGAACAGATGAATTAGGTGATGTATTTAAGGCTGGATTCCCAGCTCGAATTTACACGCTATTTTATCAAGAGAATAATCATTTATTTAGTACGGTCCCAACGAGGGAGCATTTTAAATGGTACTATTCTTTCTTAAGCCAAAAAACACCATTTTCTTTAAGGCAATATGGGGAACAACTGTGTCGTCATAAAGGTTGGTCAAAAGATACAGTAAATTTCATGACACAGGTGTTTTTTGAGTTAGAATTTGTTACAATAAAAGACGGTGTCATTTTTATGGCAGATAAAAAACAAAAGCGTGATTTAATTGAATCGAACACATATCGTGAGAAAATGAACCACTTACAATTAGAGAAAGAATTGGTTTATAGCACATATCAGCAACTATATACATGGTTTGAAACGATTCGTGATCATAAATAAGTAGAACAGTTAGGGTAAAGGATTTGTATTTACAAACCTTTTATATCTGAGGAGGATTCAGAAATATGGATTTCAAGCAACATATCGCAATTGTACCAGATTATCCGAAAGAAGGTATTGTGTTTAAAGACATTACACCTTTAATGAACGACGGAAAAGCATATAAAGCAGCAACAGATGCAATCGTTGAGTATGCAAATAAAAGAGACATTGATGTTGTAGTAGGACCAGAAGCGCGTGGTTTTATTATTGGTTGCCCAGTTTCTTATGCATTAGAAGTAGGTTTCGCACCAGTTCGTAAATTAGGGAAATTACCACGTGAAGTAATTACAGTTGACTACGGTAAAGAATATGGAACGGATGTTTTAACAATCCATAAAGATGCAATTAAGCCAGGCCAACGTGTATTAATTACAGATGACTTATTAGCTACAGGTGGAACAATTGAAGCGACAATTAAACTAGTTGAAGAACTTGGTGGAGTTGTAGCAGGAATTGCATTTTTAGTAGAGCTTACTTACTTAGATGGTCGTAAAATGTTAGATGGTTACGATGTATTAGTATTAGAAAAATACTAATCATTATATAGGTGAAACTACGGTGATAAAAAAGTACCCGTGAATCTCTTGGAGAGGAGCGGGTACTTTTGTATAATTGCACAAAAAAATATGGTGAAATGTCAGTAAAATCTTTTCCTTTTCACAATTCACAATCATTGGGTTATAATGATAGAATATAATTTATTCTATTCAATAAAGATAAAGTCAATTTTCAATAAAAGGTGATTCGATGGCAAATGAGCAAGTACTAACAGCTGAACAGGTACTCGAGAAAGCAAGTCAATATTTAGCGGATGGAGATATTGAGCTAGTGGCACGTGCCTATGAATATGCGCGTGATGCACATAGCGAACAATATAGAAAATCGGGTGAACCATATATTATTCACCCAATTCAAGTTGCAGGTATTTTAGTTGATTTACACATGGATCCGGCTACAGTATCGGCAGGTTTCTTACATGATGTAGTGGAAGATACAGAAATTACATTAGAAGACATTGAACGGGAATTTAATAAAGAAATCGCTATGCTTGTCGATGGTGTTACAAAGCTTGGAAAGATTAAATATAAATCCCATGAGCAGCAACAAGCAGAAAACCATCGCAAAATGTTTATCGCAATGGCTCAAGATATTCGAGTTATTTTAATTAAACTAGCTGATCGTCTTCATAACATGCGTACATTGAAACATTTGCCTCAAGAGAAGCAGCGTCGCATTGCGAATGAAACGTTAGAAATCTTTGCACCTTTAGCACATAGACTCGGAATTAGTACTATTAAATGGGAGTTAGAGGATACGTCACTTCGCTATTTAAACCCGCAGCAATATTATCGTATTGTGAATTTAATGAAGCGTAAACGTGCAGAGCGTGAAGAATATTTAGATGAAGTAATGACTGGCATTCGCGAGAAATTAAAAGAGGTTTCAATTCAACCTGAGATTTCTGGAAGACCAAAACATATTTACAGTATTTATCGTAAAATGGCATTGCAAAATAAACAATTCAATGAAATTTACGATTTACTAGCTGTACGTGTCGTTGTGAATAGTATTAAAGATTGCTATGCGGTGCTTGGAATTATTCATACGTGCTGGAAACCAATGCCAGGTCGTTTTAAAGATTATATTGCAATGCCGAAAGCAAATTTATATCAATCTCTTCATACGACTGTAATTGGACCAAAAGGTGATCCGCTAGAAGTGCAAATTCGTACGAAAGAAATGCATGAGATTGCAGAATTCGGAATCGCGGCACATTGGGCGTATAAAGAAGGTAAAGCAGCAGAAACAACGGGTACATTAGAGAAAAAACTAACATGGTTCCGTCAAATATTAGAATGGCAAAATGAAGCTTCTAATGCAGAAGAATTTATGGAATCATTAAAAATTGATTTGTTCTCTGACATGGTATTCGTCTTCACACCGAAAGGCGATGTAATGGAATTACCACTTGGATCTGTTCCAATTGACTTTTCGTATCGTGTCCATTCGGAAATTGGAAACAAAACAATTGGTGCAAAAGTAAATGGGAAAATGGTGACGCTTGATTATAAATTAAAAACAGGTGACATCATTGAAATTTTAACATCGAAACATTCGTATGGCCCAAGTCAAGATTGGGTGAAACTTGCTCAAACATCTCATGCGAAAAATAAAATACGTCAATTCTTTAAGAAACAACGTAGAGACGAAAATATTGAAAAAGGCCGTGAACTTGTTGAAAAGGAAGTACGTGGTCTAGAGTATGAGATGAAAGAAGTATTAGCGCCTGATAACTTAAAACGTGTCGCTGAGAAATTTAACTTTGCAAATGAAGAAGATATGTTTGCAGCAGTTGGATATAGCGGAATTACAGCGTCGCAAATTGTTACGCGACTAACGGACAAGTTCCGCAAACAACGCGAAGAAGAAGAAATCGTTGAAGTTAAAGAAGTTCGTAAACCGATGAAAATTCGAAAATGGGATTCTGGTGTAAAGGTAAGCGGTGCTGATAATTTATTAATTCGTTTATCAAAATGCTGTAACCCAGTTCCGGGCGATGATATCGTTGGGTATATTACGAAAGGCCGAGGCGTATCGATTCACCGCCGTGATTGTGTAAATGTTCATACAGAAGAAGCTGTAGAACGATTATTAGAAGTAGAGTGGGAAGGTAGCTCTGAAAAAGAAATTGAGTACAATGTTGATATTGAAATTTCAGGCTATGATCGTCGTGGTTTATTGAATGAAGTATTACAAGCTGTTACAGAAACGAAGACGTATATCTCAGCTGTTTCTGGTAGAAGTGATCGTAATAAGATGGCAACGATTAACATGTCGATTTCTATTCGAAACTTACAACACTTGAAAAAAGTAGTAGAGCGCATTAAACGTGTTCCAGAAATTTATGCCGTACGACGCATGATGCATTAATAGGGAGTGTAGAAAAGATGAGAGTTGTTTTACAACGATCAAAGGAAGCGTCTGTCACAGTAGATGGCGAGATTGTAGGACAAATTCCATTCGGTTTAACATTACTAGTTGGCATTACGCATGAAGATACAGAAAAAGATGCAACTTATATCGCAGAAAAAATTGCAAACCTACGTATTTTTGAAGATGAGAGCGGAAAGATGAACCACTCTGTACTTGATATGAAGGGACAAGTTCTATCTATTTCGCAATTTACATTATACGGAGATTGCCGCAAGGGAAGACGTCCAAACTTTATGGATGCTGCGAAACCTGAGTATGCAGAACATTTATATGATTTCTTTAATGAAGAAGTTCGTAAACAAGGACTGCATGTGGAGACAGGACAGTTCGGAGCAATGATGGACGTTTCTTTAATCAATGATGGTCCGGTGACCTTAATTGTAGAAAGTAAATAGTGTTGCCGGGGAAGAGAGGATTATAGGTCCTCTCTTTTTTCATACATTGTGGTATGTTTTGTTTAGTTACAATAGGATTTAATTTGAAGAGGAATAAAAGGAAAAGAAGGTGTAGCATGCTTCAAGAATTCAATATAGCTTTACGTTTTATGCTGGAGTTATGCATTCTTGGGATTGTTGGATACTGGGGGTTCCGAATAGGAGAAATACCTGTTGTAAAAATTACACTGGCTATTAGTCTTCCGATTGTTGTTGCTGTCATATGGGGGTTATTTGGAGCTCAACACGCAGAGTGGGAAGTGCGTGGTATATTGCATGTATTGTTAGAAATTATCGTGTTTGGAGTAGGGGTTGCAGCGTTGTATCATTTGAAGCACCCTTTACTTGCGAGTGGATTGGCTACCGTTATTATTGTTAATCGCATTCTTATGTTTATTTGGAATCAATAACTGTTTCGGCTATGTATAACTATCTCATCAATATGGAACAATAAAAAGTAAAACAACCATATTGAATGTGAGGGATATACGTATGCGTATGAATGAAAAAGGGCATTCTGTTACAAATGGTGCAAATCAACTGTTTAACGTAAATTTACATGATTTTATTTCAAAAGAACAAAACAATACTTCAATGGAGCTTGCTTCTGAGTTTGGAATTTCACTACAAGATGTAAAGCGCCTAAAGAAGCAAATTGAGCGCTCTTAGAGCACTTGACAATCCTACTCAACAAACGTATAGTAATTTTATATTTACATATGAATATAGCCGTTGATAGAGGAGAGTAAATGAGATACACATGGAAAGAGAAGAAATGTCCTAGGCTGAAAACATTTCTACATGATGACTGATTGAATGACACTCTGTAGGTTTCAACTTGAAAGGCTTATACGCTTAGTAGAGATGAACGCAAATTTAAGCGTTATTAAAAAAGTGGAAGCATACGTGCTTCAATTAGGGTGGCACCACGGGTATAATACTCTCGTCCCTACTGTTCAAACAGTAGAGGCGGGAGTTTTTTTATTTTTATTAAGATTAAAACAATTTGAGGAGGAACTGAATATGTCTATTCAAATCCCACGCGGAACGCAAGATATTCTTCCAGGTAGTGTTGAGTTATGGCAGTATATCGAAGGGCAAGCGCGCGACATTTGCCGTCGTTACAATTATAAAGAAATTCGTACACCAATTTTTGAGCATACAGAGCTATTTTTACGTGGTGTTGGTGATACGACAGATATCGTACAAAAAGAAATGTATTCATTCCAAGACCGTGGAGAGCGTAGTTTAACATTACGTCCAGAAGGTACTGCACCTGTTGTACGTTCTTACGTTGAAAACAAAATGTTCGGTGATGCAACACAACCAACAAAATTATACTATATCGGCCAAATGTTCCGTTATGAAAGACCACAAGCAGGTCGCTATCGTCAATTCGTACAATTCGGTATTGAAGCAATTGGTAGTAACGATCCAGCAATTGATGCAGAAGTAATTGCACTTGCTGTAGAGTTTTACCGCGGTATGGGCTTGAAAAATATTAAAGTTGTATTAAATAGCTTAGGTGATGCAGCGAGTCGTCAAGCACACCGTGATGCGTTAATTGCTCACTTTGAGCCGCGCATTGGAGAATTCTGTTCTGATTGCCAATCTCGCTTAGAAAAAAACCCTCTTCGTATTTTAGACTGTAAGAAGGACCGTAATCATGAATTAATGAGCACGGCACCATCTATTACAGAATACTTAAACGAAGATTCAGCAGTATACTACGACAAAGTACAAGAACTACTAACGATGATGGATGTTCCATTTGAGAAAGATCCGAATTTAGTACGTGGTTTAGACTACTACCAACACACTGTTTTTGAAATTATGAGTGAGGCAGAAGGTTTCGGTGCTATCACAACATTAAGTGGCGGTGGCCGTTATAACGGACTTGTACAAGAAATCGGTGGACCGGAAATGCCAGGTATCGGTTTTGCGATGAGTATTGAGCGTTTAATTATGGCGCTGAAGGCTGAAAATATTGAGTTACCAATTGAACATAGTATTGATTGTTACGTTGTAGCACTTGGTGAAAAAGCGAAAGACCGTGCTGCAAAAGTTGCGTTCGATCTTCGTAAAGCTGGATTATCAGTTGAAAAAGATTATTTAGATCGCAAAATGAAAGCACAATTTAAATCTGCAGATCGTTTAAATGCGAAATACGTAGCTGTATTAGGGGAAGATGAGCTAGATAAAGGCATCATTAACTTAAAAGATATGGCAACAGGCGGACAAGAAGAAGTAGCGTTAGATGTATTTGCTTCATATGTAGCAGAGAAATTAATATAGGGGGAACTTAAAGTGGCTGAAAGAACACATGCATGCGGAAAAGTAACAGTAGAAGCGGTTGGACAAACAGTTCAATTAAAAGGTTGGGTACAAAAACGCCGTGATTTAGGTGGATTAATCTTTATCGACTTACGTGACCGTACAGGTATCGTACAAGTTGTATTTAATCCAGAAACATCAAAAGAAGCGTTAGAAGTAGCAGAAACGATTCGTAGCGAATACGTATTACACGTAGAAGGTACAGTTGTTGAACGTGGTGAAGGCGCAATTAATGATAATATGGCAACTGGTCGTATTGAAGTACAAGCATCGAAAGTAAATGTATTAAACGCAGCGAAAACAACGCCAATCATTATTGCTGATGATACAGATGCATCAGAAGATGTGCGTTTAAAATATCGTTACTTAGACTTACGTCGTCCTGCAATGTTCAACACATTCAAAATGCGTCATGACGTAACGAAAACAATTCGTAACTTCTTAGATACAGAAGAATTCTTAGAAGTTGAAACACCAATTTTAACGAAGAGCACGCCAGAAGGAGCTCGCGACTATTTAGTACCAAGCCGTGTGCATGATGGTGAATTTTATGCATTACCTCAATCTCCGCAGCTATTTAAACAGCTTCTTATGGTCGGTGGATTTGAGCGTTACTATCAAGTAGCACGTTGTTTCCGTGACGAAGATTTACGTGCGGACCGTCAACCGGAATTCACGCAAATTGATATCGAGGCATCATTCTTAACACAAGATGAAATTTTAGAAATGATGGAGCGTATGATGACGAAAGTGATGAAGGATGCAAAAGGTGTAGAAGTTAGTGCACCATTCCCTCGTATGAAATATGCTGATGCAATGGCCCGCTTTGGTTCTGATAAGCCGGATACACGCTTTGAAATGGAACTAAAAGACCTATCTGAATTTGCAGTAGGCTGTGGATTTAAAGTATTTACAAGTGCTGTAGAAAACGGCGGACAAGTAAAAGCGATTAACGCAAAAGGTGCAGCGAGCAAATACTCTCGTAAAGACATCGATGCATTAACTGAATTCGCCAAAGTATACGGTGCAAAAGGTCTAGCTTGGCTTAAAGTTGAAGAAGACGGCTTAAAAGGACCGATTGCGAAATTCTTCGGTGAAGAAGAGGCAAACGTGTTAATGAGTACATTAGAAGCGGATGCTGGTGACTTATTACTATTCGTAGCAGATAAGAAAAGTGTTGTTGCAGATAGCTTAGGTGCACTTCGTTTACGTCTAGGTAAAGAACTTGAGTTAATTGACGAAAGTAAATTTAACTTCCTATGGGTAACTGATTGGCCACTTCTTGAGTACGATGAGGATGCAGATCGTTACTTCGCAGCTCACCACCCATTCACAATGCCATTCCGTGAAGACGTTGAGTTATTAGAAAAAGCACCAGAAAAAGCACGTGCACAAGCATATGACCTTGTATTAAACGGTTATGAGCTTGGTGGTGGATCACTTCGTATTTACGAGCGTGACGTACAAGAAAAAATGTTCAAAGCACTTGGATTCTCACAAGAAGAAGCACAAGAACAATTCGGATTCTTATTAGAAGCATTCGAATACGGTACACCACCACACGGCGGAATCGCATTAGGTTTAGACCGTCTTGTTATGTTACTTGCAGGTCGTACGAACCTTCGTGATACAATTGCATTCCCGAAAACAGCAAGCGCAAGCTGCTTATTAACAGAAGCGCCAAGCCCAGTTGCAGAAGCTCAGCTTGAAGAGCTAAGCTTAAAATTGAGCTTGAAAGAAGAGAAGTAAGAATAGAGTCTAGATGGTTATACTAACCCCATCTAGGCTTTTTTTATAGAGATTGTTTAAAAAGTCCGGTTTTACATTATGTTTTCCTTGTTTGAAATACGTATTTTTAGGAATTCTATAACTTTTTCTATACAAATAGTCGGAAAAACGCTAGAATACATGGTAGACCATTTTTGTAATAGGAGTGTAGAGCTGAATGTTACATCAATTTTCACGTAATGAATTAGCCTTTGGAAAAGAAGGCCTTGAAATATTAAAAAATAGTACAGTCGGTATTTTAGGTATTGGCGGCGTAGGATCATTTTCCGCAGAAGCGTTAGCACGTTCTGGCGTAGGACGTCTCGTATTAGTTGACAAAGATGTTGTAGATATTACAAACGTAAACCGTCAAATTCACGCGTTAGTATCTACTGTAGGACGTTCAAAAGTAGAATTAATGAAAGAGCGTATTGCAGATATTAATCCAGAGTGTGAAGTAATTGGACTAGAGATGTTTTATACAGATGAAACATATGAAGAGTTCTTTAAACACGGTTTAGATTTCGTAGTAGATGCATCTGATACGATTACGTTCAAAATTCATTTAATTAAACAATGTTTACGTCGTAAAGTCAAAATTATCTCATGTATGGGTGCGGCAAATAAAATGGACCCAACTCGTTTCCGTATTGCGGACATTTCTAAAACACATACAGATCCAATTGCGAAAGTAATTCGTACGAAGCTTCGTAAAGATGGTATTAAAAAAGGTGTAAAAGTTGTCTTCTCTGACGAAAACCCAATCGTAATTCGTGAAGAAGTACGTAAAGAAATCGTACCAGACGAAAATGCAAAAATTCGTAAAGCGAAATTACCACCTTCTTCAAATGCGTTCGTACCATCTGTGGCTGGTTTAATTATGGCAAGTCACGTTGTACGTGAGCGTATTAAAAACGTAGAAGTGAAGCGTGTAGGGCAAGAATAAAAAGGAAGCATATATCGTTTAGGATATATGCTTTTTGTATGTTTTAAAGAAATGTCGATGTCGAATCGTTAATATAATTTCATTTACTGTGGTGCTTTTTCACTAAGGGAAAATAAACAGGGATGTCACTTATTTGAAAAAGTGGCATCCCTGTTTTTAGTTTTCTGCAGAATATATAATATCTAAATTTCCATTTTGATCGGTTTTGAAAATCGGAGCAATTTGCTCTTCTTGTTCTTCGACCGAAACAAGTTTTCGAGCACGATCCATAATTCTAACAAGCATTGCATAATCTTCTTCGATTGCTTGTTGTTTTTGTGTGAGAACAGCTAATTTTGCTTCAAGTTCATTATTCGTTTTTTTCAGGGAAGTGAGCTGATCTTGTAATACGTCATTTTCAGTTTGTAACTTTGCGAGTGAAGGGTTATTGTGCTCCAAGTTTTGCAAAAATGAGATGACATTTTGCATTGTAAGATCTTGTTTATTTGGGGCAATATCTTCTGAAAACTCGGCATCGATTACGAGCTGCCGAGTTTGTGTGAACTGCTCTTTTTCTATTTTAGCTTCCGAACGCTTTAATTCTTTACGTTGTTTTTTTGCGATTTGCACCGCATCTTCATAATATGGTCTTACTTCAGCATTCCATCTAAAGCCACAAGCTGCTGAAGTTCGGTTTAATGTATCACCAACTTCATCGAATGCTTTTATTTGTGTACTTCCGCTGCGGATATGTCGTAAAACAGTTTCTGCTAAAAGGAGATCGTCTTCTTTTGTCCATGCATCTTGACGTGTTTTCATAAGCGAACCCTCCGTAATGGTGACGTTTTCGCTTATATTACCCTTTATTCTTCGTTTTATGCGAACTTTGTAATCTTTCATAAACAGTAGAAAGTGCTTGTTCAAATTTTCCTGTCGTTTTCGGTTTATAATATTGCTTGTTTTTAATTTTATCAGGTAAGTATTGTTGTTGTACCCAACCGTTTGGGTGATCGTGTGGATATAAGTATCCGATGCCTCTTCCTAACGATTCGGCTCCTGTATAATGACTATCTTTTAAATGACTTGGAATATCGCCTGTTTGGCCATTACGTAAATCGTGTAGTGCGGCATCGAGTGCTTTATAGGCCGAGTTTGATTTCGGTGATAGACAAAGTTCAATAACAGCATTTGCAAGTGGTATGCGTGCCTCTGGGAAGCCGACCCGTTCAGCTGATTCAATCGCTGCAAGTGTACGTTGTCCAGCTTGTGGGCTAGCAAGTCCGATATCTTCATATGCCATAATAAGCAGACGTCTACCGATGCTTTGTAAGTCACCAGCTTCAATAAGACGTGCTAAATAATGAAGTGCGGCGTTCACATCACTTCCGCGTACTGATTTTTGAAAAGCAGATAAAACGTCATAGTGAGCATCGCCACCTTTGTCGTGAACGAAACTCTTTTTCTGTAAGCATTCTTCCGCGATTTCAAGTGTGATTTCCGCGGCTTTGTCGTCAGTTGTAAAGCTAGATAAAACAGCTAGTTCAAGTGCATTATAAGCTGAGCGCATATCTCCGCCTGACGCATTTGCAAAGTGATGTAATGCCTCATCCGTAACAGTTACATCATATTCCCCAAGCCCTTTTTCTTTATCTTCAAGCGCTCGTTTTAAGCCAATTAAAATATCATCTTCTGTTAATGCGTGTAATTCGAAGATTTGACAACGACTTCGAATAGCAGAATTAATAGCATGGAACGGATTGCTTGTCGTTGCACCAATTAAAGTAAGAAGTCCGCTTTCTAAATGGGGTAATAGAAAGTCTTGCTTCGCTTTATCTAGCCTATGAACTTCATCCAAAATTAAAACGAGGTGCCGATGCATTTTCGCTTCTTGTACGACAACTTCCATATCTTTTTTATTATGAGTAACAGCGTTTAAGAGGCGAAACAGGGTTCCAGTACTTCCTGCAATTGCGCTGGCGATTGATGTTTTTCCTGTGCCTGGAGGACCGTATAAAATCATTGATTGAAAATGATTTGCTTGGACCATTCGCCATAAAATCTTACCTTCACCAACTAAATGCTGTTGTCCGATAATTTCTTGAATATTTGTAGGGCGCATTCGATGTGCGAGTGGTTGTTTCATTTGACCCTCTCCCTTAATGTATAATCTCATTCTATCGTATCATTTTTTTTGATGAAATTTGAAATAGGATGCTGTTTTGTGGGGGGGATGAATATGAAAATTCCTATTTTTCTTTCAATTGTAATAATTTCCGAGTTTTTCAATGTGATTTTATGTTATCATTTTGATACACAAGTTGAAATTTCTTATAATACTATATTATGCTATAATTTCATAGGATTTTAAATTGTGTTCTTTTATAAAGTGAAACTTTAATTAGTGGGGGTTTTGTTCATCCCCCACCTAACTTCTTTGCTCCAGCCGAATTTTGAGGTGGGAGTTTTACTGCCCGCAAATAGCGGGATAAATAAGATATAACCAATAGAAGTGAAAATTTGAAATGAGGTGCAAATAGATGAAGATTTCAACGAAAGGCCGCTACGGCTTAACAATTATGATCGACCTTGCAAAAAAGTTTGGTGAAGGCCCAATTTCATTAAAATCAATTGCACAGGCACATGACCTATCTGAGCATTACTTAGAGCAATTAATTTCACCACTTCGTAACGCTCGTCTTGTAAAGAGTACGCGTGGTGCATATGGCGGATATGTATTATCTGATCAGCCAGTCAACATTACAGCTGGAGATGTAATCCGTGTACTAGAGGGTCCAATTAGTGTTGTAGAAATGATAGAAGAAGAAGAACCAGCACAACGCCAATTATGGATGCGTGTTCGTGATGCGGTGCAAGAAGTATTAGATAGTACAACTTTAGAAGATTTAGTACGTTATGAGGAAGAAAATCACGGGGGCTATATGTTTTACATTTAATTCCTTGTGAAACGATTTGGAAAGAAGGAGATTTAATGGAACGCATTTACTTAGATCATGCTGCGACATCTCCGACTCACCCAGAAGTGGTCGAAAAGATGATTCCATATATGACAGAAACATTTGGAAACCCGTCTAGTATTCACTTTTATGGGCGTCAAACGCGCCATGCGGTAGATGAGGCGAGACGTGTGTGTGCACGTAGCATTCACGCGAGTCCAAATGAAATTATATTCACGAGCGGTGGTACAGAAGCTGATAATTTAGCACTTATAGGTGTAGCGCGCGCGAATCGTCATAAAGGTAACCACATTATTACAACGCAAATTGAACATCATGCGATTTTGCATACGTGTGAATTGTTAGAGCGTGAAGGATTTGAAGTGACGTATTTACCTGTTGATGAAACAGGGCGTGTTCAAGTTTCTGACATACAAAAGGCACTAACAGAAGAGACGATTCTTGTATCTATTATGTTCGGGAATAATGAAGTAGGGACAATACAACCAATTGTGGAAATAGGAAAGTTGTTAAAAGAGCATCAAGCTTATTTCCACACAGATGCTGTACAAGCTTACGGTTTAATAGAAATAGATGTGAAAGAGTTTGGTATTGATTTATTATCGATTTCCGCTCACAAAATTAACGGCCCAAAAGGTGTAGGGTTCCTATATGCTGGTGCAAATGTGAAATTTGAACCGTTATTAATAGGCGGAGAGCAAGAAAGAAAACGTCGTGCTGGTACTGAAAATATACCTAGTATTGTTGGACTTCAACATGCAGTTTCGCTAGCTGAAAAAACTCGTGAGCAAAAAAATGCCCAATATGAAGAGTTTAAAGATATAATGGTATCTGTCTTCAAAAATGAGGACATTCATTTCGAGGTAAACGGAGACTTGGAATATCGCTTACCACATGTGTTTAATATAAGTTTTACAGGAATGAATATTGAACCGTTTCTTGTAAACCTAGACTTAGCTGGTATTGCAGTATCAAGTGGTTCTGCTTGTACAGCTGGTTCGATTGATCCATCACATGTATTAGTGGCGATGTTCGGAAAAGACTCCGATCAAATACGTTCATCCGTACGCTTTAGTTTCGGACTTGGAAATACGAAAGAGCAAATTGAAAAAGCGGCGTACGAAACAGTGAAAATCGTGAAGCGATTAACACAAAATTAGCATGGGAGGTGACATGATGAACAAACTACCTCAAGAAACACGCGTTGTCATCGGGATGTCCGGTGGCGTCGATTCATCTGTAGCAGCTCTTTTATTAAAAGAGCAGGGTTATGATGTAATCGGAATTTTTATGAAAAACTGGGATGATACAGATGCAAATGGTGTCTGCACAGCAACAGAAGATTACAATGATGTAATTGAAGTGTGTAACCAAATCGGCATTCCGTATTATGCAGTAAACTTTGAAAAACAATACTGGGATAAAGTATTCACGTACTTTTTAGATGAGTACCGAGCTGGTCGTACACCAAACCCAGATGTAATGTGTAACAAAGAAATTAAATTTAAAGCATTTTTAGAGCATGCAATTGCACTTGGTGCTGATTATGTAGCAACAGGTCATTATGCACGCGTTGCTTATATGGACGGCGAATATAAAATGCTTCGCGGCGTTGATGACAATAAAGATCAAACATATTTCTTAAATCAATTAAGCCAAGAGCAACTATCAAAAACAATGTTCCCATTAGGTGAATTAAAGAAACCACAAATTCGCGAAATGGCGACAGAAGCTGGTTTAGCGACAGCGGCGAAGAAAGATAGTACTGGTATTTGCTTCATCGGTGAGCGTAACTTTAAAGATTTCTTAAGTAACTATTTACCGGCGCAACCAGGTGTGATGCAAACATTATCTGGTGAAGTGAAAGGGAAACATGATGGTTTAATGTATTATACAATTGGACAACGTCATGGCCTTGGTATTGGTGGTAATGGTGATCCGTGGTTTGCTGTGGGAAAAAACTTGAAAGAAAACATTTTATATGTTGATCAAGGATTCCATAACGAACTTCTATATGGTGATGAAGTTATTGCTACGAATGTAGGCTGGGTAAGTAATAAAGCGAAGGAAAAAGAATTTACGTGTACAGCGAAATTCCGTTATCGTCAAGCAGACAATAAAGTAACGGTTCAAATCGTTGATGAAAATACAGTTCGTATTCTTTGTGATGAGCCAATTCGTGCGATTACGCCAGGCCAAGCAGTTGTTTTCTATGATGGAGATGAGTGCTTAGGCGGCGCTACAATTGATGAAGTATATCATAGTGGTAAGAAATTAGATTATTTAGGATAACACGAGAAGCCTCTGCCGATTAGCGGTTAGAGGTTTCTTTTACATAAAGCGAATTTTTGTTCGCTTGGAAAATACATTCTTTGTTATAATTTGTTGTAGAGGTGAAGGATATGTCAAACAAACTTGAAACAGGTATTAAATATATGCAAGAAGGAAACTGGGAAGAAGCAGCTGAAAATTTCACAGAAGCAATCGAAGAAAACCCGAAAGATGCGCTTGGATACATTAACTTTGCGAATTTATTAGATGTATTAGGTGATAGTGAGCGAGCAATTTTATTTTATAAACGTGCATTAGAATTAGATGGTAAATCTGCGGCTGCTTATTATGGATTAGGCAACGTATATTACGGTCAAGAGCAATTTGCAGAGGCGAAGGCTGTATTTGAACAAGCGATGCAAGTGGGATTACAATCAGCTGACGTAACATTTATGTTAGGTATCACACATGTGCAACTTGGAAATGATCGTCTTGCACTTCCATTTTTACAAAGAGCGACGGAATTAGATGAAGGCGATGTAGAAGCTGTTTTCCAATGCGGACTTTGCTTCGCACGACTAGAACATATTCAAGAGGCAAAACCTTATTTTGAAAAGGTGTTAGAAATGGATGAAGAGCATGCAGATGCGTATTATAATTTAGGTGTTGCGTACGTATTCGAGGAGAATAATGAGAAAGCTCTTACTTTATTTAAGAAAGCGACTGAAATTCAAGCAGACCACTTTTTAGCTGGTAATGGTATTCGTTTATTAGAGCAAGAAGCTGAATAAAGTGAAATTATAGTTTAATGCGCAGTTACCCCTCATCTAAAGATTGTGAAAGAGGTGGGGGATGTACTGCTCATTAAAGTGAAAAGAACTCGGAAAGGAGAGGAAATATGGGAAATCAACATGCAATGGATTTGTTTGAGGAAGAAAAAAGATTTATAAAAGCGCAAGTTCTTCATACCATTTTCCACAACGAAGAAAACCTCTATTCCGTTGTCAGTATGAAAGTCATTGAAACGAATGAAACATACGACGAAAAAAAAGTAATGATAAACGGTCATTTTCCCCGTATGCATGAAGATGAAGTGTTTACATTAACAGGTCATTTTAAAGACCACCCAAAGTATGGAAAACAATATTTAGTTGAAACGTTTAAAAAAGAATTGCCACAAACAAAAGCAGGTATGGTGCAATATTTAGCGAGCGATTTATTTAAAGGGATTGGAAAGCGTACAGCCGAAAAAATCGTGGACCATCTTGGTGAGCATGCGATTTCTAAAATTATGGATGATCCGGATGCGTTAAGTGGTGTTGTAAACAAGCAAAAAGCGCAGGAAATATATGAGACGATTATTGAGCATCAAGGGCTCGAGAAAGTGATGAGTTTTTTAAATGGTTACGGTTTTGGAACAAAACTTTCTATTAAAATTTATCAGCAATATAAAGAGATGACATTAGAAGTGATTCGTAATAATCCGTATAAACTTATTGAAGAAGTGGACGGAATTGGATTTGGAAGAGCAGATGATATAGGGCGTGCAATCGGAATAACGGGCAATCACGATGACCGTGTACGTGCAGGGTGTTTTTATACGTTAGAGAATATTTCATTACAACTCGGTCACGTGTATATGGAAAAAGGTCAGCTTGTAAGAGAAACGATGTCACTTTTAAATAATCAAGAAGGCGGAGTGACTGAGGAAGATATTGTAGGCTGCGTTGAAATGATGCAAAGTGAAGGGAAAGTCATCATAGAAGAAGAGCGTGTGTATTTAGCTTCGTTATTTTACTCTGAAAAAGGCGTTGTAAAGTCCATTCGCAGGCTTATGAATCAAGAGGAAACCCCTGCATTTCCTGAAGCAGAAGTGTTAAAGACATTAGGTGAAATTGAAGAACAGCTAAAGGTACAGTATGCACCGCTTCAGCAAGAAGCAGTTCAAACTGCACTTCATAAGCCGATGATGTTATTAACAGGTGGACCAGGAACGGGGAAAACTACAGTTATTAAAGGAATTGTTGAAATGTATGCGTCGCTTCACGGGCTATCACTAAATCTAAATGAATATAGTGATGACAATCCATTTCCAATACTATTAACGGCTCCAACAGGAAGAGCAGCGAAGCGAATGAGTGAATCGACGGGGCTTCCGGCGTGCACAATTCATCGCCTGCTTGGATGGACGCCAGAAGGGTCTTTCCAGCGAAATGAAACAGACCCTGTTCAAGGGAAGCTCCTTATTATTGATGAGTTTTCGATGGTAGATATTTGGCTGGCAAATCAATTGTTTAAATCCTTGCCGACGAACATCCAAGTAATCGTTGTAGGTGATGAAGACCAATTACCATCGGTAGGACCTGGACAAGTGTTGAAAGATTTATTAAATGCAGGTGCCATTCCAACGGTAAAACTCACAGAAATTTATCGTCAGGCAGAAGGTTCGTCTGTTATTCAGCTTGCCCATGCGATAAAAGACGGAACACTTCCGCCAGATTTAGCACAAAATAAAAAAGATCGTTCATTTATCAGCTGTGCAGGTGCTCAAATTGTTGAGGTTGTTAAAAAGGTTTGTGAAAATGCTAAGACAAAAGGCTTTAGTGCAAGAGATGTACAAGTGTTGGCACCAATGTACCGCGGACCAGCAGGTATTAATGTGTTAAATGAAGCTCTTCAAGAAGTGTTTAATCCGAAAAAAGAAAAGAGTAAAGAAATTGCCTACGGTGACGTTGTATACCGGAGAGGTGATAAAGTACTTCAATTAGTCAATCAGCCGGAAAGCCAAGTGTTTAATGGTGATATTGGAGAAATTGTTTCAGTATTTTATGCGAAAGAAAATGTCGAGCAACAAGATATGATTATCGTTTCATTTGATGGAATTGAAGTAACATATACAAAGCCGGATTTAAATCAAATTACGCATGCCTATTGCTGCTCGATTCATAAATCACAAGGTAGTGAATTCCCAATAGTTATTATGCCAATTGTAAAGAGCTACTACCGTATGTTACGTCGTAATTTAATTTACACGGGTATTACAAGGAGTAAGAAATTCCTTATTATTTGCGGGGAGGAAGCAGCGTTTCAATCCGGTGTAAATCGCCTTGATGATGCAATGCGTCAAACGACTTTAGCTGGCCGATTGCAAGAATCACAAGGAGAAGTGCAGATGGTGACGGTTAATGGTGAAGAAATGGATGTGGAAAACATTTCACCGTATGATTTCATGTAACAAGGTGAAATTATATAGTGAACCTTTCAAACGTATAACGTTGAAAGGTTCTAGCAATGTATAAATGAATGCAGTTTGGACATAATGGCGAATAGAATCTGGGAGACTGTAAGGAGATGAAAGCCATATGTTCAGTTGTCCAAATTGCAAAGGGAAAGACATCGGAAAAATAGGTGTCAACCAATTTTATTGCTGGAATTGTTATATCGAATTATCGGTTTCAAAGGGGAAAATCCATACACATCAAGTAGAGGAAGATGGTTCATTAAGCTCTCTTGATGATTTATTTGATGATAATGAAAGAACGATCGGATAACGAAAAGGGGGATTTACTTTGAATCTACGCAATTCATTAATCGCATTAGGTGTTGGAGCTGCAGCGTATCAATATGCTCGCAAACAAGATGTATTCTCAAAACGCAATGTGAAAAAAGCACGTAAGATGATTAAGTCTTATTTATAAGGCGTAAAAAACTCCCTTTATGATAAGGGAGTTTTTTTATGCGCTTGTATGCAAATATAAAAGTCCGATTTCAGAGAAGAGATAAGATAAACCGTAGCATCCAACGCCAAGCATTCCATAATGCCATAAGTGCTTAGCTCTTTCCTTTCGTGAGGAACGAATAAAGAAGCCTTTCCAAATACCAAACCCGATACAAATCCATTCAAGAAGCATAAAAAGTGCGGATAATGCAAGCATAAATAAGATCATTATGAGCCCTCCTGATTATATTTTGACATTTTGTATTTTCAGGGGTGGTTGTCCTTATTATGTTAAATATATGTATGTCTTTAAAAAACAGTATGGTCTGTATAAAAAGATTTTAAAACTTTTGCACATAACCTAACCTATTTATTTTCAAAATAAAGATGGAGGAGGTTTTTCGTGTGAAGAATCTTAAAATCATTTGGATATATCGTTTAGGATTATTGTTACTCGTTTTTCTTTGTTTGCTCGTCTTTTTAAAAATTAAGCCACTATGGGCACCGATTATTTTTGTATTTAAAGTGGCAATCACACCGTTCTTTATTGCTTGTTTTATTGCTTATTTATTACACCCTTTAATTGAAAAAATCCATAAGGAAGGAATGCCACGCACACTTGCTATTTTGCTCATTTATATTCTTTTCTTTGGCGGAATTGGCTATGGAATTTATAAAGGAACGCCAGTTGTTATTAAACAGTTACAAGAAATTAATGAACAATTTCCGCAGTTTACAAAAATGTACGATTCTTGGATGGATGGAGTTACAGAACAAACAGCGAATTTCCCATCATTTATTCATGAAAAGGTGAAACAAATTTTTGGTGGTGTAGAAACGAAGATTCAAGCGCTTTTAAATAAAGTCATGAGCACAGCTCGTGGTGTACTGGATTCGTTACTCATTATTTTCTTAATTCCGTTCATTGTATTTTACATATTAAAAGATTACGGTGAGTTTTATCATATATTTTGGAAATTAGTCCCGAGTAAGTGGCGTAGTACGGGGCAAATGCTTGCGAAAGAAATTGATAAATCACTCGGAAGTTATATTCGAGGACAGTTATTTGTTTGCTTAGTATTAGGGGGAGTATCTGTTCTTTCTTTTTGGTTTATCGGTATGAAATATCCGTTATTACTCGGCATTATTATTGGGGTAACGGATATAATCCCGTACTTTGGTCCTATTTTAGGGGCGATTCCGACGTTGATGATTGCGGCAACGGTATCAACGAGTTTACTCATTAAGGCGGGGATTACGATTGCTATTTTGCAATTTTTGGAAAGTAACATTTTATCGCCTTACATCGTTGGTAAGTCGCTTCGTATGCATCCTGTTATTATTATGCTTGCATTACTAGTTGGAGGAGAGATAGCCGGGATTGTAGGATTACTAATATCAGTTCCAATTTTAGCAGTTATTCGTACAGTGATTGTTCATGTAAGGCCTCTTTGGAAAAAAGAAGATGTGTAATATGATAGCCCTCTACTTATAAAAGTAGAGGGCTATCATTATTTAGAGAGTTGCTCGTGTATTTGTTGAACGAGAGAGCTTACATCATTTGTTTGAATATGTTTTATTTTTTTCCATTCATTATCGTACATAAATATAATTTGATTGCTGAAAAGACGCTTTTGCTCTTGTAGATTAGAAATGTTTGCAAAAGAGTACTCTTCAAATATTGGGTTCTTACTTACATCTGGTCCATAAAAGAAGAGCCGTTTGTTCGTTAAAATTAACAGTCCTGGTCTTGCGACGGAACGATATATAAATATATTTAATGAGCATGCTGCATAAAAAAGGATTTTTTCATCAGTTGTTAACATTTCTTTAGCTTAATTCAATAAGGTTGTCATTGTAATCGCTCCTTTATTGTTAATAATTTAATTATAACAAATAATGTAATATTTAGAAATTTGCATAAATTATTTTTTGAGAGGAGATTCCTATTTAGTAATAAATGCATAATATATTTAAAGGCTGTTAAGAATGAATAGTAGAATAACTATGATTAATAAGCAATTGATACAATATAAATGATTATCTACATTGACAAACTTAAGAGAATTCTATTATATTTAGTCATATAATACATTAAATCAATGACGGAACAAGTACGTTACAGTCCATTTGTAGAGAGAAGCTTCCACTGGCTGAAAGGAGCTTTAAATGAAGGGTAACAGAAAGCTAATCCTGAGAGCAGCTAATCACTGCCGTCTTGCCACGTTACGGCACCATGAGGTGATGAATTGATTGTTATAATAATCAATTCATAATTAGGGTGGTATCGCGAGTTAACTCTCGTCCCTTTTATTAGGGGCGGGAGTTTTTTATATTTAAGGAGGAAAATACAATGAAACAACTAACAGGCGCACAAATTCGTCAAATGTTTTTAGACTTTTTCCAAGAAAAAGGACATGCAGTAGAACCAAGTGCATCACTAGTTCCTCATGAAGATCCATCTCTGTTATGGATTAATAGTGGTGTAGCGACATTAAAGAAATATTTTGATGGTCGTGTAATCCCACAAAATCCACGTATTACAAATGCACAAAAATCAATTCGTACAAACGATATTGAAAACGTTGGGAAAACTGCTCGTCACCATACATTCTTTGAAATGTTAGGGAACTTCTCAATCGGTGATTACTTCAAAGAAGAAGCAATTACTTGGGCTTGGGAATTTCTAACGAGCGACAAATGGATCGGATTCGATAAAGAATTACTATCTGTTACAATTCATCCGGAAGATGAAGAAGCATTCACAATTTGGAATGAGAAAATGGGTGTTCCAAAAGAACGCATCATCCGTTTAGAAGAAAACTTCTGGGATATCGGTGAAGGACCAAGTGGACCGAATACAGAAATTTTCTATGACCGCGGTGAATCTTACGGTAATGACTTTAGTGACCCAGAATTATATCCGGGCGGAGAAAACGAGCGTTACTTAGAAGTATGGAACCTTGTATTCTCTCAATTTAACCATAATCCAGACGGTTCATATACGCCACTTCCTAAGAAAAACATCGATACAGGAATGGGTCTAGAGCGTATGACATCTATCGTTCAAGATGTACCTACGAACTTTGATACAGACCTATTCATGCCGATGATTGGTGCAACAGAATCAATTTCTGGTGAGAAATATCGTAATGGCGATTTGGAAAAAGATATGGCGTTTAAAGTAATTGCTGACCATATCCGTACAGTAACATTCGCTGTTGGTGACGGTGCTCTTCCATCTAACGAAGGCCGTGGTTATGTATTACGTCGTTTATTACGCCGTGCTGTTCGTTATTCTAAGAAATTAAATATCAACCGTCCGTTCATGTTTGAATTAGTACCGGTTGTTGGAGAAGTAATGAAAGACTTCTATCCAGAAGTACTTGAAAAGAAAGATTTCATCGCAAAAGTTGTGAAGAATGAAGAAGAGCGTTTCCATGAAACACTTCATGATGGTGAATCAATTTTAGCTGAAGTAATTGCAAAAGCGAAAGAAGAAAAAACAACTGTTATTTCTGGCGTAGATGCGTTCCGCCTATACGACACGTACGGTTTCCCAATTGAATTAACAGAAGAATATGCAGAAGAAGCTGGTATGACAGTTGATCAAGCGGGCTTTGAAAATGAAATGGAGAAACAACGTGAGCGTGCACGTGCTGCTCGTCAAGACGTTGATTCTATGCAAGTTCAAGGCGGTGTACTTGGTGAAGTTAAAGTAGCGAGCGAATTCGTTGGTTACGGTACAGTTGCAACAGAAAGTAACGTCGTTGCCCTTGTGAAAAATGGTGAGTATACAGATAGCTTACAAGCAGGTGAAGAAGGACAATTAATGCTTGATGTAACGCCATTCTACGCTGAGAGCGGTGGGCAAATTGCAGACCGTGGTTACCTTCTTGCTGACGGCGTGAAAGTTGTTGTAAAAGACGTACAAAAAGCACCAAATGGTCAAAACTTACACAAAGTAGTTGTGGAAGAAGGTACATTAACGAAAGAAGCGGCTGTAAAAGCTCTTATCGATACGAAAAACCGTAGTAGCGTTGTGAAAAACCATACAGCAACTCACTTACTGCACCAAGCATTAAAAGATATACTTGGAACACATGTTAACCAAGCGGGTTCTCTTGTAACATCTGAACGTTTACGTTTTGACTTCTCTCACTTCGGTCAAGTACAAGCTGATGAATTAGAAAAAATTGAGCGTATCGTAAACGGAAAAATTTGGGAAAGTATTGATGTTGCGATTTCTCAAAAAGCAATCGAAGAAGCGAAAGAAATGGGCGCAATGGCATTATTCGGTGAAAAATACGGCGATGTTGTACGCGTTGTGCAAGTAGGCGATTACAGCTTAGAGCTTTGCGGTGGTTGTCACGTTGATAACACAGCTTCTATTGGTATTTTCAAAATCGTTGCTGAGTCTGGTATCGGTGCAGGAACTCGTCGTATTGAGGCGGTAACTGGTAAGTCTGCATACGAATTAATGAACGATCAAGTAGGTTTATTAAAAGAAGCAGCAGGAAAAATGAAAACAAATCCAAAAGATATTTTAACAAGAGTTGATGGTTTATTTACTGAAGTAAAACAACTTCAAAAAGAAAACGAATCTCTTGCTGCGAAATTAAGCAATATCGAAGCTGGAAACTTAACTGATTCAGTAATGACAGTTGATGGCGTGAACGTATTAGCGGCGAAAGTAAATGTTGCAGATATGAACAACTTACGTACAATGATGGATGACCTTAAAAATAAATTAGAGTCTGCAGTTGTTGTATTAGCGTCTGTAAATGACGATAAGGTAAACATTTTAGCTGGCGTAACGAAAGATTTAATTAGTCAAGGTTACCATGCGGGTAAACTTGTGAAAGAAGTAGCTTCTCGTTGTGGAGGCGGCGGTGGTGGCCGTCCTGATATGGCACAAGCAGGCGGTAAAAACCCAGCGCAAGTAGAGGAAGCTTTAGCGTTTGTACAAGAGTACGTTAAATCTGTTTCAAAATAAAGAGATAGTAGTGTACAATGGTAGGGAGAGGAGAAGTTCTTCTCCCTATACTTACTACTTACAAGTGAGGTGCTTGAAATGGACGGTTTTGATAAGACAATGAAGTTTAGCATTCAAGATGAAAAACAGAGTGTCCATGTAAATGATGTACTTTTAACTGTGTATGATGCACTTCAAGAAAAAGGTTATAATCCGATTAACCAAATCGTCGGTTATTTATTAAGTGGAGATCCAGCATACATACCTCGCCATAAAGATGCACGAAGCATCGTTCGCAAGCTTGAACGTGATGAGATAATTGAAGAGCTTGTGAAGTCTTACTTGAAACATCATCGTGAGGAGTAGTTTATGCGGATATTAGGTTTAGATGTTGGTACTAAAACAGTCGGTGTTGCAATGAGCGATGAAATGGGCTGGACAGCACAAGGGCTGGAAACAATCAGGATTAACGAAGAACGAGGCCACTTTGGTTTTGACCGTATTTCTGAGTTGGTAAAACAGTACAATGTGGACAAAATAGTAGTAGGTTTACCTAAAAATATGAATGGTACAATCGGCCCTCGTGGTGAAGCGTGCCAGCAATTTGCAGAAAACCTGCGAAATCTGTTACAATTAGAAGTTGTAATGTGGGACGAGCGTTTGTCGACGATGGCAGCGGAACGTCTGCTCATTTCAGCTGATGTGAGCCGTAAGAAGCGAAAACAGGTAATCGATAAGATGGCTGCAGTCGTGATCTTACAAGGATTTTTAGATAGTAAATAAGAGGTGACCAAAATGGAAGAAAATCAAATTACAATTGTAGACGAAAAAGGAAACGAACATTTATGTGAAATTATTTTCACTTTTGATGCTGAAAAATTCGGCAAAAAATCTTACGTAGTCTTCTCTCCAATCGGTGAAGTAGACGAAGATGGAGACCAAATCTTCGATGCAATGGCATATGAGCAAAGTGAAGAAGAGGGCGGAACATTACTTTCAATTGAATCTGAAGAAGAGTGGGAAATGGTACAAGAAATGTTTAACACTCTTGCTGATGAGCAAGAAGAAGAATAGTAATGGATAAAAAGGCGAACTGTGTACACAGTTCGCCTTTTTGTATTCATATGCAAAATGACAGATTTTTTTTCGAAACTACTTAATTGTTTATAGTATAATAAGACGGGTTGTATGAAAAAAGGCTTTAAATAAGTAGCTGTCACCGATTATTTAGAAATGATTGGTTTTGCTTTATGTTTGTAGGGCATTGTATAGAGGAAGTGTATACGGTCTACAATTGAATAAGGAGGAAGAATTTTGGTAGAGAATCAAGTGAAGAAGAAGCGTAGACGCATTTTTTTAATTTCGATTATCGCACTGCTTTTAGTTTGTGGATCAGTCTATGCGTATATTTCATCTGCATTAGGGCCAGTTGATAGTGGAAATAAAAAAGAGATTGAGGTAGAGATTCCAAAGGGGTCATCTACAAGTAAAATCGGTGAGATTTTAGAAGAAAAAGGTGCTGTGAAAAGCAGTACAGTTTTTAGTTTTTATACGAAATTTAAGTCGAAAAGCTTACAAGCAGGTACATATTTATTAAATCCTTCGATGAGTGCCAACGATGTCATTGAACAAATGTCATCTGGCAACGTACATCGTCCGGCTCTTTATAAAGTGACAATTAAAGAAGGGGCGCAAGTAACTGAAATTGCTGAAGTGATTGCGGCAGAATTAAAGTGGAATAAAGATGATGTTGTGCGTCAATTAAACGATAAAGCATTTATTCAAAAAATGCAGCAAAAGTATCCGAAGCTATTAACAGATAAAATTTTTGATAGCAACATTAAATATCCATTAGAAGGATACTTATATCCAGCAACGTATTCTCTCTATAAAAAGGATACAAAATTAGAAGAAATTGTAATCCCGATGCTTGAGAAAACAAATGCAATTATTGTTCAAAATGAGGCGAAAATGAAAGGGAAGAACTGGGATGTTCATCAACTTCTCACGTTGTCTTCACTTATTGAAGAAGAGGCTACTGGCTTTACTGATCGTCAGAAAATCTCTAGTGTTTTCTATAATCGTTTAGCGAAAGGTATGCCGCTTCAAACGGATCCGACGGTATTATACGCGCTTGGAAAGCATAAACAACGTGTATTATACGAAGACTTGAAAGTAAACTCACCGTACAATACGTATGTTGTGAAAGGGTTGCCGGTTGGACCGATTGCAAACTCTGGTAAACATTCAGTGGAAGCAGCATTAGATCCTGCGCAAACAGATTATTATTATTTCTTAGCTGCACCAAGTGGTGAAGTGTATTATGCGAAAACATTAGAAGAACATAATGCATTAAAGCAAAAATACATTACGAAAAAACAGTGAAATGGGGAGGGATAGCGAAAAGGGTCGCATATCCCTCTTTTTTGTGGTAAAATATATCGGGTTAAAAACTGGCAGAAGAATCGTTTTTAATATCAAAACGGGACGTACAAGCTAAGGGTGAAACTGGCTTGTATTTTTATTGCATTCTATGTGTGAAAAGACAAAGGTTGACGCGTCATAGAGGCACTTCTCCATGTAAATAAGGAGGACCAATTATGGAGGATGCAGTTAACGAGTACCTATTATCATTTATTGATCCAAAAGATAAATTAATTCTTGAAATGGAAGAGTATGCAACTGAAAACCATGTGCCGATTATGGATCGACTTGGAATGGAATTTATGCTGCAATTTTTACGTTTAATTGGACCGGAAAGTATTTTAGAACTTGGAACAGCAATCGGTTATTCTAGTATTCGTATGATGCAAGCTATTCCGAACTCTCGCATTGTGACAGTAGAGCGCAATCGTGAACGATATGAAAAGGCACTTGAATATATAGAATGTTCCTCGGTAACAGACCGTATTTCTGTTATTTACGGTGATGCTTTAGAAACGGGCGAACAAGTGAAAGAACATGGAACATTTGATGTTATTTTTATTGATGCAGCGAAAGGGCAGTATCGTCGCTTTTTTGACTTATACGAACCGTTATTAAATCCTGGTGGCGTTATTATTTCAGATAACGTTATGTACCATGGTCTTGTGACGACAAAAGAGAAAATTGAAAATAGACGTACCCGTGGTTTGATTCGTCGTATTAAGACGTACAATGAATGGCTTATGAATCATGAAGGATATGATACAACGATTTTCCCAATTGGCGATGGAGTGGCTGTAAGTAAAAAGAGAGGGTGACAAAAGTATGAAGAAACCTGAATTGTTAGTAACGCCTAGAGCGGTGGCGGATATTGAACCTCTTGCGAAAGCAGGGGCAGATGCAGTAATGGTTGGTGAACAAAAGTTTGGTTTACGTTTGGCAGGAGAGTTTTCACGTGAAGATGTGAAACAAGCTGTAAACATTGCGCATGAAAATGGTGTGAAAGTATACGTTGCAATGAATGCGATGTTCCACAATGATAAAGTAGAAGAATTAACGGACTATGTTGCCTTTTTAAATGAGGTAAATGTAGATGCGATTGTTTTCGGAGATCCAGCGGTATTAATGGCTGTTCGTGAAGTTGCACCAAATATGCAACTTCACTGGAATACAGAAACGACAGCAACAAACTGGTTTACTTGTAACTATTGGGGGCAAAGAGGAGCGAAACGCGCTGTATTAGCTCGTGAGCTTAGCTTAGATGAAATCGCTGAATTAAAAGAAAATGCTGAAGTGGAACTTGAAGTGCAAATTCACGGTATGACTTGCATGTTCCAATCGAAGCGTTCACTAGTAGGAAACTACTTTGAGTATCAAGGGCGTAATCTCGACATCGAAAAGAAAAAGTATGAAGAGAATATGTTCTTATACGACCCGGAACGTAATAACAAATATCCAATTTATGAAGATGAAAATGGTACTCACATTATGAGTCCGAATGATATTTGTTTCATCGATGAGTTAGAGGAACTAATCGATGCTGAAGTCGATAGCTTAAAAATTGATGGTGTCCTAAAAAGTTCTGAGTACATTATTGAGGTAACGAAGAAATATCGTAAGGCGATTGATTTATGTGTAGAAGATCGTGATGCGTATTATGACGTGAAAGATGATTTATTTAAAGAGATAGAAGAAATACAACCGGTAAATCGTCCGTTAGATACAGGATTCTTCTTTAAAGAAACGGTTTACTAAACGAGGAGGGTGTAGGAAATGACTGTACAAGAAATTTCACGAGTGATCGATGGCAAACGCGTTATTGTGAAAAAACCTGAACTGTTAATCCCTGCGGGTAACTTAGAAAAATTAAAAGTAGCTATCCATTATGGGGCAGATGCTGTATATTTAGGTGGACAAGAATTTGGTCTTCGTTCTAATGCAGGTAACTTTACGCTGGAAGACATGGCAGAAGGCGTTGAATTTGCAAAGAAATATGGAGCAAAAATATACGTAACAACAAATATTTTTGCACATAATGAAAATATGGATGGGCTAGAGGAATATTTAAAAGGGATTGAAAAAGCTGGCGTAACGGGAATTATCGTTGCCGATCCGCTTATTATTGAGACATGTAAACGTGTAGCTCCTTCTGTTGAGGTACATTTAAGTACACAACAATCACTATCCAACTGGAAAGCAGCACAGTATTGGAAAGAAGAAGGTTTACATCGTCTTGTATTAGCTCGTGAAGCAAGCTATGAAGAAATGAAAGAAATTAAAGAAAAAGTTGATGTTGAAATTGAAGCATTCGTTCATGGTGCAATGTGTATCGCGTATTCAGGGAGATGTACATTAAGTAACCATATGACAGCGCGTGACTCTAACCGTGGTGGTTGTTGTCAATCTTGCCGCTGGGATTATGATTTAGTTCAAACGGTATCACAACATAAAGATGCAAAAGAGCTTCCTCTATTCCAAGAAGAAGATGCTCACTTTGCGATGAGCCCAAAAGATTTAAATTTAATCTTATCAATTCCGAAAATGATTGAAATTGGAATTGATAGCTTAAAAGTTGAAGGACGTATGAAATCTATCCATTACGTAGCGACTGTAGCAACTGTATATCGTAAAGTAATTGATGCGTATTGTGCGGATCCGGATAACTTTGAGTTTAAACAAGAATGGTTAGATGAACTTGATAAATGTGCAAATCGTGATACAGCTCCTGCATTCTTTGAAGGGGTTCCAGGACATCAAGAGCAAATGTTTGGAAATCATAGTAAGAAAACAACGTATGATTTTGCTGGTTTAGTGTTAGATTATAATGAAGAAACGGGCATCGTAACGCTTGAGCAACGTAATCACTTCAAACCAGGACATGAAGTGGAGTTCTTTGGGCCAGAAATAGAAAACTTTACGCAGACGGTGGAGAAAATTTGGGATGAGGATGGAAACGAATTAGATGCAGCGAGACATCCGTTGCAAATCGTGAAATTCAAAGTGGATCAACCAGTGTATGTGAATAATATGATGCGCAAAAACATACTTCAATAAGAAAGAGTGGTAGTCGAATGGGGACGAATAAGCCTGTTGTAATTGGAATCGCTGGTGGTTCAGGATCAGGAAAAACAAGTGTAACGAAAGCGATTTTTGACCATTTTAAAGGTCATTCCATTTTAATCTTGGAGCAAGATTATTATTACAAAGATCAAAGCCATTTACCAATGGAAGAACGTTTAAAAACAAATTACGATCATCCGTTAGCGTTTGATAATGATTTGTTAATTGACCATTTGCAGCAGTTGCTTGCATATGAGCAAGTGGAAAAGCCTATATATGACTATACATTGCATACGCGTTCAGAAAAAATTATTCCAGTTGAGCCGAAAGATGTAATCATTTTAGAAGGAATTCTTATTTTAGAAGACCCACGTCTTTGTGAGTTAATGGATATTAAGGTGTTCGTTGATACAGATGCAGACCTTCGTATTTTACGCCGCATGCAGCGCGATATTGAAGAGCGCGGTCGTACAATGGATTCAGTTATCGACCAATACGTAAACGTTGTACGTCCAATGCATAATCAATTTATTGAGCCTTCTAAGAAATTCGCGGATATTATTATCCCTGAAGGTGGACAAAACCATGTTGCAATTGATATTATGGTTACAAAAATTGCAACAATTCTTGAACAAAAAGTAAATTTGTAATAGCATAGTAAAAGATATACGATAGGAAGGGATTTTTTCCCTTCTTATCGAATACAATGAAACATGAAACCTCACCTACCAATAGGTGAGGGCATATTTATATCAACTTTCCATACATACCTTCTTTATATAAGGAAGAATTGGAGAATAAGGGGTTGTATGTGACAACTCCACTAGTGCTACGTGTGCTAGAAACCTCCGCTATATAAGCGGAGGAGTTTTCATATGGAACTCCTCTTTTTTTCGGGGGATTGGTATATAAAAGGAGTGGAAAACATGGCAACAGAAAAAACATACCCTATGACGCAAGAGGGTAAGCAAAAACTAGAGAACGAAGTTGAACAATTAAAAACAGTAAGACGTAAAGAAGTTGTAGAGCGTATTAAGATCGCACGTAGCTTCGGAGATCTTTCTGAGAACTCTGAGTACGATGCAGCGAAAGATGAGCAAGCATTCGTAGAAGGACGTATTACACAACTTGAAAACATGATTCGTAATGCGGTTATCATTGAAGACAATGGTGAAGAGTCTACAGTTGTAACATTAGGTAAAACAGTAACATTTAAAGAGTTACCAGGTGGAGACGAAGAAGCATACATAATCGTAGGTAGCGCAGAAGCCGATCCATTTGAAGGAAGAATTTCTAACGATTCTCCAATCGCAAAAAGCTTATTAGGTAAGCAAATTGGTGAGAAGGTAGCAATCCAAACACCAGGTGGAGAAATGCAAGTAGAGATTATCTCTGTAAAATAACGTAAAAAATCACTCGTGTAAAAACGAGTGATTTTTTATTTGTATAAAAGGTGAAACACCTCGTCTAAACTACAATAGACGAGGTGTTTTTTATGAAAATGAAACGGAGAATTATAATTGTTTTAATTTGTTTTATGGGTGTGATTTTTTTATTACTTTGTCGTCTAATCCAAATACAGATTATAGATACGGAATCATTTACTGACCGAAATATCAATCTGATTGAAAAAAGTGTTACGCAACGAACACAATCACTTACAGTAGATAATGGAAGAGGGCATTTTACAGATCGAAATGGTAAGGAAATTGGTGAAGAGAAATATCCAGTCTTAATTATTTTTCCATTTTTACAAATAAAAAATGACATGTTAGAGAAAATTGCGCATATCATTGGTGTGTCGAGACAAGAGATAAGACTGCAAATGAAAAATAAGAATCAAGCATTTATATTACGAAGGGAGAATACCCCATTTCAATTAACGCTCGAGCAGATGAAGAAGGTAAATCAATTAGATATTTTAGGTATTGTAGCAGCAGAAGTTCGACTGAAGCAAATGGGAGAGGCAGATCATTTAATTGGTGATGTGGGAGAGAATGAACAGGAATTTCAAAAGCGTTATGGAGAAATGAAAAAAACTTCGAAACAAACGCCAATTGGTATTTCTGGATTGCAACAATCATTTGATGAATTTTTACTGACTGATGGAGAAGCGAAAGTACTATATCAAGTGGATCGACAAGGAGAACCGATTTTTGGGAAGCAGGCGAAATACACTTCACCAGGAAATCCATTTTATCCAGTTACTATTCAAACAACAATACATAAAACGTTGCAACGACGAGCAGAGAAGATTATAGATGAAAACGGAATAAAAAAAGGTGGGTTAGTATTACTAGACATAAAGAATAGTGAAGTTGTAGCAATGGTAAGTAGGCCTTCTTTACAGATGAATGATAGGAGGATATATAAAGCTACACTTGAAAATCAAATGTTAACTCCTCATTTTCCGGGGTCTGTTTTTAAAACAGTAGTTGCAGCAGCAGGAATTAATGAGAATTTGGTGCGGTTTAATCGTACATTTAACTGTAATACGGATTTATACGGTGAAAATCTTCCGCAAGTTATGATGGGGTCATTAAACTTTAAGGAAAGCGTTGCTAGAAGCTGTAATCGAACGTTTGCCGTATTAGGTGATGAACTAATGCAAAAGGATAGGGAAGTATTAGAAACGTATTTAGAGGCCTTAGGAGCAAGTGAGAAGGTAGGTTGGAAAGGTTCGGTATTTCATACACCAGAATTTGAGCAATTGCCAGAAGAAAAGAGTGCTATTATTTGGGAAAGCGAAGAAAATAAAGATAGTAGAAAAGCGATTGCTCAAACGATGGTCGGACAAAAAGATGTACGTGTGTCACCTCTAGCTATAGCGAATATGATGGCGACAATTGCTAGAGGTGGAGAGAAGATGGAAGTGAAAGTCGTTAAAAAAATAGCGTATAAAAATGGAACCGACTTTTTTACATTTGAAAATCATAAATTAAATGGGAAACAGCTTTCTTATGAAACGATGAAAAAATTACAACAGTTGTTAAGAGGCGTTGTAACGATGGAGAAAGGAACGGGAACCGCATTCCGTTCGTTGCCACTAACTGTCGCTGGAAAATCTGGGACGGCACAAACAGGAAAAGGAGAGAAGGTGAATCGCTGGTTTGCAGGTTATTTTCCATATGAAAACCCAAGATATGCTTTAGTTGTAGTTGATATAGAAACAGATAACGTAAATGTAGTTACACCAGCTTTTGCAGAAATGGTAGAAGCAATTCATCAATTAGAAATTGAAAAGTAATCTTGCAATTATTTATGAAATGTTTTCATTTCGTGAAAATATTATTGTAAATGTTCAACCTTTCTAGATTTAATGTTACAATAGCAAGTATGAAAAACTGCATGGAGGTTTGAAGAATGGCAGGAGGATCTAGATTCCAACAGAAACAACAAAAACGTCGTCAAAACGGTGTTTTAAATATTGCGATTGCTATTGTATTAGTAGCAGTAGCTATTGTAGCATATCAATTGTTTGTTCCTGACACAAAAGAGCAAGCGTCTTCTAGTGATAATAAAAAAGTAGCTCAGCAAACAACAAAAGAAAATAAAGCTGAGAAAGCAAAAGGTAAAGAAGAGACGAAGAAGAACGAGCAAGAGAAAGAGAAAGCAGAGGCTAAGAAGAAGGAAGAAGAAGAGAAGCTAAAGGCTGAAGAAGAAAAGAAAAAAGCTGAAGAAGAAGCAAAAACTAATGAGAAAATATCAGCTGAAAAAACACAGCCAAAGGCAACAGATGCTTATACGAAACCTTCTTGGAAGCCAGTAGGTACAGAACAAGGTGCAACACCTGCGATGACGTTTCAAAAAGGTACAGCAGATTGGAATGAGATGAATCAGGCGATTTCCGCTGCAATTGACGTTCCGGTAGAGCAATTGGTTATTCATAGAATCGGAAATAACGGTAAGAATAAAGCTTACGGTAACGTGCAAGATAAGCAATCAGGTAAAAAATATTATGTAAATATTGATTGGGTAGACAATGAGGGCTGGAAACCAGTACTCGTTCAAACTCTAAACTAAAAAAGAGAGGCTCTTAGGAGCCTCTCTTTTTTAGTTAGCGTAATTTCTTTAATTTAAAATGAACAACCGCACTATAATAAGGTCTTTTGCTTTCAGGATCCATAATCATTTGGTGAGAAATATGATGAACTTCGAGCATAAGTGCTTTATTATTATCAATTTGTTCGCTAATTTTCTTTTCTAAAGAAACCAAGTTTGCAGCCTCGAAAAATTCTACTTTATCTTCTAACATTTCAAAGGTAAATGACACAAAGATGCCCCCTCTCCTGTGATAATCACCTATAGTGTAACAAAGAAAAGAAGGAAATACTATGTACATTTCAATTGACATTTTTAGAAAGAGGGAATATCATACTGATAAAACCGATAAGAAAAAGGGGAATTTTTATGGGCATAGAATTTAATGGTTTATTTGATGAATGGGCTCATACGTACGACTCATTTGTACAAGGCGAAGATATACAATATAAAGAAGTTTTTGCCCATTATGAGGACATTTTAGAGGATGTAGTTAACAAGTCATTTGGCAACGTATTAGAATTTGGTGTTGGTACTGGCAATTTAACAAATAAATTATTACTTGCTGGCCGCACAGTTTACGGTATAGAACCGTCACGTGAAATGCGTACTATCGCAAAAGAGAAATTACCAAAAGAGTTTTCAATTACAGAGGGTGATTTTCTTTCATTTGAAGTTCCAAATTCAATTGATACAATTGTGAGCACCTATGCATTTCATCATTTAACAGATGATGAAAAAGACGTAGCAATTGCGAAGTATAGTCAATTGCTAAACAAAGGTGGTAAAATAGTGTTTGCTGATACGATATTTGCAGATCAAGATGCATATGATAAAACTGTTGAGACAGCAAAA
This sequence comes from Bacillus sp. SIMBA_074, assembly GCF_046534555.1. Taxonomy (NCBI): domain Bacteria; kingdom Bacillati; phylum Bacillota; class Bacilli; order Caryophanales; family Bacillaceae; genus Bacillus; species Bacillus sp. SIMBA_074. The sequence goes on along the minus strand of NZ_JAWRYM010000003.1, from coordinate 320,536 downwards.
CAAAGAGGTTTTCATCAGTTAGCAAACGATTTGCAAACAGAATACTATACACGTATTCCGATCATGCAATCTATTTTTGAAAACAATGGCTTCCATGTAACGTTTACGAGATTAAATCATTTCGTTTGGGTAATGGAGGCAACTAAGCAATAGAAAGAGGGATTAGATTGAGAATTGCTGTAATTGGAGCAATGGAAGAAGAAGTACGTATTTTACGTGACAAATTAGAACAAGCAGAAACAGAAACTGTTGCAGGTTGTGAATTTACGAAAGGACTATTGGCAGGACATGAAGTAATCTTGCTAAAGTCTGGTATTGGTAAAGTAAATGCAGCTATGTCAACGACAATTTTATTAGAAAAATATAAACCTGAAAAAGTAATCAACACTGGTTCAGCTGGTGGATTCCATCATTCTTTAAATGTTGGAGATGTGGTTATTTCAACAGAAGTTCGTCACCATGACGTAGATGTAACAGTATTTAACTACGAATATGGTCAAGTGCCAGGAATGCCACCTGGATTTAAAGCTGATGAGGCATTAGTTGCATTAGCTGAGAAATGTATGCAGGCAGAAGAAAATATTCAAGTTGTAAAAGGAATGATTGCAACAGGTGATTCATTTATGAATGATCCGAACCGCGTTGCAGCAATTCGTGATAAATTTGAAGACCTTTATGCAGTAGAAATGGAAGCAGCAGCTGTTGCGCAAGTATGCCACCAATATGAAGTTCCGTTTGTTATTATTCGTGCACTTTCTGATATTGCAGGTAAAGAATCAAATGTTTCATTTGATCAATTTTTAGATCAAGCAGCTCTTCATTCTACAAACTTTATCGTAAAAGTATTAGAAGAGTTAAAGTAATGTAACAAAAAGGCAACTGTCTCATATAAAGAAAATACATACAGTTGCCTTTTCTTTATTGGCAAATAAGGGGGAGAACACGATGAATGTATATCGTGGAGTTCATGAGTTGATTGGTCATACACCAATCGTAGAAATTACTCGTTTTTCACTTCCGGAAGGAGTCCGTTTATTTGCAAAGCTTGAATTTTACAACCCAGGCGGAAGCGTTAAGGATCGTTTAGGAAGAGAATTAATCGAAGATGCGTTAGAAAAAGGGCTTGTTGCAGAGGGCGGAACAATTATTGAACCGACGGCTGGAAATACAGGTATTGGACTGGCACTTGCAGCGTTAGAACATGATTTACGCGTCATTGTTTGTGTACCAGAGAAATTTAGTGTTGAAAAACAAGAATTAATGAAAGCGCTAGGTGCAACAGTCGTGCATACCCCGACTGAGCAAGGAATGACCGGCGCAATTGCAAAGGCAAAAGAATTAGTAAAGGAAATACCGAATTCATACTCTCCAAGTCAGTTTGCTAATGAAGCAAACCCTCGTGCTTATTTCAAAACACTAGGTCCTGAACTTTGGGACGCACTGAATGGAGAGATTAACATATTTGTTGCAGGAGCAGGAACTGGCGGTACATTTATGGGAACTGCGTCTTATTTAAAAGAGAAAAACATTGATATTAAAACGGTTATTGTAGAACCAGAAGGATCTATTTTAAATGGTGGTAAGGTTGGTTCACATGAAACAGAAGGAATTGGTCTTGAGTTCATCCCGCCATTTTTGAAAACATCTTATTTTGATGAAATTCATACAATTTCTGATCGAAATGCATTTTTACGAGTGAAAGAATTAGCGAAAAAAGAAGGTCTTCTCGTTGGAAGCTCTTCAGGAGCAGCATTTCATGCAAGCTTACTTGAGGCGGAGAAAGCAGCACCAGGTACAAATATTGTAACGATTTTTCCAGATAGTAGTGAGCGTTATTTAAGTAAAGATATATACAAAGGGTGGGAATAAAAAATGAGAGCAAAGACAAAGTTAATTCATGGTATTCGCATAGGAGAACCTTCAACTGGATCTGTAAATGTGCCGATTTATCAAACAAGTACGTACAAACAAGAAGCAGTTGGTAAGCATCAAGGATATGAATATTCTAGAACTGGTAATCCAACTCGTTCAGCTTTAGAAGAAATGATTGCAGTATTAGAAAATGGTCATGCTGGATTTGCATTTGGTTCAGGGATGGCAGCTATTACAGCAACAATTATGTTGTTCTCAAAAGGTGACCACGTCATTTTAACAGATGATGTTTACGGTGGAACATACCGCGTTATTACGAAAGTATTAAACCGCTTCGGTATTGAGCATACATTTGTAGATACAACAAACCTAGAGGAAGTTGTAGAAGCGATTCGTCCAAATACGAAAGCGATCTATGTGGAAACACCAACGAATCCATTACTGAAAATTACTGATATTAAGAAAATATCTGCTCTTGCTAAAGAAAACGATTTATTAACAATTATTGATAACACATTCATGACGCCATATTGGCAGTCGCCAATTTCTTTAGGAGCAGATATTGTACTTCATAGTGCAACGAAATATTTAGGTGGGCATAGTGATGTAGTTGCAGGCCTAGTAGTTGTAAATAGCCCGCAACTAGCAGAAGACCTTCATTTTGTACAAAACTCAACAGGAGGTATTCTTGGACCACAAGATAGCTTCTTACTACTTCGCGGTTTAAAAACATTAGGAATTCGTATGGAAGAGCATGAAATAAATTCACGCGCAATTGCTGAGTTTTTAAATAACCATCCGAAAGTAAATAAAGTATATTATCCAGGTCTTGAATCACATCAAAATCACGAATTAGCAAAAGAACAGGCGAACGGATTTGGTGCAATCATCTCATTCGATGTAGATAGTGAAGAAACATTAAATAGAGTACTTGAGAAGTTACAATACTTCACACTTGCTGAAAGTTTAGGAGCAGTAGAAAGTTTAATTTCAATTCCATCACAAATGACACATGCATCTATTCCTGCTGATCGCCGTAAAGAATTAGGGATTACAGATACATTGATTCGTATTTCTGTCGGTATTGAAGATGGTGAAGATTTGATTGAAGATTTAGCACAAGCGTTAGCATAATAAAAAAGCACTGCTAAATAGAGCAGTGCTTTTTTAAGATTATTTTGTGAAACTTTTCACAAAATGGACATACACAAATAAAATGATTTCATGTATAGTGAAGTCATGAAATATTACTCACGAACAAACTTGTGAAATGTTTCACAAACGATGAGATTCATGTAGGAAGGCAACTCTATTTTTTTACGCTAATCGGGACTTATTATGACCTATAGGGACTTATAAAGGCCGTAATAGCAGAATAGGAGGAAATTTACATGGTAGTCAAAGAGAAAGTTGTAAATGAAATGCAAGAGGCAAAAGAGATGATTGATACGTTAGTAGAGAACGGTCAAAAAGCTTTACAAGCATTAGAAAGTTTTACACAAGAGCAAATTGACAACATTGTTCATGAAATGGCGCTTGCAGGTGTTGACCAACATATGCCGCTTGCGAAATTGGCTGTTGAAGAAACGGGCCGTGGTGTATATGAAGACAAATGTATAAAAAATATTTTTGCCACTGAATATATTTGGCATAGCATGAAGAAAGATAAAACAGTAGGGATTATTCACGAAGATCCTCATGAAGAAATAATAGAAATTGCGGAACCTGTCGGTGTAGTAGCTGGGGTAACGCCAGTAACTAACCCAACGTCGACAACGATGTTTAAAGCATTAATCGCGATAAAAACGAGAAATCCAATTATTTTCGCATTTCATCCTTCTGCACAAAATTGTTCTATTGCAGCAGCGAAAACAGTATACGATGCAGCAGTGAAGGCTGGTGCACCAAAGCACTGTATTCAATGGATTGAAAGACCTTCTGTCGAAGCAACGAAACAATTAATGAACCATGAAGGTATTGCGCTCGTTCTAGCAACTGGAGGAGCTGGTATGGTGAAATCAGCTTATTCTACTGGCAAACCAGCGCTAGGTGTAGGTCCTGGTAATGTACCATGTTATATAGAGAAATCGGCACATGTAAAACGAGCTGTTAATGATTTGATTTTATCGAAAACATTTGATAACGGTATGATTTGTGCATCGGAACAAGCTATCATTGTAGATAAGGAAATCTATGATGATGTTAAAACAGAAATGATTGCAAATAATTGTTACTTTGTAACAGAAGAAGAGAGAAAAGAATTAGAAAAGCTTGTTATTAATGAAAATACATGTGCAGTAAATAGTGATATTGTTGGGAAATCAGCACAGTATATTGCCGAATTAGTAGGAATTACTGTACCTGAACATACAAAAATGCTTGTAGCTGAAATTAAAGGAATTGGATCGGCGTATCCACTATCTCGTGAAAAACTGAGTCCAGTATTAGCTTGTGTAAAAGCAAATTCATTAGAAGAAGGCTTTACATATTGTGAAGGAATGCTAGATCTTGGCGGTTTAGGGCATTCAGCTGTAATCCATTCTGCAAATAAAGAAGTGCAAAAACAATTTGGCTTGCGTATGAAAGCTTGCCGTCTCATAGTAAATGCACCTTCATCACAAGGGGGAATTGGTGATATATATAATGGGTTTATTCCATCACTTACGCTTGGATGTGGTTCCTATGGAAAAAACTCTGTTTCCCAAAATGTAACAGCTACTCATTTACTAAATATAAAAAGGCTGGCAAATAGAAAAAAGAATATGCAGTGGTTCAAATTACCACCAAAAATTTATTTTGAAAAACATGCTACAGCATATTTAGCGAACATGCCTAATATTTCACGTGCATTTATTGTAACGGATCCAGGAATGGTTGAGCATGGATATGTAGATACTGTCACGCACTATTTACGTAAACATGCAAATGATGTGAAAGTTGAAGTTTTCTTCGAGGTCGAGCCAGATCCATCAGATGAAACTGTATTTAAAGGTGCAGACATGATGAAAAGCTTTAAACCAGATGTAATTATCGCGCTTGGTGGCGGTTCAGCTATGGATGCAGCAAAAGGGATGTGGCTATTCTATGAGCACCCAGAAACGACATTCTATGGAATAAAACAGAAGTTTTTAGATATAAGAAAACGTACATGTAAGTATCCGAACTTGGGAAATAAAGCACAATTTGTTGCCATTCCAACAACATCAGGGACGGGATCAGAAGTGACGCCATTTGCGGTTATTACAGATAAGAAAAATAATATTAAATACCCGCTTGCGGATTATGAATTAACACCAGATGTAGCGATTGTTGATCCGCAATTTGTAATGACAGTACCACCTCATGTGACGGCAGATACTGGTATGGACGTATTAACACATGCAATTGAAGCGTATGTGTCTGTTCTGGCAAATGACTATACTGATGGTTTAGCATTAAAAGCAATTGATCTCGTATTTAAATATTTACCGAGAGCATATAAAAATGGAAATGATGAAGAAGCACGAGAAAAAATGCATAACGCTTCCGCGATTGCAGGGATGGCATTTGCTAATGCTTTCCTTGGTATTAATCACAGTTTAGCGCATAAAATTGGACCGGAATTCCATATTCCGCATGGACGTGCGAATGCAATTCTTATGCCGCACGTAGTTCGCTATAATGCTATTAAGCCAAGAAAACACGCATTGTTCCCAAAATATGAGCACTTTGTGGCTGATGAACGCTATGCACATATTGCGAGAATGCTCGGGCTTCCAGCAAGCTCAACAGCGGAAGGTGTGGAATCACTCGTCCAAGCAATTATTGAGCTTGGAAAAAGCTTAAATATAAATATGAGTATTGCAGGACAAGGAGTTGCTAAAGACCAATTTGAAGGGGTTGTTGGATTATTAGCAGAAAGAGCTTTTGAAGATCAATGTACAACAGCTAATCCAAAATTACCGCTCATTTCAGAGCTGAAAGAAATCTATATGGAAGCATATAAAGGCGTATAATAGATAAACAAGAGCCGCGAGTAAGCGGCTCTTGTTTACTTTGGAAAACATCTCCCAGATTGGTTCTATTTACTTGTCTTTAAGCTTGATAGAATGTGATAAAGTGAGGATGGGAGTGATAAGCAGATGAAAGAATTACAAGAAAAAATAGCAGATTATACCCGGTTTGCACAAGTACTTTTAGCTATAAGTACGTTTTTAATGATCGGTTTATTAATTCCAAGTGGAATAAAAAGTATGGTACAGTCTTTTGTTATGATGGGGAGTATTATTGTATTTTTAGTTCTTGCTTTTTTCTTCTTTAAGCGTGTTAGAACGATGCGTGATCAATTAGAGGAGAGCGAATATGAAGAAAATTGTTAAATAGGGCGCTACGAAAAGAAGAAATCTTTTTGTAGCGTTTTTTCATTTTTGTAGAAAATGTATGCGTTTCATATTGACAATGATAATCCTTATCAATTAAAGTAGAATAGTAGTTAATGATTATTATTATCAATTAGAGGTGAAAGAATGAACAAATCTATTACGCTGTTCACAGCGATCTTATCTATTTTTTTCTTATTAATAGGTTGCAGTGCAAAAGAAAACGAAAAAGCATCCGCAACAAAAACAGACAAAGGAACAGACAAAATCGAAATTACCGATCTCTCAGACAGAAAGATAACATTCAATAAAGTTCCTGAAAGTTTTGCTACGTTGAGTATGGGAGACATGGATATTATTCATGCTTTAGGTGGAAAAATAGTAGGTCGTCCTGATACAAAATTAACTCTCCCAGAGGAATTAAAGAAAGCACAAGTAATCGGGAATGCACATCAACCGAATTTTGAGCAAATTGCTAGTTTAAAACCGGATGTACTTGTTGCTAACAATGGATTCCAAAAGAACATTCCAACGGTCGAAGGACAAGGAACAAAAGTAATCATTTCTTCAGCCAACTCTGTAAAAGATATTCAAAAGGGTATTGAAATGTATGGAACAGTAATGAAGAAAGAAGATAAAGCAAAAGAGCTTAACCAAAAAATTAATGATCAAATGAAGAAATATGAGAAAAAGAGTGACGTTAAAGCGTTGCTAGTTTATGGAGCACCAGGCACTTATTTAGCAGCATTACCAACATCTCTATCAGGGGATATTTTAGAAAAAACAGGCGGGAAAAATATCGCAGCTAGTTTTCCAGAAATGAAAGAGTATCCGCAATATGCACAGCTAAGTGTAGAACGTATTATTGAAGCAAATCCAGATGTGATTTATTTAATTACACATGGAGATCCCAATAGTGTGAAAAAAGCATTTGAAGGCGAAATGATGAAAAATGAAGCATGGAAAAATTTAGATGCAGTAAAACAAAATCGTGTAGTTATTTTACCACCAGATTTATTTGGATCAAATCCTGGGACAAAAGTTACAGAAGCGATGGACTTTATGTATAAAAGTATACAAGATGTAAGGAAATGATAAGTATGGAGAGTAGTGAAATAGTAAGAGAAAAGGAACATCCTTTTGCGAGAAAAAGGTGGATAATAACAGTTACTTTAGTCGTATTAACTGTTATAGGTCTTTTTTATGGCCTTTTTGCAGGGAGCTTATCTTTTTCTTTACGAGACATTATAGAAGGTATACAAGATGAAGGTTCGACAGTTCATCGAATTGTATGGGATCTTCGTATACCGAGAGTGCTCGTTGGTTTTATAGTAGGAACGTGTTTAGCTGCATCAGGAGCATTATTGCAAGGGGTTATGAGAAATCCTCTTGCAGATCCTGGAATTATCGGAGTTTCATCAGGAGCAGGTCTTGTAGCAATTATAATCATGATTTTATTTCCTCAACATATGGCATTCTTGCCACTAGGAGCGTTTTTAGGAGCTTTTATTACAGCAATGGTCATTTACGCACTATCATGGCAAAAGGGGGCGCCACCTTCACGAATTGTATTAGTAGGTGTTTCAATAAACGCCTTAATTGGTGCAGCGACTTCAGCGCTAATGTTATTACATAGCGACAAAGTACAATCAGTTTTACCGTGGTTAGCTGGTGGTATTGGTGGTGTTAGTTGGGCACATTTAAATATGATTATTTACTATGCGATATTCGCTATTATATTAGCTTTCTTCGGTATTAAACATATTCGAGTATTAATGCTTGGGGATGAAATGGCAAAACTATTAGGATATAACGTGGAAAGAAGTCGGTTTTATTTAATAGTAGTAAGTACAATGTTAGCTGGAATAGCAGTTAGTGTTTCTGGTCTTATTGGATTTGTCGGTCTTGTTGTACCGCATATGTTACGTTTATTAGTTGGAAATGACTATAAATATTTACTGCCATTATCATGCCTTGGCGGTGGGATATTACTTGTTTTTGCGGATGCGATAGCTCGAAGTTGGTTCGATCCAATCGAATTGCCTGTTGGTATTTTATTGTCCTTCTTAGGTGGTCCGTTCTTCTTATATTTAATCCATAGAGGAGGAAAACAACGTGATTTCCGTTAACAAAGTGTTTTACGCACATTCTGAAAGATTTCAAATGCAAAATATGAATGTACATATTAAAGCTGGAGAAATCGTTAGTTTAATCGGTCCGAATGGATCGGGGAAATCTACTTTGCTTCGTTTAATAGCACGGCTACTTAAACAAAGCGAAGGAGACATCATTTTAGATGGGGAAAATATTTATACGATGAAGAGTGCAGATGTAGCGAAGCAATTAGCGATGTTACCACAAATGCACGATCATCAATTAGATTTAACAGTGAAAGAACTAATAGAGTTCGGAAGAGGTCCTCATAAATCATGGAGTAGTCGCTTAAATAAAGAAGATGAAGAAATTGTTGATTGGGCATTGTCTGTTACAAAGCTTGAAGGGTATGAATATCGTCTTTTACAATCCTTATCAGGAGGAGAAAGGCAACGTGCTTGGATTGCAATGACGCTTGCACAACGCACAAATGTCTTACTATTAGATGAACCAACAACCTTTTTAGATATCGTTCATCAGTTAGAAGTAATGGAACTTGTTAAACGATTAAACGAAGAGTTTGGTATGACGATTGTAATGGTTTTACATGATATTAATCAAGCGGCTCAATATAGCGATCGTTTACTCGTATTAAAACAAGGGAAGATTCAGTATGATGGCGTACCAGAAGAAGTACTATGTCATCAAATGTTTCAGCGTGTATTTGGAATTGAAGTTGATATATTCCAAGGGAGTGACAAGCCATTTTTTACACCGAAACGAATTTGTGAAAAGGGAGAAGAGAGATGCAAATAGAAGAGCGTATTACCACTGAGTTAGTAAGGGAATTTGTTATGGCAGCTCACGGAGATCTAGAAAGAGTACAGGAGCTTTTGGCCGAATCACCAAGCTTACTTCATGCTTCTTATAATTGGGGTGGCTCAGATTGGGAAAGTGCCTTAGGAGCAGCGGCCCATGTAGGCCGTAAAGATATTGCTCTTTATTTACTGGAAAAGGGAGCTCGGATGGATATTTTTGCAGCAGCTATGCTGGGTGAACTTGAAGTCGTACAAGCCATTTTAGTAGCACAACCAGAAGCATTACGTGCATCTGGCCCACATGGCATCTCTCTTCTTCAACATGCACGAATGGGTGGAGAAAAAGCTCAGCGTGTATTTGAGTACTTAACAGTGCTTTCTTAATGACCGCAAAGTTCTTATGTGCGGTAAACTTTCCACTCAAAGGATTGGAAGGTTTACCGCCCGTTAGAACGGGATAAGTATCTAGTATATTTGAAAATCCTACACCCCCTCAATTGTAGTTTTCTTTATACTAGTTATGATATGGATGCAGTAGACACTCTTTTGTCTACTGCTTTTTTTTGATATAATACACTTTTATAAGATTGAATTTTCTTTCTTTTTGATAAATTTCTTGATATGAATTATTCAACACTTACGTAGTTTGAAATATGTTGTTATGTAATGAGGTTCAAAATGATGGGAGTGAATAAAAGAGTGTTCCATACAGATCGCTTACAATTTCGCAAATATACAATGGATGATTTACCATTTTATGCTTCTTTATGGGGGGATGAGAAGGTAATGCGCTATATTGGAAATGGAACGTTAAAAACATTTATGCAATGTAAAAAAAGTTTGGAGGAGAGGGTACTTCCAAATTATAAAAACGGTCTCGGTTTATTTGTAATGATTGAAAAGGAAACAGGGATAAGAATTGGTCATGCAGGACTTGTCAAGCAGAAGGTAGATGGAAAAGAGGAAATTGAGATTGGCTATTGGCTACTTCCTAAGTATTGGGGGAAAGGGTATGCGAAAGAGGCTGCGGCGGCATTTCGAGACTATGGTTTTCAAGCATTACAAATGAATAAATTAATTTCACTTATTAATCCGAACCACCCAGCTTCAATATTTGTTGCTAGAAAAACAGGGCTTAGTTATGAGAAAACAACTTCATTTCATGAGATGGATGTTCTCGTTTATTCCATTAAGCGGGTTGGATGAAAAAAGGTGAATTGCATTTTTTGGAGAATGGTATATAAAAAATAAAGGGAGGGATTACATGTATATTTATCATAATGGACTAATTATTCGTGAAGGAACGAATGGAGTGCCAGCATATGCGATTAAGACATTATTTGAAGATGCTGGCTGGAGTAATGATAATATCCCTTCTTGGCAAATTGAAAAGTTTACGATTGCATTTGAAAATTCAACATGGGCTTTCACAATTTGGGATGAAGAAGAAATGGTCGCGATGGTTAGAGTGATTTCTGATCAAATCATGGTTGCTAACATAGTAAATTTAGTTGTGAAGTGTGAGTATAGGGGGAAAGGGTTAGGTAAGAAACTTGTAGCTCTTTGTTTACAAAAGCTTCCGCATGGCGATTGGTTTGCGCATACGTCCGCTAACAATTTTGATTTTTATAGAAGTTGTGATTTTGAAGTAAGAGAGTTATCAAGAAATGGAACCTGTGCGTACTATGGGTATCAAGTGGCAAAAAAGGAAGGGCATCGATAACTTATAAGGTAATAAAGAAAAAGGATTGCTATTTTAATAATATAAACTGAACTGAGACTCATTTTGTGATAAAATAAAAGAAAATTCAGTTTATTAAACGGGGGATAAAAATGAATGTAAAAGTTGGGGATATATTTAAATACGAAAGAAGATTTACCGAGGAAGAAGTTTTTGAATTTGCAAATATTACAGGCGATAAAGGTAGACATCATATGGAATATGATGAGAATGGACGATTAATGGTCCATGGTTTATTGACTGCTAGCATTGGGACGAAAGTAGGCGAAGAGTTACATTACATAGCGAGGGAATTAGTAAGTGAGTTTATTAGACCAGTTTTTACAGGGGATACGGTTACTTGTGAATTAACTTTAACAAATATTGAGCAAATGGAAGGATATAAAAAAGTTTCAATTGAGTCAGTTTATCGCAATCAACATGAAAAGACCGTACTAGTTGGGACGAGTTATGGAATTATAAGGGAATAAAAAAGAAGCCTGTTACGAAACAGGCTTCTTTTTTATCGTTTAGTAAACACGTTTTCGATTTTCCGCATGACTAGAGATAAGTAATAATGCAGATTCTTCACCTATATTGCGAACAATATGAGGAACGCATGCATTCCAAGAGAAAGAATCACCTTCTTCTACAATCGCAATATCTTCTCCATGTTGAACTTCTAGTTTTCCGCGTAATACAAGATGACACTCTTCACCTTCATGAGCATTTGGTGAGTTTTCTTTCGGGAATCCGGCAGAAATTTCTACTAGAGATAGGCGGAGACCACCTTGCTCCGCAACATGCTCAATTCTTTGTTCATCTTTTCCATACACACTGTATTTACGCTCTTCTTTTTTTACAATTTTTAAACGATCTTTTTGTTCTAACAATAAATATGGAAGGGGAACATTTAAAAAATTAGCGATCATTTCTAAAGTTGAGATAGATGGTGATGTTTTATTGTTTTCAACCTGACTCATAAAGCCTTTAGAAAGACCTGTTCCTTCACAAATTTGGGCAATCGTAATTCCTCTACGTTGACGAATTTCACGAATCGCAGAACCGATATTCATAAAATCATGCTCCTTTTTGTAAACAACTATTTGTATCATAGCAAAAAAAAAATATTTTTTCTCATGAAAAATGAATTGACGAATAAAAATAATTAGTGTATGTTTTGTAATGTAAATAAAAGTTTTGTATAACAAAACTATAAAGGAGAGAAAGAAATGAATCAACATATTGGTAACTTAATTATTCGTATCGTGTTAGGGGTAACGTTCTTTATGCACGGTTTAACAAAATTCCAATCAGGAATTGACAATATTGCAGGGTGGTTTACAAGCATTGGTTTACCAGGAGGACTTGCATACGGTGTAGCAACAGTTGAATTAGTTGGAGGTCTATTGTTAATTCTAGGTTTAGGCGTAAGGTATATTGGCTTATTATTTGCACTTGTTATGGTTGGAGCGATTGTGAAAGTAAAATGGTCAGCTGGTTTGTTAGGAGACGGGAAAAATCCTGGATTTGAGTTAGAACTTGCATTATTAGCGATGGGTGCTTACTTATTTCTTGCGAAAGCTAATGGTTTTGTAGATAATTTCTTAAAAGAGAAAATGTTAAAGAAGAATTAATTAAAATGGGGGTATAACAAAATGGGCTTTCCACTTCATCCCGAAACAACACTTGGGGTTGTTCATTTATATGTATCAAATTTAAAGAAATCGCTAGAGTTTTATACAGAAGTACTGCGTATGAAGGTACTGGAAGAAAAAAGTACAATCGTTACGTTTGGTAATGAGGACAATGAGCCACTTCTCATAATAGAAGAAAAGGAAGACGCTCTTCCGAAGCAAAGAGGTCGAACTGGTTTATATCACTATGCAATTTTATTACCAAACAGACAAGACTTAGCAAATATTCTTCGTCATTTTGTTGAGAGAGTACACCCATTACATGGTGGGGCTGACCATTACTTTAGTGAAGCTCTTTATTTAGCTGATCCAGATGGAAACGGGATTGAAATTTATCATGATCGCCAAAAAGAAGTTTGGCATGATGAAAATGGAGAGTTACCATTTGTTAGTAACCCGTTAGACGGCAAAGGATTATTACAGCAAGGAAGTACATGGAATGGGTTCCCGGCTGGTACTGTGATGGGGCACATTCATTTACATGTAGCTGACTTAGAAAAAGCGAAACGTTTCTATGTTGATGGCCTTGGTTTTGATGTAACGATTCCAGCTCGTAATGGAGCGTTGTTCGTATCAGCAGGTGGTTATCATCACCATATCGGTTTAAATACATGGCAGGGTGAAGGTATACCACCACAAATGCCAAATTCCGTTGGTTTGAAATATTTCACAATTGTACTAGCAGATGAAAAACAAAAAGAGCAAGTGTGTGAAAGTTTAAAATATATTGGCGTAGTTGCTACGTATAAAGATGGAATATTACAGGCCAAGGATCCGTTTGGACATTGTATACATTTTAAAGTGAAAGGAGAAGCCTAAAAAGGCTTCTCTTTTTTCACTTTCTTATAATAGCTTTTTCATTTTGTAAAAATAGGTCATCAAATTGCTTTGCAAGGTCAAAATCTAGTTTCGTTAAACCTTTTGCATTCCATGATGACAAAGTAATAATGACTGCTTTATACTGGATAAGGATAAATGGGTGGTGATTATGTTCTTCTGATAGTTTGGCGGCTTCAGAGACAAATTCGACTCCTTTTAAGTAGTCGGAAAACATATATTTTCTTTCAATCCATTTTTCATCTTTCAATACCCATTTATCTAACTTCGCTAATTCCTCATGTACTTCTTCGTCAGCTAATCGTAGCATCATTTTTCACATCCTTTATTGGAAGTAATGCAAGCCCGTTAGTAATAAGGCGTGTTACAGCTTTGTCAGTAGTGAAAGTAGAAAGTTGTTTTAATAAAACTGTTGATGTTTCGTGTCCTTTGTTATGTTGTAAAAGTAATTCTAAAATTTCAAGACGAAGCAACCATTCTTTCGGATAGAATGTATTTAACACTTCTTGAATGGCTATTAGTTGATCGACATGAGCGTCTTGTAATGTACCTTGATTACGAATGTCGCGAACTGTTTGATACATACGTTCAACCTCAGTTAATACAAGCGGAGCAGGAGTTTCATGTACTTCTTCATCCATCGGGAAAAATGCAGCCGCATCTGCCGCTCCTGGGAATACAGAAGTAATTGTTGAACCAACAGCCATATCAAAAGTTCCCCATGAAGGATCGAATAATAAACAATCTTTATGAGTAACTGTGCAACCTGCAAATGAGATAAGGACGATTTTTTTATCGTTCTTTACAATGTCTGTTACTGTTCCTTTTACATGGACTCCACTTGTGAAGGAAAGCTCGACGAGATTGCCAATTATAATGCCTAATGACTGTAGCTTTTCTTCTGTGCAATCTTCTAATGCGATATTACCATCTAGTAATCCGACCGGTGTACCAAATCCATCTTTGTGTACAGATGTAGAGTGATTCACCAATTGTTTATGATTAATTGCTAATGCAGTTGGTGTATTTGTTCTCATATAAATGACTTCACCAGTATCATTTTTAATTGTCTCTGTAAATGTACCGGTAATTTGTAATCCACTACTTAGCTCAGTTGTAGCATGATTTTCGGAGCGAATGGCTTTTTCTAATCCTTCTGTGCCACCTGTTTTGAATGCCATCGTTTCAGAGAACTTCTCAAGTTCTTCAGTCAACTCTTCAAATGATTCACAAACAAATAGCTGTGGCTGCATTTTTGTCACGTCATAAGTTGTTCCTGTGCAAGCTTCAATTGAGAATGGAACTTTTTCTACAGCATCTGTTAAGCAATGCTTGCTTTCACCAACAGAAGAAAGGAGACCAGCACCGTAGATTTTAGGATCGTCTATATTTCCAATCAATCCGTATTCCACTGTCCACCAGAAAAGACGTGAAATTTGTTCTGCTTCTGATAAACCAGAAACTAAGTTTTGTTTTTCGATTACAGTATTTTCAGCAACTGCAACTTCTTCAGGTGTAGAAGTCGGGCTTTCTTTTACAATCGTTAATGTACGAACAGCTTCAAAAGCCTCATGTTCTTCTTTTGTTGAGAAAGCTTTCGCTCCAATTTGCCCAAAGCGCTTCACATATTTTGCATATGTAGAATCGAGTAAAATCGGTGCGTGTCCTGCTGCTTCATGAACGATATCAGGAGCCGGTGTATACTCGATATTTTCTACTTTACGAATATCTGTTGCGATTGGTAGTAATCCGTGCCCCTGAAAATCGAAGAATGCTACGCCGGGAATAAGTCCGTCAATCGTTACAGCTCCCCAGCCGCTTGGTGCTAAGCAGTCATTCATTTCTTCTACTTTTGGAATTGCATCTATATTAATACCAGATGATTGTAGTCCGTTAACATAGGATGGATGAGCAACATCTTTTAAAAAGCTATGGTTTTGTCTCATAATGTAACGCCAAACAGCGTGATTCACCGGCGTGTATTGATCATAATGCTGTGTAGATACGAATGGTTTTAAATGTGATGGAATTTCTGTTTTCTTTGTCATTTAGACATCCTCCTTTTTCTCTATAAAAATGAATACCTGTTTCGTCTTGTACCACCTCCCTTTATAATTGTAAGCGCTTATAAAATTTTATCATAAGATTCGGAACTATTTAACATTTGTTTGTGTGAGAAATAGAAAAAGCCCCTATCGGAAGATCCGATAGGGGCGAAAGAATCGCGGTACCACCCTATTTGTAAGTGGAAATATACTTACATCTCAACTAATGATAACGGAAAAACTCCGTCTTTTCCTTCATGCATAAAAGCACTACGAAAAAGAAGCTCCAGAATTGTAATTCGTACTTATATATGTGCTAATTTCCACCGACCATCAGCTCTCTGAAACAGGGATATAAGATACTACTGCGATTCTTTCAACGCATAATATATGAATTTATTTAAAAGGGGAAGGCGCAAAAAAGCCCCTATCGGAAAATCCGATAGGGACGATAAAAATCGCGGTACCACCCTATTTGTAAACAATTAATTGTTTACCACTTACTTTAAGATAACGGAAAGATCCGTCTTTCTCTTCATGCATAAAAAGCATTACGGGAAAGAAGCTCCAGAATTGTAATTCACGCTTGTATATGTACTGATTCACACCAACCATCAGTTCTCTGAGACAGGGATATAAGTCGCTACTAGTATTCCTTCAAAGCCGATATATAATTTGTTCAACTAAACTATGTTTTGTATTATAAAACTATATTTAAAAGCTTGTCAACAATAATTTTATTATTTCACTTCTAAATCGACGTTCAAATTAGATTTATTTCCAGCTGCATCGGTTGCTACAATGTGGATTGTATTTTTCCCTTGTTGTAATTGATTGCGATCGAAATAAATTTCAAAGTTTTTCTCCCAATGGTTCAAGAAGGCATTTTCCCATACACCATTTCCATTAATTTCATACTGTATCGTTACTGGATGTCCTGGAGCAACCCATCCAGATTCTGTCATCCAGTCTAAAAGTATATCATCTACTTTCCCTCTAATTACAAGGTTTTCTTGATCTACTTCAGGTGATAATTTCGGTGCAGTGCGATCGACGAACACAGCTCCTGTCTGTTTCGTTTCTCCACCAGAGTTAGAAGCAACAGCTTCGATTTGGTATAAGCCATCAGGTAGAGGAGATCCGTCAGTTTTCGTACCATTCCATTTGAAAGATTTATAACCAGGTGTTTCGTTTTTACCTTGATGTATCATGCCTTGATATGTTACACGGTCTTTCGTAATTAAATTAGCGTGAAATGTTACATCCTCCACTGGTGTAACTAAATAGTAATTGATCAGGTTGTCATCTAGTATTCCATCATTATTTGGACTAAAAGTAGAATTAACGATTTCAAGACCATCAATACGTTTGTATTCTTTCGGATTAATGCTAAACGTAAATGGAATACGTATTTCTTCAGTCTTCCCTTGCTCTTTCACATATAGATTTCCTGTATATACACCCTGTGGTAAGGAGCTATCTACAGTAATAGTAAAAGGCTTTTCGATGTTACTATTAGGTTTCACACTAATAGAAGAAGAGAAAGAAGTCTGGACTTTTGTTTTTGTATCTAGTAATTCAATGCGAGTTGAAAAGTTTTTCTTTTTGTTAGAAAGATTTTGTAACGTAATATTTTGTGTTAACTTCACTTTGCCGCTATTAGGTTTAATAAGACCGAAACTTACATTGTTAGGTTTCACTAATGCATCTGTTTGGGCTGCTTTTGGAATGTTAATTAAACCAGATCCTTGTGCCATGACAGGATATGTATTTTCATTGACATCCTTTAATGTTTTTGCAGTGTTGGCAAGAGCTGCTTTCAATTGTTCTGTCGTCCAATCAGGATGCATTTGACGCAGCAGGGCAACGGCTCCCGCCACTTGTGGCGCAGCCATACTTGTTCCGTTGTGAGATTCATAGCCACCTCTTGGGACAGTACTAGTAATTTGTACTCCAGGTGCAACAACATCAGGTTTTATGAGCCAACTTCCTTGTGATGGTCCTCTTGAACTGAAGTTACCAATAAGTTCGGTTTGCTTTGGTTGTCCAATTTTTATATTTTTCTTTCGTTTTGTAATTAAAGTTTTTAACTCTTCGCCATTTGTATTTGATAGTTGCATAACTGGAAGAGCTACATCTTCACGTGCAAAATATTCGGGCATAAGATTAATTTCTTTTTCGTTAGAAATTAGTAGCACGCCAAGAGCGCCAGCTTGTTTCGCTTGTTCTGCTTTTACTAACGTGCTTGAAGTTCCTTGTAAAACAAGGGCGAACTTACCTTTCACATCTTGTTTAGCGTAATCACTTGAATTACCGTAGCCAACATATACAAGCTGAGCATCGTTGCCTACTTGGAAATCTGATTTTGATAACGGTAATCCTTGGTAAGATTTATTGGAACCAGCTACTTGAAATGTTGGAAATGGAATAGAAACAGTAGATGCACCAACAGAGATGACACTACTTGCGTTACCAGGAGCGTCAACAGACCAAGGTTTTGGTCCATCATTTCCATTTGAGACGACTGCAGTAACACCAAGTTTTGCTGCGCGTTCTAACGTCATTGTTACAGGTTGATCAGGTACATTCAAATCTTGACCAAGAGATAGATTTAAAACATCGGCACCATCTTGAATAGCTCGCTCAATACCTTGAATAATATCATCGGTCGTACCGGTACCACCATCATTCATGACACGGTAAGCGAGTATAGAAGCATTCGGAGCAATCCCCTTTATTTTTCCGTTACCAGCAATAATTCCAGCAACATGGGTACCGTGGACATTTCCATCCATCGGATCATTATCTTCATCGACTGTATCATAGCCACCGATATAATTTGCTTGTAAATCAGGATGGGTATAGTCGACACCTGAATCGATAATAGCGACTTTCATCCCTTTCCCATCAAGGGGTTTGCCAGTCGGATCTTTTAAATTCCAAGCTTCAGGTGCATCAACTGTAGGGCCTCCAACGTTTGGTGTTTCTTGATCTGCTAGGCTTTTTGACGTTTCATGTAATTTATATGTTAAGTTCGGATAAATTGCTTTTACTTCAGGTAAAGAAGCTAGAGAGGCAATTTGATCCCCTGGGATAGAAATAGAAAATCCAGAAAATAACGTACTATACGTTTCTTTTATGGTTGCTTTCGGTGCTTTTTCTTTTATTTTCTTTGTTGTATCCTCTTGTGCTTTTTTTAGTTGTGCATGGTATGATTGCACATTGCTATTTTGTAGGTCCGGAGCATGTTGAATGTTACTTTGTGAAGCGAGTGGAGCATGTTGCAATTCTACAATAACTGAAATTTTTTTTGATGTTTTTGTTTCAACATTTTGCGCGATTTTGTTTTCTCCCCATTGTTCAATATTTGCTTTTAACTGTGGGCTAAATTGCTTCTCTTTTTGCAGTGATTCAGCATGGGCGCTTAATGCTCCAAAGCTCGAAAAGACGAGCGCCATACTTAATAGTGTTGATGTAGTTTTCTTCATTGAAACTCCCCCTAATAAAAAGTGCCAATTTTCCGAAAATAAATATTACATTTTTATCGTTAATTATAGGAACGGATGTTGGCTAAACTATACATTCGACATAATTCATACTAAACCTCTTTGAATTGAAAATTTCTTGGGAAATTTTTTGGAATTATGTCGAATGGATAATATTTGCATATAGTAAGCGGAATATGAGGAATGCTAAAGGGGGAAATGGGGGTGCTATATGAAAAGGTTTATAGTAAGTGGAATCGTGATTTTGTTCCTTTTTTTCTGTTCAAGTTCTATTACTAGCGCGGAAAACAATGGAGTAAAAGTTGCCTTTATTCGTAATCATAATCTATGGATTAAAGTCGGTGAAAAAGAAAAACAAATTACAAAAGGAGAGTACATAACAGGGCCGAAATGGTCACACAATGGAGAATGGCTTGCATATGCAAAAGGAAAGAAGCGAAATCACTTTGAACTGTATCGGCTGAAAGATGGAAAGAAAGTTACACCATCTCAATCAGAAGCATCGAATTATCAATGGTCACCAACAGAGAATATAATTGCATTTGTATTTGCACGCACATTAAATACATTTGATGCTGAAAAAAAGAAAGCAGATTTTGAAAACGTAGCTAATGGTGTCGGTGACTATGCATGGTATCCTGATGGTAAGAAGTTCCTTGTATCATCAGAAGCGTACTTGCTTCCAACAGGATGGACAGGTGCTCAGTTATATGAAATACAAAAGGATGCAAATATGAATCCTCATAAGATGAAACATTTATATGCACTACCGAATGAGCATGATGATTTTTTAGCATTAGTTGGAAGTGGATTTAAGTGGTCGCCAGATCAAAAATGGATTTCGTTTTTGGCAGTACCAACAGCTTCTTTGTCAGCTGATAGTAATACCCTTTGCTTAATTCGATCAGACGGCAGTCGTTTTGAAACAGTAGATCAAATGTTATTAAACACACAATGGTTCAAATGGGCGCCATCAAAAAATATATTAGCCTATATTGAAGGAAGCGGGAGAGTTGCTTTAGAGAATAAGCATTTAAAAATAAAAGAATTGCCGGCTCTCCAGCAAAATACATTTACTCCAAAAGGCTATGTTGATTGGGATTTCACATGGAAGAACGAGAATGTAATTATCGTTTCAAGGGCAAAGGAAGCAGAGCTATCGGTCCCTCTAGAAAAAAGACCACTACCATCTTTATATGAAATAAATAGTACAACAGATGAACAACATCAAATTACAAAGCCATCCAATAGCCAAGGCGATTATAACCCTATTTTTAGTAAGAAAAGCAACCAATTAATGTGGCTCCGTTCAAATCGTAAGAAAGCTGATGTATGGCTTGCTCATAACGATGGAAAACATGAGAAGAAGTGGATTGAAAATATAGATGTACCAGAGTGGTATTATGAGAAATGGAATTGGGAAGATGTCGTTTCGGTTAAAGACGAGTAAAAAAACCTGCCTGAAATATAATTTTCAGGTAGGTTTTTCAATGTTATTTATGTGTTTTATTTGGCTTTTTTTTCGCAGGGTTTCCGTTCCCTTGGCGCTTTCTATTTTGTTCATCTTTTGCTTGTTTTTCATGTAATGTATCTAAAAATTCATTTGAGTTACTCATTTGTATATCTCTCCTTTTTTCATTGCGTCCTAGTTACTATAACCATTTAGGAGGATAATCATGAGATAAAAGTTAAGCGCTTAGTTTTCTTCGGTAGTATAAGTAAAATAGTCCATACTTGAGACTCCCACGACTAAAGTCGCAAGCCCGAATCCTTACGGATTTACGGGTGGGATTCTTGAATGACTAAGCGTTCGCAATCCATTTCTGCTTTGAACAGCCTTCAAGATAAGGGCATCTCATTGCCCCTCCTAAACCAGACCATAAAGGTGCTTAGGCTGATTGACTGTTACCATCAATCACAGTTGCGTAGCGAATATTCATCGCTCCAACGATATCACGATGTGTCTTAAACCCACATGGACACTTATATTTTCTATCTTGAGCCTTATTCTTTTTAGCACATTTCGGACAACTTTGACTTGTATAAGCTGGATTCACATATTCAATCTGAATACCAGCTATCATTGCTTTATACGAAATAAATTGTGACAAACGATAGAATGACCAAGTGTGTAGGTTTTTTTCGTTTTTACGGCTTGTTCTTGCCGTCTGTCTTATATTCGTTAGTTGTTCTAATCGAATGACAGAAATATGATTTGCAATCGCAAAATTAATAATCTCACGACTTATTTTGTGATCTTTATCTTGCATCCATCTTTGCTCTTTATCATCCATTCGCCGAATGGCTTTCACCTTTTTGTCTTTTCCTAACTTCTTACGAACACTACGAAACTTACGCTTCTTATATTTATTGTGCCTACCACTACCAAAGAAACGAACCTTATCATCTGTGATTGCTACCGCGGGGACCTTGAGACCTAAGTCTACGCCTAAAATTTTCGTTCCTGTCCTTTTATTGATAGGAAGTGTGACAGATATTTGGGCTATCCATTTATTCGATTTCTTTGTGATGCGAAGTGTACCTAATTTATGTTTTAACAGATTCAGATTACGATTGTTTTTATCACTTAATAAAGCTCGGATTTTTACACGAGTCGACTTTCCATTTACCTTAAATGGGATTGAAATATAAGTAGGTTCAAATGAATAATTTTGATTGTTCCATACACAAACAGGTCTCTTTAGAATTGGGATGATTTTATAATGGCTTTTCTTTACTTTTGTAGCAAACAAACTTTTCGCATCTTTAATCGCTTGATTTTTCACTGCACTTGGGATATTTGCATCAATATCTTTTGTGCTTTTTTCGTACTTTTCTTTGCTTCCACCATTTCCGATACAAGTGTATTTATAACTTTGATATATTCGTGACTGCTTTGTTCCAATAAACAGATTTGTCCTTTTCTTGGAATCAATTTCACTTTCACTGTTAGGGTCTGTGACATACGTTTCATCCCCTTGTTTTTTTGATTTTCAACATCGTGTTCATTTGATACATTTCTAGCAATCATAACAAAATCAGAACGTGTTTATACACTTTACAACTGCATGAAACGAGGAGATCTTCCTCTCAAACACTTTGAAATATTCTTCTATCATCATTTATTCTAGTTATATCATTTATTTTCGAAAGATTCCAACAAAACTCCGGAGAAACTACCTATACTTTGGATACTTAAAGTACCACGAACCTTGCGATTTTTAGTGGTACTCCGTATCCAACCTCACTTTCATCCCATGCCTAAAGGCGATGGGCTTTCTTGTTCGGGAAAAGCTGTAATGAATAACATGAGTAAAACTTGTAACTCTACATTTTCTTTTAAAATAGTTGCGACAGAAGATGGTAAGTAAGGTGATGTATCGCTCGTTCCTAAACCTAACCATTTGTTTAAGAGGTTCATGATACAAAATATGAAAACACCGGACCAGCTTGCGATAATTGCTTTTTGTTTAATTTTCGTTTTACGTTCATCATCTGTAATCCAAGGATTAGCAGTTTTA
The DNA here is from genome assembly GCF_046534555.1 of Bacillus sp. SIMBA_074. Lineage (NCBI taxonomy): Bacteria > Bacillati > Bacillota > Bacilli > Caryophanales > Bacillaceae > Bacillus > Bacillus sp. SIMBA_074. The sequence continues at coordinate 298,068 of NZ_JAWRYM010000003.1, read as the reverse complement.
TCACTAATAAAAAAGCCATTTATGTATCCCCATATGATTATTCCGATAAAGATGATAATCGATTTCATATTTGTATTCCTCCCCTTATTGTAAAAAGTATTTTACATATATAATTGTAATATTTTCCAAATAATGATGTCAAATACTTTTTACATCCTGCTGCTTAAAATAGCAGGAGTAAAGAAAAAAATAGGGAAGAAATATGTGAGACTATTTCCTAGTGAGAGGAAGAGGAGAATGAAACTTGTCTTTGTTCGGCATGGTGAAGGTGAGCATACGAAAGATTTACCATTAAGTTTACAAGCAGTGAATCCGCCATTGACGGGCGTGGGAAAGAAGCAGGCAAAATTGCTTCAGTACGATGTACCATTACAAGAAAAGGATATATTAATCGCTAGTCCTACACTTCGAACTTTACAAACTGCGACAATATGGAGTGCGGAAGTTGCTTGTCAAAAAATTGTTCACCCATATATATCCCCGCGTATTTTTCCTTATCGGGAATCCGCCAAAACATTACCGTGCGATCAATTGTTAGATCGAAAGATAATACAAAATTTATTTCCACATTTTTCATTAGAAGAAAGTACAAATGAATTGTTATGGAATGAGGGAGTCAATATCATCTCGGAGATGGAATTTCAGCAAATAGTAGATGAATTTCTGCACTGGTGCTATCAGTTAAAAGCAGAAAAAATTTGTATCGTTTCACATGATGGAACAATTACAGCCTATAGGCAATATTTGCAGAAGGTCGCTTTAACTAGAGCTGATTTTTTGAAAGAAACGGGTATGTATGAAATGGACTTATAGGAGGGGAAATTTGTAATGGAAGAGTTAGGGGAATGTGTGTACGACTTAAATGAGCCGAGAGTATACTTTAGCGTAGCGGAAATTAAGTGATATGCAAAATTGCATATTACACATATTTTAAATGGTTGGTATAAGTTTTGGGGAGTTGAAACTAGTAGAATCTTTTTTACATAGTGATGTAAAATCATATGTTGGATCGATAGATTATGTAGATGGAAATGTAGCGCTTATCTTTATAATACGCTTATTTTACGGGCTTATTAACCATAAAAAACGTTAGAAGAGGCTTTTCAAGAAGCGAGATTAACCGATGAGGGGACACATACATTTCGATTATATAAATAGCGTGAAACACGTTTATTCTATATTCGAATAAACGCGTTTCACATTTAACTCACATTTTTTTTGCATTTTCTTCAATGAAAATGATTATCACCTGTGGTATGATATGTTCAAGTTTTTACAGGTAATAAAAGTTACTATATATACGTTAGCATTTAATGTTTTGTACGTATGTCACAAATTATTCACAATTAACATTTTAAAAGTAAGTAACTACTGTTATTATATTATCTGTAACTGACTTAATTACAACTTTAGGAGGAAGATATGATTATTCAATTTTTAAGAGAAAACAAAGCAGTTTCTTTTGTATTAGCGATAATTCGAGTGTATCTTGGTTACACATGGGTAATGGCTGGAATCGGTAAACTACAAGGAAAAGGCTTCGATGCAACTGGTTATTTACAAGGTGCAATTGAAAAGTCTAAAGGAGCACAACCAGCTGTTCAATCTTGGTGGGCATCATTTTTACAAGATTTTGCAATTCCAAACGTTGATTTATTTAATACACTTGTGACGTGGGGAGAAATTTTAGTCGGAATTGGTTTAATTGTAGGCTGTTTAACAAAAACAGCGGTCTTTTTCGGACTTTTAATGAACTTTTCCTATATGTTTAGTGGGTCAATTGGTGTAAACCCTGAAATGGTTATCTTATCCATGTTCGTTCTTGTTTCTGGTATGAATGCTGGAAAATTTGGAATTGATGGCTTCGTTATTCCCAAAGTACTAGGATCAAAAATTCAAAAACGCCAAAAGCAAGCTGCTTAATATATGAAAACGGGTATCTCAAAATGAGATACCCGTTTATTTTTCAGCACTTATAGGATTTTTCTCGAAGAAATCTTTTACATACCCTACAAATTCTTGTGGCTCTTGACGAAATGGAGCATGATAACCTTTTTCAATAATATGGAAAGTGCTATTTTTTAAGAGTTGATGATAAGTTTCTCCTTCTTTCCAAGAAACGCTATTATCATTTCTTCCCCATATAATTAAAGTTGGTTGCTTAATTTCAGTTGCATTGATTTGAAGACGCCTAGGCCATAATTTCATTTTATTATAATGCTCTTCATCATTACGCTTGAATTTAACTTTGCTCTCATCATAATCTGCAATAGAAGAAACGGCACTTAAATCAGTCGACAACTTTGGTTTTGGTGAACCTTGTTTATTAACGAACGTATGAGGGCCGCCTGTAGCATCAGTTAAAATAAGGTGGGTAACCGCTTCAGGGTATAAATATGTTAAATTAAGAGGAATTTCTCCGCCCATAGAATGTCCCAGTATTGCGAATGAGTCATACCCTAGTTTTTTCATTAACTTATAATACAAATTTGCATGAGTTGGGAAAGAATAATAAAAATCCATCGGTTTAGAGGAACGTCCGAATCCTAAAGCATCAACAGAAATAATCGTATGATCTTTTGCTAAATCTGAGTAAACCTTTTGAAAACCATCGGATGATCCTCCAAATCCATGGATCATAAGTAAAGGTGGTTTTTCATCACCAATCTTTTTAAAGTAAATCGTTTGACCATCTATCTCTACCATTTTTTCCTCGGTAGCCAGTTTCGCTGTAATTGTATTTTTAACTTGTTTTACTTGTTCTACTGGCTTTTCTGCTGCACTACATCCTACTAATAGTGTAAGAGTAAGACAACCTACCATAAAATAGCTAAATCGCTTCAATTAGGTGTCCCCTTTCTAACATAACGCTGCATCTATCATAGCAAATAGTATATTACGATTTCCAGGAAGTTGATTACCATTCTTTATCATAAGAGGTGAAAGGAGCGTTTCATGGAAATTTGCTGTTTGAAGAAATTGGCGGAATATGAATTGTGAGTGCGGAACATCAATGCGTATCGTCCCATTCCACGATTTATAAATCATTTTTAATAACTGAATAGCGTCTTTTTCTTTTTTTGAAATAAGCGGAGTGACACATAGTACATCTCCTTTTTGTATGCATAAAGCAAAAGCATCTATTTGATTATCCCGCTCTATTTTAAAGGAGTAAGTTGCTCTCGATAGTAGTGATAAATAAAGATTAGAACGATCTGCACCAGTCGCAGTTTGATCAAGAAAAATGAGAGATTGAAGATCGGCTTGCTGAATTTGTTTTATGGGAAAAGAATTTGTACTTATATGAGCCGCTTGTTTTTCGAAACGATGAATTGTTGTTATTGATTGAAATCCATAAGATTCATATAAGGATTCACCAGCTTTTGTTGCAATGAGCGTAATAGGGAGCGATGGATAAGTTACTTTTAAGCTATTGTTTAACAAAATACGGCCAATTCCTTTTCTTTGAAAATCAGGATGCACGATTAACATACCGATAGAAGAAAATCCAGGGGCAAACGAAAAGACCCCGCCCGCTGCAATAAGTTTATTCTCATGTACATAGCCAAAAATTGTGCCAATGGAAAGGTACATATGGAATTGCTCTTTCATAAAACTTTCATGCTGTAACCACCCGACTGATTTGCAAAGAGAGAGTAAATCTGGAATGGAAGATGCGTCTAGTTTTACTGTTTTCATAAAGTTCACCATATTTCTATTTAAATTAGAAAAAATAAGAATAATATTACGAAATGTAAAATAATAGGTTCGTATTAAAAGAAATCCAACATGTTTATATTTATCTTTGTAAAGGGGAGTATGCTTGATATGAAAAGACAAACTTATACAAATTATAACTTAAATTTACATAAGTTAACAAAAAATTTACATATAACTCATTTTCTCTTAACAGTCTTCTATTAAATTTGATAGTGGGAAATGAATAACCTAATTAGGGGGACAAGACAGTGAAAAAGTTTGTAAAAAAAGCATGGCCATTTGCAGTTGTGGCGTCGTTAGCAGTTACTTCGGTAGCAACATGGAATTTTACGCGTTCTAGTGAGGTTAATGCAGATGAGAACGGAAACAATGCAAAAATTAAAAATGTCATTGTATTAATTGGGGACGGTATGGGGCCTTCATATATGACAGCTCATCGTTATATGAAAGATAATCCAAAAACATTTGAGATGGAATCTACAGAATTTGATAAGCATCTTGTAGGAACACAAAAAACATATCCAGAAGATGAACATGAAAATATTACAGACTCTGCATCGGCAGCTACTGCGATGTCAGCAGGTATAAAAACATATAACGCAGCTATTGCAGTAGATAATGATAAAGCTGAAGTGAAAACAGTATTGGAGCAAGCGAAAGAAAAAGGGAAGTCAACGGGACTCGTTGCAACTTCTGAAATTACGCATGCAACACCAGCTGCATTCGGTGCACATGATATTAGTCGTAAAAATATGGACGCAATTGCAAATGATTACTTTGATGAGAAAATTAAAGGTAAGCATAAAATAGATGTTATGCTTGGCGGGGGCGTAAATAACTTTGTTAGAAAAGACCGCAATCTTACAGAAGAATTTAAGAAGTCTGGTTATAGTTATGTAACAGATCGTAATCAATTATTAAATGATAAAAGCGATCAAGTTCTTGGTTTATTTGCACCAGGTGGTTTAGACAAAATGATTGACCGTACTGACAAAACCCCTTCATTAGAAGAGATGACAAATACCGCGATTGAGCGCTTGAACAAAAATAAAAATGGTTTCTTCTTAATGGTCGAAGGTAGTCAAATTGATTGGGCTGGACATGATAATGATATTGTCGGTGCAATGAGTGAAATGGAAGACTTCGAAAAAGCGTTTAAAGCAGCAATTGAGTTTGCGAAAAAAGATAAGAACACATTAGTTGTTGCAACTGCAGACCATGCTACTGGCGGATTATCTTTAGGTGCGAATGGTGAGTATAACTTTAAAGTAGATCCGATTAAAGCTGCGAAACGTACGCCAGACTTTATGGCAAATGAGATTGCAAAAGGTGCAAATGTAGAAGAAACATTGAAAAAGTATATTGATCTACAATTAACACCAGAAGAAATTAAAGCTGTAAATGATATAGCTCCATCAAAAGATGTAACAAAGATTGATAATGCAATTGAAGATATCTTCAATAAGCGTTCGGTTACAGGTTGGACAACGGGTGGACATACAGGTGAAGATGTGAACGTATATGCATTCGGACCAGGTAAATACTTATTCTCTGGCGTTCAAGAGAATACAAATATAGCTAAACGTGTCTTTGACATCGTTGGCGGCGGCGATCCGAATAAAGGAAGACGCTAATTATAAATGAAAGTGAGGCGAAATGCCTCACTTTTCTTTTTAGGAGATGGAAAGATGAGATTTTTTTTAGGGAAATTAAGATTTCTTCTAGTATTCGTATTATTGCTAGTTGGATGTCAATCTCAAGAGAATAATATAGAACAAAAATCTGCTGGGAAAACTGAGAAAAAGGTACATATAACGAAAGAAGAAGAGAAATCCATTCAAGATGTTATTGAGGCATTTGTACGGACGACGAATGAAAAAAATCTTGCTGAGCATATGGAGTTATTTTCAAAGAAGATGCCTAGTGCTGAAGACTTAAAAACACAAAAGGAAGCGGCATTTCAAAAGGGAAATAAGAAAATAGAATTGGAACATATGAATATGAAAGCTCTTAAAGGTGGGCTTGTTATTGTTGAAACGGAGGAAAAAGAAGTAGATGGAGGGGTTACTCTTCAAAAGAAAATGCAGTATGCACTTGGAAAAGAAGACGAAGGGTGGAAGATTGAAGAGGTTCGTATGATAGAGAAGAAATAAAAAGGTTCTCATAGGAGAGAACCTTTTTATAGTGGTAATAAAATTTGATTTGAACATGCTTCAATGTCATCAATATCTTGACGGATTGTTGCCATCTTATTATCGAGGTCTTCAGCTTTCATAGCAGCGTCATGTAGTTCATCTTTCAAATAGTCAGGTATATTTCCTTCATATTTGTAGTAAAGCTTATGTTCTAAACTTGCCCAAAAGTCCATGGCAAGTGTACGTAATTGAATTTCTGCAAAGACATCTTTCGTACCAGAATTTAGTGACAATGGATATTTAATAATCATATGCAAACTTTTATAGCCATTTCCTTTTGGATTAGCAATATAATCTTTTACTTCTACAATTTCCATGTCTCCACGATTTTCAATAACCTCTTTTAAATGATAAATATCTTCTACAAAGCAACATGTAATACGGATGCCAATAATATCTTGTAATTGTGTTTGAGCATTTTCAACTGTTGGTGATAAGTTTTTACGCTCAAGCTTCCTGATGATACTTTCGGGTTGTTTAAGTCTTGTTTTTATATGTTCAAACGGGTTGTAGTCTTCTAAAAATTGAGCTTCCCGGTTCATAATTTCAAATTTAGTTTTTAACTCTTCTAAAGCAAATGTATAAGGTAATACAAAAGCTTTCCAGTAGTTAACGGTTGATTGGTTATATTCCATTTCTATACACACCTTTTCTTATTTACAAGTGAAGTTGTTATTATACTAAACACCAAATCATGTAGGCGCAAGCAGCAAATGATGAGATCATAAAGCGATATTTAGTTTTCATCTTTTCAACCCCTTTCAAATGAAATTATATATGAATAAACGTCATTGTTAGTAATTTCACTATGTACAATTCTTATAGTAATAGATTCATGTGAAATTCGTATGAACTAATTGTTTCAGCTTTTTGTCTTTTTGCTAATGGCTTTTGGTTTTGTTTGTTATAATTACCTTAAATTGTAATAAAGGAGAGGGTATGATGAATCCCAAAGATAAAAAAAGAAAAGAGTAAGTGGCTCATATTATTGAAATTCCAGATGAATATAGGCTTGTTGTAGATGATCAAGAAGGAGTGGATGATCCGTATCATCTATTATGGTGGGGGCATAAAGAGGATGAGGAGAAAAAGATACAAATTACATTAAATAGGCATACTGGTAATTTATTTGAATTCAGGATAGATGATGAAAATTATTTTTCGAGTGATAAAGAAGCGATAGAGAAGAATAAGGCAAGAGAGATTGCAAATGTATTTATAAAAAAATATGTGGAAGAAGAATTAGAATTTTATACATATGTGTCAGTTAAGGATGGCTGGCGTGGTTGGAAAGAAATAAATTATATGCAGGAAGTGAATGGATATCCATTGCCGAATACAGGATGTGTTGTGCGAATTCATCCTTCAGGTAATGTTGTGCATTTTCATTACAATGGACAAAAAGCTATAGAGAAAAAACCGTTATGGCCAATTGAAATTGTTGATGAGAGCACGGTTTTAGATAACCTCAAGGCTAGACAAGATATAAGACTTGTATTTGCTGATTTAACATACTCCTCATGTGAATATGAAAGTGGAGAAGAAGTAAAAGGGTACCATCTTGTGTATGAGCCAGAACCTAGTCATGCGTTTATTGATGCAAGTACAAGTAAAGATTTGTTTGGCCCAGATCATTATAAATTGCCTCCAACTGTAGCTGTTGAAAAACCGAAAAAAGGTAGTCAACAAGATGATATATTCGATTTATTTGACTGGGATAAAGAAAGTTTTATAAAAGTAGCTGAGACGGAAAATGAAGATGGAATAAGGATGAAATTTGTTCCGAAAGAGGAATTACAACAGCAGAAAGAAGAAAAAAATCCATATTTAATGAATGAATTCTTTAAAAAGCATTTACCGATGTTAAAATATAATAATTTAGTTGGCATTACGATTGATAAATCAACCAATGAATTAATTGGTTTTATAAAACTGACTGAAGATAAAGAAGTAAAACAAATACTGTCTAGAGAGGAATGTTTACAAAAAGCACTTCAATTTTTAGAACGAGTTATTCCAGAGGTTACACAATATCTTCGTCTTTGGGAAGAACGTGAAGAAGCAGAAGATGGGATTGAAAGATTTACCTTTTCCGTATATATGAATGCTATTCCAGCAGAGTATAACCAATTTAGGGTCAATATCAATACAGAAAATGGTGCTGTGATGCACTACTCAGGAGAATCTAGCAACTTTATAAAAGAATTACTCACATATGAAACAACACCAAAAGTGACAAAAGAAAAAGCGTTAGAAATATACAAAGAAGCCATCCGGGTTAAATTAGAATGGTATATAGATAATGATGCAGAGGAAACGGTATATCAATTACTGTATAAACAAACAACGGATGAAAATCATAAAGAGCCCTTCGATTGTAGTCGAGAAATTCGTTATATTGATGCCCACACTGGGGAAAAGATTTGGAGTAAATAAGTCTTTAAATAGGGAAAAAAGTCTTCGAGAGAAGACCTTTTTTAGAAAGAACGATTATTCTTCGCATGTATCAATTTTGTATAACCACTTCTGTACACTGGCAGGTGGCCCTTCTGTTCTCCACTTTGTTGTACACATTCCGCAAGAACAGTGAACTTTTCCTTTTGCAAAAATACCGACAATTTCAGAAGTATATCCCCATGCGTGTTTTGCAATATTCATCTTTCGGCGCATTGTACGCTGACGTTGGTGTCTTGTATAAGCGCGTGTTCTTTCAAATTTCATATTTGTAATCCCTCCTTGTAGTACAAGCAGCTTGCAAGAGCGTACAAGGAGTTCATCTCTTACAAGCTACTCTGGTACAAGAAGGTAATAAAATGTTTCACATTTTACCCTCCTATCTTTTGTTTAAGTATACGTAACGAAGCTTTGTGCGACAAAACAAATATCATGCTTAAAAACATGTTGGAATGATATCGTACAGACACAAACAACCTCATGCCCACATACACATAGTAAAGACCACTATTTTGGCGGAGGTGAAAGGTTTGAGTCTATTCGCCGCAATTGGATATATGGTTCGAGAAGTGTTTGTATTTGTTTCTTATGTGAAGAACAATGCGTTCCCGCAGCCGTTATCATCAGATGATGAGAGAAAGTACTTAGAGTTAATGGAGCAAGGTGATGCTCAAGCGAGAAATCTTTTAATTGAACATAATTTACGGCTTGTAGCTCATATTGTTAAGAAATTCGAAAACACTGGTGAAGATGCAGAAGATTTAATTTCAATTGGTACCATTGGGCTTATTAAAGCGATTGAAAGCTATTCAGCAGGGAAAGGAACTAAGCTTGCAACATATGCAGCACGCTGTATCGAAAATGAAATTTTGATGCATTTACGTGTGCTGAAGAAAACGAAAAAAGACGTTTCACTTCATGATCCGATTGGGCAAGATAAAGAGGGTAATGAAATATCGCTTATTGATATATTAAAATCAGAATCTGAAGATGTAATTGATATGATTCAGCTTAGTATGGAGTTAGAAAAAATTAAAGAGTATATCGATATTTTGGACGAACGAGAGAAAGAAGTAATTGTGAAGCGTTTTGGACTTGGGCTTGATAAAGAGAAAACACAGAGGGAGATTGCGAAGGCACTCGGTATTTCAAGAAGCTACGTATCGCGAATTGAAAAGCGTGCTTTAATGAAAATGTTCCATGAATTTGTGCGGGCTGAGAAAGAGAAAAAAGCAAAAGAATAATGTGTATTGTAAGCAGCTACACTTTAAAAGTGGCTGCTTTTCTTTCGGGAAAACGGAAAGAAAACGAGCTGTTCTAAGAAGAAATACATGTTCACTGTTGAAAATGGCGGGTTCTATCTGTAATATTAGAAGGTGCTAAACAATTTAAGAATAAAAATTATACTTAGTTTTTCTTCGTGTATAACGAGATGGCTCCATTCTATATGTGGGAATAAGAACCAATTTTACATATGATATAGAGAGAAAAGAAGGGGAAACTAAAGTTATAGGCTGATTAGGAGGTTTCGTAATTTGCGACGGACATTATATCGACTTATGATCGAACTTACAAATGGTCGTTTTACTTCTTATATATTACGTAAATTTGCACAATCTCGTTTGAGCTCTATCATTATTCCATCGTATGTGAAAGTTTTTCAAATTAATCAAGATGAGATGGAAAAGGGTTTGAAGGAATATGGAACATTGCATGATTTATTTACACGTAGGCTAAAAGAAGGAAAGCGTAGTGTTGATACTGATGCATCGAGTATCGTTAGTCCTGTTGATGGTGTTTTTGCTGATCAAGGTCCTATTGAGGATACAAAAACATTCGATATAAAAGGAAAGCGTTATTCAATTGTGGATATGCTAGGTAATGAAGAGCGTGCAAAGCGATATGCAGGCGGTACATATATGGTGATTTATTTGAGTCCAAGTCATTATCATCGTATTCATAGCCCGCTTTCTGGCTCTGTGACTGAAAGATTTGTACTCGGTAGAAAATCATATCCGGTAAATGCAGCGGGTATGGAGTATGGGAAAGAACCATTGTCAAAAAATTATCGCTCTGTTACAGAAGTAAATAGTGAAGGCGAACATATGGCGCTTGTAAAAGTAGGTGCTATGTTTGTTAATAGTATCGAGCTCCTTCATGAAAGAAGTACTGTTCAAAAAGGTGAAGAGATGGCATACTTTACATTTGGCTCAACAGTTGTTTTATTATTTGAAAAAGATATGATTAAAGCAGTGCAGGAATTGACAAGTGGGCAAGAGCTGCGTCTTGGTGAAAAAATTGCAACCCGAGTATCTCATAAGTAAAGAAAAGGTTTTATAATATACTTATGAAGCTCTAATTAAGAAATGTGGACAAAGATGCTTAATGAAGAAATCCCCTAGATGGGAGTACTTGTTTATTCGAGAGCCATCGCAGGATGGCTCTTTTTACAGGTCAATCAGCAATCTATATGTACTCAAGAAGATTTGACGAGCTTGTCCTCTAACGAGCGTCTAATAATTTCTTGTTTTATAAGTAAAATGAAGTCGGGATTTAATTTTAGTTCTTTTGCTTTATAATAAGACTCAGTGAGTAAATCAGTAGATAACTGTTCCATATGTTTTGTTTTCAAGGTGAGTCACCTCCTAATAATATAAGGATTGATTCGTTGTTGCATTTAATGTACCAAAAAAATATGACAGTCACAAACAAGAGGTTATCCACATAACTCAGTGGATAAAGTGTGAATAGATTGTTAGTAAATTCCAAATTGACTGAAAAATTAACGTGGAAAGTGTGTACAAGTTTATCCACAGGTTATCTATCGAAAAATGTTGTCGAAAAATTTTATGGAAAATCCTCAAAGAGGTGAAAGAAATTGAAGTTATTTTTACCAAATGAATATGTGAAAAATATATATCATATTCAACCAGAAGATTTGAAAAAACGTGGAATTAAAGGAGTTATTACTGATTTAGATAACACTTTAATTGAATGGGATCGTCCAAACGCAACGCCACAGCTTGAAGAGTGGTTTTTGAAAATGAAAGAAAATGATATTCAAGTAACGGTCGTTTCAAATAACAACGAGCAACGCGTTAAAGACTTCGCTGACCCATTAGGTATTCCGTTTATTCATAGTGCGCGCAAACCGTTTGTTCGCGCATTTAAGCGTGCGATACATGAGATGCACCTGCAGCCAGATGAAGTTGTAGTAATTGGAGATCAGTTACTAACGGATGTGCTCGGCGGGAATCGTGTGGGACTTCATACAATTTTAGTTGTACCGGTAGCGCAAACGGACGGATTGGTGACACGATTTAATCGGAAAATTGAACGAAGAATTATGAGAAACATGAAGAAAAAAGGCTTAATTAACTGGGAGGAATAAAGTTTGACTGAAACAATTAAATGTATTGGTTGCGGTGTAGAAATTCAAACAGAAAATAAAAATGAAGTAGGATACGCTCCTGTATCATCTTTAGAAAAAGAACAAGTAATTTGCCAACGTTGTTTTCGTTTGAAACATTATAACGAAATTCAAGATGTATCTTTAACAGATGATGATTTCCTTCGTATTTTGAACGGAATTGGACAATCAGACGCACTAGTGGTTAAAATCGTAGATATTTTCGATTTCAATGGTAGCTGGTTACCGGGCTTACATCGTTTTGTAGGGAACAATAAAGTATTACTTGTAGGGAATAAGGCTGACTTAATTCCAAAGTCAGTTAAGCATGATAAAGTAAAACATTGGATGCGCTATAGTGCAAAGCAACTTGGTTTAAAACCAGAAGATGTCTTTTTAATTAGTGCAGCTAAAGGACAAGGAATCGCTGAACTTGCTGATGCAATTGAGCATTACCGCGAAGGTAAAGATGTTTATGTTGTTGGATGTACGAATGTTGGTAAATCAACATTTATTAATCGTATGATTAAAGAGTTTAGTGATGAGACTGAGAATGTAATTACAACATCACATTTCCCAGGAACAACGCTTGATTTAATTGATATCCCATTAGACGAAACGTCATCTTTATACGATACACCAGGTATTATTAATCATCATCAAATGGCGCATTATGTTGGGAAACAAAGCTTAAAGCTTATTACACCGACTACAGAAGTTAAGCCAATGGTATTCCAATTAAATGAAGAACAAACATTATTCTTTGGTGGATTAGCACGATTTGATTATGTAAGTGGGGGCCGTCGTGCATTCACTTGTCATTTCTCAAACCGTTTAACAATCCATCGTACAAAGCTTGAAAAGGCTGATGAATTGTACGAAAAACACGCTGGAGAATTATTGAATCCACCGACACCAGAAGAATTAGAAAATATGCCTAAGTTTGTGAAATATGAATTTAATATTCGTGAGCCGAAAACGGATGTTGTATTCTCTGGATTGGGCTGGGTTACTGTAAATGAATCAGGAGCGAAAATTGTTGCTCATGTACCAAAAGGAGTAAGTGTTTCATTACGTAAATCTTTAATTTAATATGGAGAGGGATTTATGAAACAATTATATGGTGTAATCGGAAATCCAATTGGACATTCATTATCACCCGTTATGCATAACGATGCATTTGAACACTTGAATATGGATGCCCATTATCATGCGTTTCTTGTAGAAGAAGAAGCGCTAGGGGAAGCGGTAAAAGGTTTGAAAGCATTAGGTATTTCAGGATTTAATGTAACGACTCCGCACAAAGTTGCAATTATGGAGTACTTGGATGAGATTGCCCCGTTAGCAAGGCAAATCGGTGCGGTAAATACAGTAGTTCATCGAGATGGAAAATTGATTGGGTATAATACAGATGGAATTGGTTTTGTTCGTGCCCTGCAGTCAATTAGTGAAGATCCACTTCAAGAGAAACGTATTTTATTAATCGGTGCAGGTGGTGCTAGCCGAGCTATTTACTTCTCGCTTGCCGATGTAGGTGTGAAACAAATTGATATTGCTAATCGTACGAGAGATAAGGCGAAAAACCTTATCTCTGGGTGCATGGCAAATGTTAATTCGCATGCTCTATCGTTAGAATGTGCAGCAGAAAATCAAGGGGAATATGATATTATCATCCAAACAACAACGATAGGTATGCATCCACATGTTGAGTATACGCCGCTGGAAATTCGTTCATTGAAACAAGGAACGATTGTTTCTGATATTATTTATAATCCATTTGAGACGAAAATTTTAGGCGATGCGAAAGAACAAGGTGCAATAATTCAAAATGGAATCGATATGTTCGTTTATCAAGGTGCACTTGCATTTGAAATGTGGACAGGGTGTGTGCCGAATATTGATAGAATGAAACAATTAGTAATGAGAGAGCTTGGAGGCTAATTATATGTTAACAGGAAAACAAAAAAGATTTTTACGTGCAAAGGCACATCATTTAACACCGATTTTTCAAGTTGGAAAAGGTGGCGTGAATGAAAATATGGTGAAACAAATTGGAGAAGCATTAGAAGTTCGTGAACTATTTAAAGTGAGCGTATTACAAAACTGTGAATTTGATCGTAGTGAAGTTGCAGAAGAGCTTGCACAAGGTGCACGAGCTGAAATCGTTCAAGTGATCGGAAGCACAATTGTTTTATACAAAGAATCAAGAGAAAATAAGCAGATTAAGCTTCCACGATAAATTGAAACTTTAATTTGCGTTTTTTAGCCTTCACCAATTAGGCTTTTGTGTGCAGTTAATTTCCCATCTAACCTAGTTATTGTCAGTGACTTTTGAGGTGTTGGCAAATAGCGGGATAAAAATCACGTATATTATTTCCATAATTGACGCTTGATAGATAAAGAGTGAAATTAATTGAACTTTTATTAACAGTGGGCTCTCTTCGAATTTGTATGGGGAGAGTTGCTGTATGTAAAAGGAAGGGGCGTTTCTTTTGAGAAAAATTGGCATTATTGGTGGCACGTTTGATCCACCTCATAATGGACATTTGTTAATTGCAAATGAAGTGTATCATGCTTTAGGGTTGGAAGAGGTATGGTTTTTGCCGAATCAAATTCCACCGCACAAGCAAGGACGTAACATTACGAGTGTGAAAAGTCGATTAAACATGCTGCAAATAGCGATTGAGGAAGAAGCATACTTTTCAATTTGTTTAGAAGAGCTAGACAGAGAAGGCCCATCTTATACGTACGATACTATGGTACAATTAACGGAGAAGTATCCGGATGTGCAGTTTCACTTTATTATTGGCGGAGACATGGTTGAGTATTTGCCGAAGTGGTATAACATTGAAAAGTTACTTAAGCTTGTGACTTTCGTTGGAGTTGCAAGACCAGGTTATACATTACATACGCCTTACGATATCGTAAAAGTGGAAATTCCGGAGTTTGCAGTTTCTTCTTCTCTGTTACGTGAGAGATATACGACGAAGAAAACGTGCAAATATTTACTCCCCGAAAAAGTACAGGTATATATCGAGAGGAATGGGTTGTATGAATCGTGAGGAAGCACTTAGTATTGTCAAACAACAAATGCATGAAAAACGTTATATACACACGGTTGGTGTAATGGAAACAGCGATTGAACTTGCCCGATTATATGGTGTAGATAAGAAAAAGGCAGAGACGGCTGCTATATTTCACGATTATGCAAAATGTAGAGCGATTCCAGAAATGGAAGAGATTATTAAGAGAGAAGCTTTGCAAAAGGATCTACTGCACTATAACAAAGAGTTATGGCATGCACCTGTTGGGGCATACTTAGTAGAAAAAGAAGTAGGCATTACTGATCCTGAAATTCTACAAGCTATTACATATCATACAAGTGGTCATGAAAAAATGACAATGTTAGATAAAGTTATTTATGTAGCAGATTACATTGAACCAGGACGTAAGTTTCCTGGTGTGGAAGAAGCGAGGAAACTCGCATATAAAGATATAAATCAAGCTTTACTGTTTGCTTTAAAGCGAACAATTCAATTTTTAATGGAAAAAGATCAAACGATTTATCCATTAACATTCCAAACATACAATGAAGTTATCAAGGAGGAAATTAATAAATGAAAGATAAAGAGTTATTAGTATTAGCGGCAAAAGCAGCTGATGATAAGAGAGCAGAAGATATGGTTGTACTAAATATGCAAGGTATTTCACCGATTGCAGACTATTTTATTATTTGTCACGGAAATTCAGACAAGCAAGTACAAGCAATTGCACGTGAAATTAAAGCGAAGGCACATGAGTTCGAAATTAACGTACAACGTATGGAAGGCTTTGATGAAGCACGTTGGGTTTTAGTAGACCTTGGTGATGTGGTTGCTCATGTATTCCATAAAGATGAGCGTAATCACTATAATTTAGAGCGTCTATGGGGCGATGTGCCGCGTGAAGATATTGCAGATGAGCTAGATCAATGAAATACGAACAATTTGCTTTGCTGTATGACGAACTGATGAATGATGTCCCTTATGATAAATGGGTGGAATTCACAGAGGAAAGTTTACAACAGGCATCTATGAAAGAGGCAAGAATCCTTGACGTAGCATGTGGAACTGGTAACGTAACACTTCCGCTTGTGCGAAAAGGTTATGACTTAATTGGTGTAGATCTTTCGGAAGAAATGTTAACTGTCGCGCAGCAAAAATTGGGGGGAGAAGGCTATTTTATTCCTTTTTACCAACAAGACATGAGAGAGCTCGATGTTCCTGGTGAATTTGATTGTGTGACAATCTTTTGTGACTCATTAAATTACGTATTGCAAGAAGATGGAGTGCAAGAAACATTTAGAAGAGTTTTCCAACATTTACGTCAGGATGGCTTGTTTTTATTCGATGTACACTCTTTATATAAAATACATCACGTATTTCAAAATGAAACATATACAGTGAACGGCGAAGAAATATCACTTATTTGGAACTGCTTCCCTGGAGAAGAATCAGATAGTGTGGAACATGATTTGACATTCTTTGTACAAGATTCAGAAGAAGATGTGTATCATCGTTTTGACGAATGTCACGTGCAACGTGCGTATTCGGTTGAAGTGTTAACAAAATGGCTTGAAGAAGCTGGGTTTACAGTGCTTCGCGTCACAGGTGACTTTGAACGAATTGAAGTGACAGAACAAACAGAGCGCATCTTTTTTATGGCGAAGAAGAATGGATAAAAGAAAAGCAACCGATAAGGTTGCTTTTGTTTTATAGAAAAGATGTAGTTTTAGTTCTAGAAAAATAAAAAGATGATATGTGTAAAGTGTAAAAATGCTAGTTTTAGTGAAAATGTAGCATGAAAAAGATAAGTATTAATAAAAAGGGTTTGGGATTACGATGGCGTATTTATTATGTGTGTTTATTGAATTGCTGCTCAACGCATTTTAAATCTTCATCAAATTTCTCATGTGTCCGTTCGATTAATTTATGAAACATATCCCCAACGTGCTCTTCTAAAATACGAATACCTTCTCCTGTAACACCGCCTTTAACGCATACCTTTTCTTGTAAAGTAGGTAATGTGAAAATTTCTTTTTCAAGTAATTTCCCCATTCCAATGACCATTTCACTTACTAAAGTAGTGGCTTCTTCATGTGTAATATTTGTTTTATCTACAGCAGCGTTAATGAAACATTGTAATAAATAACTAAAAAAAGCAGGGCCGCAGCTTGCTATATCAGATGAAACGCGCGTTATATCTTCTTCTATAACAAGGGGAGTAGAAATGTTTTTGAATAGACGAAGTAGTTTTTGTTGCCATTCTAGAGAGCAGTTATTTCCAAATGTAAATAGTGATGCGCCGGATAAGGCGCGGTTTGTGATGCTTGGAATGATACGAGCGACGTGGCAAGGTATAAGTGTTTCTAATTGTGATGGAGATATGGGGCTTGTGATAGAAACTAAGCAATCTTCGTCTGAAAAATGGTCAGCGTATTTTTGTAGAATAGGGTATATGTCTATCGGTTTTACGCAAATGAAAATAAGCTGGGATTGTTCGATTACCTCTTGGATTGTTTTGGCTATATGAACAGAAGGGTATTTTTCTTTTATATGATATGCTTTGGCAGGCGTCCGATTAATAATAGTAAGGCACGAAGGTTTGACAGCACGGGTTTCTAAAAATGCATCGATTAGTATATTCCCCATGTTCCCTGTCCCTATAATTCCTATGTTCAATGTTTCATCCCTCCTTCGTAACTGCTTTCTCCTAAACAATATGAATGATGTTATAAATTTATGATTAGAGGTGTAAAATGATGTGGGATTTTCCGAAAAAATGGTTGGGATTAGTGGTTATTATTGGCACTTTGATTTTTCTTTTTTTCTGGAAAACGAATCAGCAAACAGAGCGATCGCTCATTACAACGGAAGTTCAAGTAAAAGATGTGGAGAAAAAAAGTAAACCGAAAGTATTGGATACAAAGGAGCAGAAAAAAATAATTATAATTGATGTGAAAGGGGCGGTTTTTAAAGAGGGTGTGTATGAAATGAAGGAAGGGGACCGGGTGAAGGAGGCGGTTGAAAAAGCTGGTGGTTTGTTGCCGGATGCAGATGTGAAGAAAGTGAATTTGGCGCAAATGGTCCAAGACCAAATGCTTCTGTATGTTCCTAACAAGAATGAGCCAGTGCAAGAAGGGGCTACTTTTTCAAAAAGCGAGGGTAAAGTGCAAATAAATACAGCTTCTAAAGAGCAACTTGAAAAAATAACAGGCATTGGTTCTCGGAAAGCGGAAAGTATTTTGAAATACCGAGAAGAACATGGTCCGTTTCAGAAAATAGAAGATTTATTAGAAATTGATGGGATTGGTGCGAAGTCTTTAGAGAAAATAAAAGATCAAATTATTATTCCATAAAAGATTGACGAAGTTTTTCTTTTTTCGCTACACTACAAGTAGACAAAAAAGAAGGTGAAAAATATGGAACGAATTTCATGGGATCAATATTTTATGACGCAAAGCCATCTACTATCTTTACGTAGTACATGTACAAGGCTTGCGGTAGGAGCGACAATCGTTCGTGATAAACGAATTATTGCTGGTGGATATAACGGTTCAATTAAAGGTGGTGTGCATTGTATAGACGATGGTTGCTATGTCATTGATAATCATTGCGTTCGTACAATTCATGCTGAAATGAATGCTTTATTGCAATGTGCGAAATTTGGTGCAAAAACAGAGGAAGCGGAAATTTATGTCACACATTTTCCTTGTTTGCAGTGCTGTAAGGCGATTATTCAAAGTGGTGTTACAGCGGTTTATTATGCACAGGACTATAAAAATCATCCGTATGCCGTAGAGTTATTTGAACAAGCGAGTGTAACAGTAAAGCACGTTCCGCTAGAATACGATATTACATCGCTAGAGGAACAAGAGCGTCATTTACAGCTAAAGGAATTATTCGCAGCTTTAGAAAAAGATAATTTATCAATGGAAGAATTACAGCGTGTATTCACTAAAGCAAAAATGATGCTATAAGGAGTGAGTATGAGTTGAATGGGCAATGGGGCTATGTTGCAATCTCGTTTATAATTGGGATTGCAATTACCTTTTCCGCATCGCATTTATTGGCTGCTTGTTGTTTCGTTTGTTATGTTTTATTTTGTTTGTATCGTACTTCGTGTAAAACCTTCATATTTTGTATAATAGCGTGTTTTAGTGGCGTTATGTACACCACGTATGTTCAGAGTCTAAATAAGCCGCTAGGGGATTCCTATGAAGTTACACGAGGGGTCGTGCAAAATACACCTCTAATTAATGGGGATCGTCTCTCTTTTCAAATTGAAGATCAGAATAAAAACTTAGTGCAGTTAAATTATAAAATACAATCTGCTTCGGAAAAGAAGCAGTTGCAACAATTACATGCAGGTATATCGTGTACATTTAAAGGGGAGGTGAAAGAACCACAAACTGCCCGGAATTTTCATGTTTTTGATTATCGTAATTATTTATATCAGCAAAAAATACATTTTATATTTGATGTGACATACATTTCTGAATGTCAAAAAACATCGTTGTCACTCGTGCAATGGATTTTCCTTCTCAGGCAACAAACAATCTCGAAAGTTACAGAAATGTTCCCGGAACAATCAGGTGCATTTATGAACGCATTATTATTTGGAGATCAACAACAAATGACGTTTGAAGTAGAAGAGCAATATCAACAATTTGGTCTTATACATTTGTTAGCAATTTCAGGATCGCATATCGTATTATTAATGGTTATAATGTATTTTGTTTTGCTAAGAAGTGGTGTGACGAAAGAGATAGCAACAGTATGCCTTATAGTTTGCATTCCTCTGTATATGATTATAGCGGGAGCGTCGCCATCTGTTGTGAGGGCTTCTATAACAGGAGTTTTATTATTGGTAGCTTTCATATGCTCTGTTCGCTTATCTAGTCTAGACGCCTTAAGTATAACGGCTATATGTATGCTTATATACGATCCGTATCTTATTTTCAACATTGGATTTCAATTTTCATTTGTAGGTAGTTTTTCTTTACTACTATCTGCGCCAATATTATTAGGGCGTAGTAATGGGATAGTTCGAAATTCTATTTACATTTCTATAATTTCACAGCTCGCTAGTACCCCCATCTTGTTATATCATTTTGGTTATTTTTCTCCTTATAGCATTTTCCTCAATCTTACATATGTTCCTTTTCTATCCATTATTGTATTGCCGTGTAGCATCATTATTCTTATATGTATGCCGGTTATTCCATTTTTCGCAAAAGGAATTGCATATGTACTTTCACTATGTTTAACCATTTCTAATGATTTTCTAAGTTACTGTGAAAGTTTCCCTTTCATCCGACTTACTTTTGGTCAAACTCCTTTATTTCTTGTGGCTATATATTGTTTTAGTATCGTTAGTATATTTGTGATTTGGGAAAGGGTAATAACGAAAAAAATTTTGTGCATAGTTGTGGGTGTGTTTCTTTTTATTAGTACTTGTCATTATGTATATCCATATTTTCGCGAAAGTGGGAGTGTTACATTTCTTGATGTTGGACAGGGAGATGCGATATTAATTCGTCTTCCGTACGATAAAGAGGTTTATCTTATTGATACAGGAGGAGCCCTTTCTGTCAAGAAGGAAGCGTGGCAACAGAAAAAGCATGAATTTTCTGTTGGGCATGATATTCTTGTTCCTTTTTTACAAAAAGAAGGTATAAAAACGATTGATAAATTAATTGTAACGCACGGAGATGCGGATCATATAGGTGCTGCGCTGGATTTGCTGTCATCTATTATTGTAAAAGAAGTTGTATTTGGGAGAAAGGAACAAGATGCTGTATTGGAAAAAGTGGTGAAGAAAAAGGCGTTAGAAAAGAGCATGAAGATAAGTGTAGTAGGAGAAGGGGAAGGTTGGAGGGTAAATGAAGCGGAATTTTTCGTATTAGCTCCAAAGGGGAAAGAAAAGGGAGAAAATGACTCTTCGATTGTACTATGGGCCAGACTAGGGGGACTAACATGGCTATTTACGGGTGATCTAGAAGAAGAAGGAGAAAAGTTTATAGTATCAACATATCCTGATTTGCGGGCTAATATTTTAAAAGTTGCCCACCATGGGAGTAAAACATCGTCTACAGATCCATTTTTAAGCCTTGTACAGCCTGCTGTAGCGATTATTTCTGTGGGGGAGCGTAATAGGTATGGGCACCCGCATAAGGAAGTTATAGAGCGTTTTAAGAAGAGGGGTATTGATATATGGCGTACGGATAAGCAAGGTGCTATTTCCTATGTTTTTAATGGAGAAAAAGGAACCTTTCAAAGTAAAATCACATATGATGAAACACATAGAAGATGAAAAAAAGAAGACTGCCGTTAAGCAGCAGCCTTTAAGAACCGATGAATTTAATAACAGTTGCAATAATGAAAAGTGTTGCGAAAAAACCAAATGAGACGATAAATCCTACCCCTGAATCAATAGCGTCATTGCGTTTACTTTGAACGTTTTGTTCAAAATCATTCATTTAGAATCCCTCCCCAACATTCCATTTTAGTATAAAATATTGTCAGAAAAAAATCTACAATTTCCATATGAAGTGAAATAGAGTATTTTTATACTTTTTCTAGTTAGTTAAGTAGCGTGAATTTTTCATTTCCAATCATGTTAACAGTTGGCACTTATACTAAGATTATTATTGTAAATAATAAAGGGAAGGTGATTACCGCACACCAATAAGAAATCCGGGGCTTATTGCGTGGCGTTTTATATAAATAAAGGGGCGGGTTATAAAGACCGTCCCTTTGTACTTGTAAAACAAAAGCTAGGGCATTAGTATAAATATATATTGCCAAGTTAGGGAGTAGGAAAAAATATGAGTGATATACATAAGAAGATTAAAAAGAAACAGTTCGCTCCGTTGTATGTACTGTATGGAACGGAAGCCTATTTTATAAATGAAACGATAAAGCTTATTACAACGGAAGCGCTTGAAGAGGAAGATCGAGAGTTTAATGTTGTGACATACGATTTGGAAGAAGCGTATTTAGAAGATGTAGTTGAGGATGCGCATACGCTTCCTTTTTTTGGAGAGCGTAAAGTTATATTAATAAAATCACCACTATTTTTAACGGCACAAAAAGAAAAGTTAGAACAAAATATAAAAATTTTAGAAGAATATATTGGGGAGCCATCTCCTTTTTCTATTCTTGTTTTTGTTGCGCCTTATGAAAAATTAGACGAACGAAAAAAAATTACAAAACTATTAAAGAAAACAGCGGATGTAATAGAAGCAAATGCGATGCAAGTGCAGGATGTTCAGAAGTGGATTGTTTCTCGTGCGGATGAGGTGCATGTGCATATTGATAATGTAGCTGTTAGTTTATTGTTAGAGCTTGTGGGAAGTAATGTAACAATGTTGGCGAAGGAAATGGACAAGTTAACGTTATACGTCGGTATGGGCGGAGAAATTACGCCAAAACTTGTCACGGAACTTGTGCCGAAATCTGTTGAGCAAAACGTGTTTGCTTTAACAGAAAAAGTGGTGAAAAAAGATATCGCTGGTGCGATGCAAATTTTAGACGGATTATTTACACAGCAGGAAGAACCGATTAAACTGCTCGCTTTATTAGTAAGTCAGTTCCGCTTGCTACATCAAGTGAAAGAGTTGCAACAGCGTGGTTACGGACAAAATCAAATCGCGTCCCATATTGGTGTACATCCGTACCGGGTAAAGTTGGCGATGAATCAAACGAAGTTTTTCTCTTTTGAAGAATTAAAAAAAGTTATTATAGAATTGGCGGAAGCTGATTATAGTATGAAGACTGGAAAGATGGATAAGAAACTTGTGCTTGAGTTTTTCTTAATGCGGTTAAATCATATGTAGTGACACAAAAAAGTTCACGTACTTAGTACGTGAACTTTTTTGTGTATATAAAAAACGATCCGAATGGATCGTTTTTTTAAACGCCTTACGCGTTTACTTGTTTCGCTAAGCGAGATTTTTGACGAGCTGCAGCGTTTTGGTGGATAAGACCTTTACGAGCTGCTTTGTCAAGTTTTTTAGAAGCAGTTTTGAAAGCTTCTTTAGCATTTTCAAGATCGTTATTAGTAACTAAAGTTTCTACAGTTTTAACAGCAGTACGCATGTCAGACTTGATAGAAGCGTTATGTGAACGACGCTCTTCGCTAAGTTTAGCGCGTTTGATAGCAGATTTGATGTTTGCCATACTTTTCACCTCCCTGGTGCAATCGAATGACTCGATTCTTACATAGAACAAGTGATATTTTATCAAACGGTGAAGAGAATTGCAATAGTATATCAATGAAATTTCACGTAAAGGAAAGAATGACCTAATATAACTTGGGGAAATCTAACGATATTTACTATGAATTACGGAGGAGATACGATGAAAGAACCATTAGATTTAAGTAAATATAGTGTTAGAACTGACCTTGCTGTAGAGGCGCACCAAATGCTACAAGAGCGCCAAGAAGAACAAAAAGGGATACAGGGAGTTATTGTAAAAGAGAGGGAAGAAGAGGGAGTTACAATTACAAAAGTAACTATTGATGAAATTGCATCTGAGTCGATGGGGAAAAAACCTGGAAGTTATTTAACTCTTGAGGTGCAAGGTATACGACAACAAGATACGGAACTTCAGCAAAAGGTAGAGCGTATTTTTGCAAAAGAATTCTCTTATTTCTTAGAAGAGGTTGGAGTTTCAAAAGAAGCGAGTTGTTTAATCGTAGGTCTTGGGAATTGGAATGTAACGCCGGATGCACTCGGACCGATAGTCGTAGAGAACGTATTGGTGACGAGACATTTGTTTAAATTGCAGCCTGAAAGTGTGGAAGAGGGGTTTAGACCTGTTAGTGCCATTCGTCCAGGGGTAATGGGAATTACAGGGATTGAAACGAGCGATGTCATTTACGGAATTATTGAGAAGACAAAACCAGACTTTGTCATCGCAATTGATGCATTAGCTGCGCGTTCTATTGAACGAGTAAATAGTACGATACAAATTTCTGATACAGGAATTCATCCAGGATCTGGTGTTGGGAATAAGCGTAAGGAACTAAGTAAAGAAACATTAGGTATTCCTGTTATCGCAATTGGTGTGCCAACTGTGGTAGATGCTGTTTCGATTACGAGTGATACAATTGATTTTATTTTGAAACATTTTGGCCGGGAACTGAAAGAAGGAAACAAACCGTCACGCTCTTTATTGCCAGCAGGTTTTACATTTGGAGAAAAGAAAAAATTAACAGAAGAAGATATGCCAGATGAAAAGAGTCGAAATATGTTTTTAGGAGCTATTGGTACGTTAGAAGAAGAAGAAAAGAGAAAGTTAATTTATGAAGTATTATCTCCTCTTGGTCATAATTTAATGGTAACTCCAAAAGAAGTAGATGCGTTTATTGAGGATATGGCAAATGTAATAGCCAGCGGTTTAAATGCAGCGCTGCATCATCAGATTGATCAGGATAATACAGGGGCATATACACATTGATGGAAAGAGGCAGAAATAGCTTGAGTCAATTTACGCTGTTATGTATATGCGGTACAGTCTTATGTTTGCTTATGATGATAGCTGGAGTGGGACTCGCTAATCATGGTCTAAAAAGTATGAAGGGATATCGTCAGCTGTCATATGAACAAATTGCTCATATGACAGGAACAGAAGGCGCTGGGGCTGAATCGGAAATTTCGGGAGAGACGTTTTCGGCTATTGAAAAACAAAAACAGTTAGAAAGCTTAAGAAGTTTTAATGTTGTAGAAGGTATCGGTATGGCGATAGCAAGTGTTGCTCGTGATATGACAAAGTTTGGAACGGATATAGTTGTTGGGGCAATAAAAGGAATTTTTAGTTAAGGGTAGCGGGAAGGATGGTTGTCTTATGTTTGTAAGAGAGCTGTCTTTTAATTTGAAAAAGGTTTGTCTCTTATGGTTTGTTCGCATAAGATATAGATAGAGTGATTTGTATTGTAAGCAGCACGAGTTTTCATTGAATCTTTGCTGCTC
Source organism: Bacillus sp. SIMBA_074 (assembly GCF_046534555.1). Lineage (NCBI taxonomy): Bacteria > Bacillati > Bacillota > Bacilli > Caryophanales > Bacillaceae > Bacillus > Bacillus sp. SIMBA_074. The sequence continues at coordinate 273,272 of NZ_JAWRYM010000003.1, read as the reverse complement.
TATTGATATAATCAGTGCTAGTGTATATTGGCGAGACTATTAGGAGTTGAGAACATAGATGAATAAAGAAGAAAGAGCAAAAAGACAGTCCAAAATTCGTAACTTCTCCATCATTGCTCACATTGACCACGGGAAATCAACGTTGGCAGACCGTATTTTGGAGAAAACAAACGCGTTGGCACAGCGCGAAATGAAGGCGCAATTGCTTGACTCTATGGAGTTGGAGCGTGAGCGTGGTATTACAATTAAATTAAATGCAGTACAACTAACGTATAAAGCGAAAGACGGTGAAGAGTATATTCTTCACTTAATCGATACTCCAGGACACGTCGATTTTACGTACGAAGTATCTCGTAGTTTAGCGGCTTGTGAAGGTGCAATTCTTGTAGTGGATGCAGCGCAAGGAATTGAGGCGCAAACATTAGCGAACGTATATTTAGCGCTTGATAATAATTTAGAAATCTTACCAGTTATTAATAAAATCGACTTACCAAGTGCAGACCCAGAACGCGTACGTCAAGAGGTAGAAGATGTAATTGGTTTAGATGCATCGGAAGCTGTACTTGCTTCAGCGAAAGCTGGCATTGGTATTGAAGATATTTTAGAACAAATCGTTGAAAAGGTACCAGCTCCAACAGGTGATTCAGAAGAGCCGTTACAATGTATGATTTTCGATTCTTTATATGATCCGTACCGTGGTGTAATTGCATATATCCGTGTTGTAAATGGAACGGTAAAAGTTGGCGATAAAGTACGTATGATGGCAACTGGAAAAGAATTTGAAGTAACAGAAGTAGGTGTGTTTACACCGAAAACGACGCAACGTGACGAGTTAACAGTAGGTGATGTAGGTTTCTTAGCGGCATCTATTAAAAACGTAGGTGATACACGCGTAGGTGATACGATCACACATGCGAAACGTCCGGCTGCAGAGCCGTTAAAAGGGTATCGAAAATTAAACCCAATGGTATTCTGTGGTTTATATCCAATCGATTCTGCACGTTATAACGACTTACGTGATGCGTTAGAAAAACTAGAATTGAATGATTCTGCTCTTGAATTTGAGCCTGAAACATCTCAAGCTTTAGGTTTTGGTTTCCGTTGTGGTTTCTTAGGGCTTCTTCACATGGAGATTATTCAAGAACGTATTGAACGTGAATTCAAGATTGACTTAATTACAACAGCGCCAAGTGTTATTTATAAAGTGTATTTAACAAACGGTGAAGATTTTATTGTTGATAATCCATCTAATATGCCAGATCCACAGACTATCGATCGTGTAGAAGAGCCGTTTGTGAAGGCTGCAATTATGGTTCCGAATGACTATGTTGGAGCTGTAATGGAAATTTGCCAAGGGAAACGTGGAACGTTTATTGATATGCAATATTTAGATGAAACACGTGTTACATTGACATATGAAATCCCGTTATCAGAAATCGTATATGATTTCTTCGATCAATTGAAATCAAATACGAAAGGATATGCATCATTTGACTACGAGTTAATTGGTTATAAACCATCTAAACTTGTGAAAATGGATATTCTTTTAAATAATGAACAAGTGGATGCTTTATCATTTATTGTACATCGTGATTCAGCGTATGACCGTGGTAAAGTAATTGTAGAGAAATTAAAGAAATTAATTCCAAGACAACAGTTTGAAGTGCCAATTCAGGCGACTATCGGAAATAAAGTTGTATCTCGTTCTACAATTAAGGCGATGCGTAAAAACGTACTTGCAAAATGTTACGGTGGTGACATTTCTCGTAAGCGTAAACTTCTTGATAAGCAAAAAGAAGGTAAAAAACGTATGAAGTCTGTTGGTTCTGTAGAAGTGCCGCAAGAAGCATTCATGGCTGTACTGAAAATGGATGATAACTAATGGAGTGAACTATAATTAGTGGAGATTTTTCTATTCTTCGCTAATTATTAGCCCGCACCAATCGTGATAAAAGTAGAAGCCGTTCGTTCGGCTTCTTTTTTATATGCTACTTTTTAGACATCTTATCATCTCTCATTTACAATAGTGAGAGAGCTTTTTAGTGATTGATATAGAGTTAGGAGACTATTAATGTCCGAAAATATTCGAAAAGATATTCGAGAGAAAATACAAAAAGGTAATTTTAATTGCGAAAAGGAACTGACGCTTTCTATAATTAGTGGGAAGTGGAAAGTTGTGATATTGTGGCACTTAGGTGTGGAAGGTCCGCATCGTTTTAGTGAATTGCAACGTCTGTTCCCGAGCATTTCTCATAAAGTTTTGTCAAATCAATTGAAAGAGTTAATGGAGGACGGGATTGTTAATCGAACGGTATACCCGGAAATTCCTCCGCGTGTTGAGTACTATATGACGGAATTAGGTATGTCGCTTTTACCGATCGTTGAAATGATGTATGATTGGGGAAAAATGCGAATGGAACAAATCCGTAATACAGTAGAGAAGTAAAGAATCCTCCGGAGTGCGGAGGTTTTCTTTTTAGAAAGGTAGGAGTTATATTTGGTACAAGCTGCATATATTCATATTCCATTTTGTCAGCATATTTGTCACTATTGTGATTTTAATAAAGTATTTATTGAACGCCAACCGGTTGATCAATACTTACAATATTTAGAGAAAGAAATAATAAATACGGTTCAAAAAGTACCGTTTGAAAGTATGAAAACGATTTTTGTTGGCGGAGGAACTCCGACAGCTTTAAATATGGAGCAAACAAAAAAACTACTCGACATCATTAACCGTCGTTTGCGTCCATTTGCGCCGAATTGTGAATTAACATTTGAAGCGAATCCAGGTGATTTACCGAAAGAGAAGTTGAACGTATTGCTAGAAGGTGGAGTAAACCGAATTAGTTTTGGTGTGCAAACGTTTCGTGATGAGCTGCTTGAGAAGATTGGACGCAGACATACGAGAGAAGATGCATTCGTAGCGATTCGAGAAGCGCAGGAAGTCGGTTTTACAAATATTAATGTAGATTTAATTTATGCTCTGCCAGGACAGACGATAGAAGATGTAAAGGAAACATTAGACATTGCCTTTACGCTTGGTGTACAACATTTCTCGGCATATTCCTTAATTGTGGAACCGAAAACCGTGTTTTATAACTTAATGAATAAAGGGAAATTAAGACTTCCAGGTGAAGACCATGAAGCGAAAATGTACGAAATAGTAATGGATGAAATGGAGAAACATGGTTATAACCAGTATGAGATTAGTAACTTCTCAAAAGGTAATAATGAAAGTAGACATAATCTCACATACTGGAATAATGAAGAGTATTATGGATTTGGAGCTGGAGCGCATAGTTATGTGAACGGGGAACGAATTCAAAATGTAGGTCCGCTCAAGCAATATTTCACTAAAATTGATGAGACAGGATTTCCATATTTAGATGTTCACCCAGTGACAGAGAAAGAAAAAATGGAAGAAGAGTTGTTCTTAGGACTTCGAAAAACAAAAGGTGTTTCTAAGTTAGAATTCCAAAAGAAATTTAATGTGGAGATGGACCATGTTTTTGCAAAGCAGTTACAAAGTAATCAAGAACAAGGATTACTTGAAAACAGAGATGGACATGTTTGTTTAACGAGGAAAGGGAAGCTATTAGGGAATGAAGTATTCCAGTCATTTTTGATTGATTAATTAAATGTGCCATAAGCGCGAAAATTTTTTGTTATTTCGTGACGTTTCCGTTGACAATTGAATGTCAATTTTGGTAAGTTATTAATAGATTTAGCACTCGAAGACAAAGAGTGCTAACAGAGGTGATGATGAGATGCTTACGGAACGTCAGCTCTTAATTTTACAAACAATTGTTGATGACTTTATTGGATCAGCGCAACCAGTTGGTTCGAGGACGTTGGCTAAGAAAGATGAAATTACGTTTAGTCCAGCTACTATTCGAAATGAAATGGCTGATTTAGAAGAATTAGGATTTATTGAAAAAACGCATAGTTCTTCTGGGCGTGTTCCTTCTGAAAAAGGATACCGATTTTATGTAGACCATCTTTTAGCGCCGCAAAACTTACCGACCGATGAAATTGTACAAATTAAAGATTTATTTGCTGAAAGAATTTTTGAAGCAGAAAAAATTGCACAACAATCAGCTCAAATTTTATCAGAGCTTACGAATTATACGGCCATTGTTCTTGGTCCCAAATTGAGCACAAATAAACTTAAAAATGTACAAATTGTACCGCTTGATCGTCAAACAGCAGTCGCTATTATTGTAACAGATACAGGGCATGTGCAAAGTAAAACGATTACCGTTCCGGAATCTGTTGATTTATCAGATTTAGAAAAAATGGTTAATATTTTAAATGAAAAGCTATCTGGTATACCTATGGCAGAACTTCATAATAAAATCTTTAAAGAGATTGTTACAGTCTTGCGTGGGTATGTTCATAATTACGATAGTGCAATAAAAATGTTAGATGGTACATTTCAAGTCCCTTTATCGGAAAAGATATACTTTGGAGGAAAAGCAAATATGCTTTCGCAACCAGAGTTCCATGACATTCACAAAGTAAGATCTTTGCTGACGATGATCGATAATGAGGCTGCGTTTTATGACATTTTGCGTCATAAACAAGTCGGAATTCAAGTGAAAATTGGTAGAGAAAATTCTTCTACGGCAATGGAGGATTGCAGTTTGATTTCTGCAACGTATTCGATTGGAGAAGAGCAACTTGGAACAATTGCAATTTTAGGTCCGACGAGAATGCAATACTCTCGTGTAATTAGTTTACTGCAGTTATTTACAAGACAATTTACAGACGGACTTAAAAAGTAAATGAGAGTAATACATTCGCTCAAGTGATGAAATTTTCATTGCTGTGTGTAATATATAATGCTTAGGTAATCATGCTAAGCATGATACCTAATACCTTTTAAGGAGGTGAAAATTGTGGAAGAGCGTAACGAACAAGTGGTAGAAGAAGTGAAAGAAGCGCAAGTTGAAGAAGCTGTCACGCCAGAAAACAGTGAAAAAACTGTAGAAGAAAAAAGTGAGGCTGCTCTTTTACAAGAAAAAGTAGATGAGTTACAAGCGAAACTAACGGAAACGGAAGGTCGCACATTACGTCTACAAGCTGATTTTGAAAATTATAAGCGCCGTGTCCAAATGGATAAACAGGCTGCTGATAAATATAGAGCACAAAGTCTAGTTTCAGATATTTTGCCAGCTCTTGATAATTTTGAAAGAGCGATGCAAGTGGAAGCGACTGACGAGCAAACGCAATCCTTGTTACAAGGTATGGAAATGGTGCATCGTCAATTGCTAGAAGCGTTGACTAAGGAAGGTGTTGAAGCGATTGAAGCTGTTGGTAAACAGTTTGATCCGAATGAACACCAAGCTATTATGCAAGTGGAAGACAGTGAATTTGAATCAAACGCGGTAGTTGAAGAATTCCAAAAAGGTTATAAACTAAAAGACCGTGTGATTCGCCCATCAATGGTAAAAGTAAATCAATAATTTACATAAAAGTAGGAGGATTCGCCATGAGTAAAATTATCGGTATTGACTTAGGTACAACAAACTCTTGTGTAGCTGTTATGGAAGGTGGAGAACCAAAGGTTATCCCAAATCCAGAAGGAAATCGTACAACACCTTCTGTTGTAGCTTTCAAAAATGAAGAGCGTCAAGTTGGGGAAGTTGCGAAGCGTCAAGCAATTACAAACCCAAATACAATCATGTCTGTTAAACGTCATATGGGTACAGACTACAAAGTAGAAGTTGAAGGTAAAGATTTTACACCTCAAGAAATTTCTGCAATCATTTTACAAAACTTAAAAGCTTCTGCTGAAGCATACTTAGGTGAAACAGTAACGAAAGCTGTTATTACAGTACCTGCATACTTCAACGATGCTGAGCGTCAAGCAACGAAAGATGCTGGTCGTATCGCTGGTTTAGAAGTTGAGCGTATCATTAACGAACCAACAGCGGCAGCACTTGCTTACGGTTTAGAAAAGCAAGATGAAGAGCAAAAAATCTTAGTATATGACTTAGGTGGCGGTACATTTGATGTATCTATCCTTGAGTTAGCAGACGGCACATTCGAAGTTATTTCAACTGCTGGTGACAACCGTCTTGGTGGAGATGACTTTGACCAAGTTATCATCGATCATTTAGTAGCTGAATTCAAAAAAGAAAATAGCATTGATTTAAGCCAAGATAAAATGGCACTTCAACGTCTGAAAGATGCAGCTGAAAAAGCGAAGAAAGATCTTTCTGGTGTAACACAAACACAAATTTCATTACCATTCATTAGTGCTGGAGCTGCTGGCCCATTACACTTAGAATTAACGTTAACAAGAGCTAAATTCGAAGAAATTTCAGCTGGTCTTGTTGAAAGAACATTAGAGCCAACTCGTCGTGCATTAAAAGACGCTGGTTTTGCTCCAAGCGAATTAGATAAAGTTATCCTTGTTGGTGGATCTACTCGTATCCCAGCTGTACAAGAAGCAATTAAACGTGAAACTGGTAAAGAGCCATACAAAGGTGTAAACCCAGATGAAGTTGTAGCATTAGGTGCTGCAGTTCAAGGTGGCGTACTTACTGGTGATGTAGAGGGCGTTCTATTATTAGACGTAACTCCACTTTCTTTAGGTATCGAAACTATGGGCGGTGTGTTCACGAAACTAATCGAGCGTAACACTACAATTCCGACAAGTAAGTCACAAGTATTCTCAACAGCTGCTGATAACCAACCAGCGGTAGACATTCACGTACTACAAGGTGAGCGTCCAATGTCAGCTGACAACAAAACGTTAGGTCGTTTCCAATTAACAGACCTTCCGCCAGCACCACGTGGAATTCCACAAATCGAAGTAACATTCGATATTGATGCGAACGGTATCGTTAACGTACGTGCAAAAGACTTAGGTACAAGCAAAGAGCAAACTATTACAATCCAATCTTCTTCAGGTCTTTCTGATGAAGAAGTAGATCGTATGGTACAAGAAGCTGAATCAAATGCTGATGCTGACCAAAAACGTAAGGAAGAAGTTGAACTTCGTAACGAAGCTGACCAACTTGTATTCCAAACAGACAAAGTTGTAAAAGATTTAGAAGGTAAAGTAGATGCAGCTGAAGTAGCGAAAGCAACGGAAGCGAAAGAAGCATTACAAGCGGCAATCGAGAAAAACGAACTTGAAGAAATCCGTGTGAAAAAAGATGCTCTTCAAGAAATCGTACAACAATTAACTGTTAAATTATACGAGCAAGCTCAAGCGGCTGCAGGGCAAGCAGAAGGTGCACAAGGAGCACAAGACGCTGGCGCGAAAAAAGATAATGTAGTAGACGCTGAGTTTGAAGAAGTAAAAGAAGACAAGTAATACAGTGAAATAAAATAAGTAAGATGACAAAAAGTCAAAGTCAAGCGTGCCTTGGCTTTGGCTTTTTTCACGAATAAGAAGAAATGTGTGAGGATCTTAAGTTTTTTATTTTGCATACTGTAAGTGAGGAAACTTTGTTGCAAAGCACTTTCTTTCGGTGTTAAAATTACGTTTATGTGAAAGATTCGGGGGTTGTAAATTTATGAATAAACGAGACTATTATGAGGTCCTTGGACTTAGCCAGGGCGCTTCAAAAGATGAAATTAAAAAAGCGTATCGTCGTTTGGCTAAAAAGTACCATCCAGACGTAAGTAAAGAAGAAAATGCAATTGAAAAGTTTAAAGAAGTACAAGAAGCATACGAAGTATTAAGTGACGATCAAAAACGCGCGCAGTATGATCAATTTGGTCACGCGGGTCCGAATCAAGGTTTCGGTGGCGGAGGAGACTTCGGCGGTGGCTTCGGTTTCGAAGATATCTTTAGTTCATTCTTTGGCGGTGGCGGCGGAAGACGTCGTGATCCAAATGCTCCACGTCAAGGTGCTGATTTACAATATCAAGTTACTTTAGAGTTTGAAGAAGCTATTTTTGGTAAAGAATTAAACGTTGAGATTCCAGTGGAGGATCCATGTGATACTTGTAAGGGTAGTGGAGCAAAACCAGGGACTTCAAAAGAAACATGTAAACATTGTTCAGGATCAGGGCAAGTAAGTGTAGAACAAAATACACCATTTGGGCGTATTGTAAACCGTCAAGCTTGTGGACATTGTTCAGGAACAGGTCAAATGATTAAAGAGAAATGTACGACATGCCATGGTTCTGGTAAAGTTCGTAAACGTAAAAAAATCAATGTTAAAATTCCAGCGGGTATCGATAATGGTCAACAAATTCGTGTATCTGGAAAAGGTGAAGCAGGCGTAAATGGCGGACCGGCAGGTGACTTATATGTTGTTGTTCATGTGAGAAATCATGAATTCTTTGAACGCGAAGGGGATCACATTATTTGCGAAATGCCAATAACATTTGCGCAAATGGCACTTGGTGCGGAAGTAGAAGTTCCTACCGTTCATGGCAAAGTGAAGCTGAAAATTCCAGCAGGAACACAAACAGGAACAGAATTCCGCTTAAAAGGAAAAGGTGCTCCGAACGTACGTGGATATGGTCAAGGAGATCAATATGTAGTCGTTCGTGTTGTTGTGCCGACGAAATTAACTTCACATCAAAAAGATTTATTGCGTGAATTTGCAGGGCAAGAAGAGCAGGATGATAGCTTATTCAGAAAGCTTAAACGTGCTTTTAAAGGGGAATAATGGAAATAAAAAATGGAGTTGGTAAATTGTGAAATGGTCAGAAATTAGTATTCATACAACAGAAGAAGCAGTAGAAGCTGTCTCTCATATTTTGCATGAAGCAGGCGCTAGCGGGGTTGCGATTGAGGACCCAGCGGAGTTGACGAAAGAGCGCAAGCAACAATACGGTGAGATTTATGCACTTAACCCAGATGAATATCCAAGTGAGGGTGTTTTGGTAAAAGCATATTTCCCACAAACGGATTCTTTACACGAAACGGTTGCAGGTGTAAAATCATCTATTGATGCACTACCATCTTTCGACATCGAAATTGGTAAAGGAACTATTACAATTAATGAAGTCGATGAGGAAGATTGGGCTACTGCTTGGAAGAAGTATTATCATCCAGTTCAAATTTCTGATACATTCACAATTGTGCCGACGTGGGAAGAGTATACACCGTCTTCTCCAGATGAAAAAATTATTGAATTAGATCCAGGTATGGCGTTTGGTACAGGGACACATCCAACAACGACGATGTGTATTCGTGCGTTAGAAAAAACGGTTCAGCCAGGTGATACTGTGATTGATGTGGGGACAGGTTCGGGGGTACTTAGTATTGCTGCGGCAAAATTAGGTGCGGCTTCTGTTCAAGCGTATGATTTAGACCCAGTTGCAGTTGAAAGTGCAGAAATGAATGTGCGCTTAAATAAAACAGATGACATTGTCAATGTTGGACAGAATAGTCTATTAGAAGGTATTGAAGGTCCGGTTGATTTAATCGTAGCAAATTTACTAGCGGAAATTATTCTTCTATTCCCTGAAGATGCAGCGAGAGTTGTGAAGCCAGGTGGATTATTTATTACATCTGGTATTATTGGGGCGAAAGAAAAAGTAATTTCTGAAGCGTTAGAAACAGCTGGATTTTCAATTGAAGAAGTACTTCGAATGGAAGATTGGGTAGCAATTATTGCACGAAATGCGTAATATAGATTTTAGTCTATAAAGAACAGGGGAGTCTCTCACCGTATAAGGTGAGGGACTTGCCGTTTGTTATATGAAAATGATAACGTTTCGTTCTTTTCGTAAGTGTTGACTTACGAAAGGAACGAAACTCTACTAAGGTGATTATATGCAACGTTATTTTGTAGAAGAGAAATATGTAAATGAGACAAGTATTCGCATAATGGGTGATGATGTCCATCACATCGCAAGAGTGATGCGTATGTCAGCTGGTGACCACATTTATTGCTGTGTAAATGGTAAAACAGCAGAGTGTTCAATTGCTGAAATTACCAGTGAATTTGTGGATACCACTATTGTAGAATGGGTAGAGGCGTCAAGCGAACTTCCTGTGTTCGTGACGATTGCAAGTGGACTGCCGAAAGGAGACAAGCTAGAGTTAATTTTTCAAAAAGGAACTGAGCTTGGGGCAGCTGCATTTTTACCATTTCAAGCATCTCGATCTATTGTAAAGTGGGATGCGAAAAAAGCAGATAAAAAAGTTGAGCGTTTGAAAAAAATTGTAAAAGAAGCTGCGGAACAATCGCATAGAAGTGAAATTCCAGAAGTACACGTTCCCTCATCATTTAAACAACTGCTGTCGATGAGTAGCGAGTATGATGTTTGTCTTGTTGCGTATGAAGAAGAAGCGAAACAAGGTGAGAAATCTAATTTTGCGAAAGCTTTAGCGACGATTAAACCAGGCCAAAAGCTGCTGATTGTATTTGGACCAGAAGGCGGTTTAGCGGAGGAAGAGATAACCGCACTTCGTGAACATAAATTTGTACCATGTAGTTTAGGACCAAGGATTTTAAGAACAGAAACGGCTCCGCTTTATGCGTTAAGTGCCGCTTCTTATCATTTTGAATTGATGGGGTGATAATCAATGGCAACTGTTGCGTTCCACACGTTAGGTTGTAAAGTAAACCACTATGAAACAGAAGCGATTTGGCAATTGTTTAAACAAGGTGGTTATGAAAGAACTGAATATGAAAAAAAATCGGATGTATACGTTATTAACACATGTACAGTAACGAATACTGGAGATAAAAAAAGCCGTCAAGTAATTAGACGTGCTGTACGTCAAAATCCAGATGCGGTAATTTGTGTAACTGGATGTTATGCACAAACATCTCCAGCGGAAATTATGGCGATTCCAGGTGTAGATATTGTTGTTGGTACGCAAGATCGTGAGAAGATGTTAGGATACATCGAAGAATTCCGTAAAGAGCGTCAACCGATTAATGCTGTCCGCAATATTATGAAAACACGTGTATATGAAGAGCTCGATGTACCATATTTCACGGACCGTACACGTGCATCTTTAAAAATACAAGAAGGTTGTAATAATTTCTGTACATTTTGCATCATTCCTTGGGCGCGCGGTTTAATGCGTTCTCGTGATGGAAAAGAAGTTATTAAACAAGCGCAGCAATTAGTAGATGCTGGCTATAAAGAAATTGTATTAACAGGTATTCATACAGGTGGGTACGGTGAAGATATAAAAGAGTATAACTTAGCTGGATTACTGCGCGATATGGAAGCGGAAGTAGGCGGATTGAAACGCCTTCGTATTTCTTCTATTGAGGCGAGTCAAATTTCTGATGAAGTAATTGAAGTGTTAGATAAATCAGAAGTAGTTGTACGTCACTTGCATATTCCATTACAGTCAGGATCTAATACTGTATTGAAACGTATGCGCCGTAAGTATACGATGGAATTTTTCCAAGAGCGTTTAGATCGTTTGAAAGAAGCGTTACCAGGTCTTGCGATTACATCAGACGTAATTGTTGGATTCCCAGGCGAAACAGAAGAGGAATTCATGGAAACGTACAATTTCATTAAAGAGAATCGTTTCTCTGAATTACACGTTTTCCCTTATTCGAAACGTACAGGTACTCCAGCAGCACGTATGGAAGATCAAGTTCCTGAAGACGTGAAGAACGATCGTGTTCACCGTCTAATTGAGCTATCAAATCAATTAGCGAAAGAGTATGCTTCTAGATTTGAAGGTGAAGTACTTGAAATCATTCCGGAAGAGACATTTAAAGATGGTGACCGTGAAGGTTTATATGTAGGTTATACAGATAATTACTTAAAAATTGTGTTTGAAGGATCTGAAGAATTGATTGGTAAGCTAGTAAAAGTGAAAATTACAAAAGCTGGTTATCCATATAACGAAGCGCAGTTTGTTCGTGTTCTTGAAGATGATGTAAAAAAAGAATCAGCAAGCGCATAAAATGAAACTTTAATCAGTGGGGGGGTTGTTCATCCCCGCTGATTATCAGCCTGACCCCCGCCTAAGTTCTTTGCTTTCGCTGAATTTTGAGGTGGGGGTCTTACTGTCCTGGCAAATAGCGGGATAAAAAAGCATGCAAACGGAAACGATTTGCATGCTTTCTTTTTTTTTTTTTGTGTGGAGAAGTTAAGTACTGAAAAGGCAGGTACGTTGAATGAGTAGTTATTTAATGCTTTCTTGTATTAAACAAGGTGTAATGATAAAAAATATAGTTGTCTTCAGGGGAAAAGGATAATAGCTATCTACATAGCTTTTGAACAGGTAAGGGCATCTATTCTTCTTTTATTCTGCCAAATAGTTGACCTGAAGTGATAAAATGTATTATAATCGTAAAAGACATGCTGAAGAAGGGTTTCTTTTTGCATGCTGAAATTAGTATGTAAGTGTGATGTTTCGGAGGGAGGGAAAGAGAATGTCAAAAACAGTCGTTCGTAAAAACGAGTCTTTGGAGGATGCACTTCGCCGTTTTAAAAGATCGGTTTCTAAAACTGGTACACTTGCTGAAGCAAGAAAGCGCGAGTTTTATGAAAAGCCAAGTGTAAAACGTAAGAAGAAATCTGAAGCGGCAAGAAAGCGTAAGTTCTAAGAGAGGGTGTAAGTTATGAGTCTTCTCGGTCGTTTAAACGATGATATGAAACAAGCGATGAAGAATAAACAAAAAGAAAAATTAACCGTTATTCGTATGGTTAAGGCTGCTTTACAAAATGAAGGTATTAAACTGCAACATACTCTTACTGAAGAAGAGGAATTAACAGTTTTGGCTCGTGAAGTAAAACAGTATAAGGACTCCCTCCTTGAATTTAAAAAAGCTGGTCGTGAAGACCTTGTTGATAAACTGCAAAGTGAAATTCAGATTTTAAGCGCATATTTGCCGGAGCAATTAACAGAAGAAGAACTAGCGGATATAATTAAGCAAGTTATTTCTGAAGTTGGTGCTACATCTAAAGCAGATATGGGTAAAGTGATGACTGCTGTTATGCCGAAAGTAAAAGGTAAAACAGACGGATCACTTGTGAATAAGCTGGTTATCCAGCTATTAGCATAAAAAAGCGTCTCATTTCGTATGAGACGTTTTTTTATGCTTTTTTCAGTTTGGACGTGATATTACAAGCTCTTTTTTCATACATATGGGATGAGAGGGGGTCTTTTGAGATGAAAAAAATAGAACAAATGAAGAATTGGTTAACGAAGCAAATAGACCTGCCAGTGGATGTGTTAATGGATCTACCTCGGATCACGCTTGTTGGGCAAGTACATATCTATATAGAAAATCATCGAGGATTATTAGTGTTTTCAGATAAAGAGGTAAGATTGCTATTGAAACATGGTCAATTATTAATTAAAGGTCAATCCTTTGTTATTAAAACAATCCTTCCAGAAGAACTGTTGCTTGAAGGGATTATTGAACAAGTGACGTTTTTAGAAAATGAAAAGAAAGAGGAGTGAGGAGAAACTTCCGTTTGTGGAGTTTTTCTTCGTTACCTTGTATTAACAGGCGGTAACGTTCTGGCCTCAATATTCGGTTCGTACAAAGAGGATAGGTGGGAATTGAGTTCCACGTAAAAAACTGGCTCGTGAAGGTTAATAATTAGTGAGGACCAAGGAATCTGCTAATTAAAATTTTAGTACGAGCTAGTTTGATAATCGAATTGAAAAGTAGTGTATCTACTTTTAGAAAGGTAGTGGAGATAGTCGATGAAAAATAAATGGTTTATAAAATGGCTTGGGTATGTAAAGGTGCGAATTGAAGGTAGAGGAGCGGAACGCTTTGTTAACGAGTGTGTGCGGAAGAAATTACTCGTTTGGGATGTAAAGAAGATAGCTGATGAAACGTTAGTTTTTTGTATGTTATTACGAGATGTGAAAAAGATAAAACCAATTTATAGAAAAAATGAATGTAAATTATATTTTATTGGACGTTACGGTTTTCCTTTTTGGAATAAGCGTGTAATTAAAAATAGTGGATTTTTAATTGGGTTTTTAATATTTTTTTTCGGAATGATCGCATTGTCAAATATGGTGTGGAAAATTGAAATTACAGGAGCAAAACCTGAAACAGAATATATATTGATGAAAGAATTGGACAAAATGGGTATAAAAAAAGGTAAATTACAATTCCAAATGCCGAGTGTAGAAGATGTTCAACGTCATTTGACAGACAATATTAATGCGATTACTTGGGCGGGATTAGAAATAAGAGGGACAACATATCATTTTAAGATTGTTGAAAAAAATGAGCCGAAAAAAGAAAGTGAACAACAGCCACAAAACTTAGTAGCAAAAAAAGAAGGGATTATTACAAAAACATTTGTGGAAGTTGGGAAGCCGGTTGTCATGAAAAATGACCATGTGGAAAAGGGGCAACTTCTCGTATCCGGGATGTATGGTAATGAGGAGAATCCGACAGTTGTTTCGGCTAAAGGGATTGTATATGGAGAAACGTGGTATAAATCTGAGGTGGATGTTCCGTTAAAGACACAATTTCAAGTGTATACTGGTAATTCATACAATGAACATTTCCTTAAATTTGGGAGTACTAAAATAAAAATATGGGGATTTCTACAGGATAAGTATAAGCGCTCTCGTACTGAAAGTGTAAAACATGATGTGAAATTATTTGGATTTACATTACCAATTGCATACGAGAAAGATATTGTACGAGAAGAGGAAGAAGCGAACCGAGAATATACCGAAAAACAAGCAATGAAAGTAGCGAAAGAAATGGCAGAAAAAGAACTGAAGAAAAAATTGGATGAACATGCTATGATTGTAAGTGATAACATTTTGAGTAAAGAGGTTGAGGCGGATCACCTAAAGGTCACATTACATTATACAGTGATTGAAAATATTGCAGAGCCACAACCAATATCTGAATCCGATATTCAAGGAGACTGAGTAATGGCAGAACAATTAGTAGAAATGAACCAACAATTGGAAAATCCCAACGAAGCAATCGCTCTTTTTGGGGTAAATGATGCTCATTTAAAAGTAATTGAACGAGAACTTAGTGTATCGATTGTGACTAGAGGAGAATCTGTTCGTGTATCTGGGGCAGATGAAACTGTGGTGCTCGTAGAAAAAATCTTACAACAGTTACTTGTTGTTATCCGTAAAGGTGTATCAATTTCGGAAAGAGATGTTGCGTATGCGATTCAGCTTGGGCAACAAGGGAAAATTGCTCAATTCGAAGAATTATATGAAGAGGAAATTTTTAAAACGGCAAAAGGTAAATCCATTCGTGTGAAAACGATGGGGCAAAGACGATATATTCATGCAATGAAAAAGAATGATATTGTATTTGGGATAGGACCTGCTGGGACAGGAAAAACATACTTAGCCGTAGTAATGGCTGTGAGAGCTTTAAAGCAAGGGTATGTAAAGAAAATTATTTTAACAAGACCTGCTGTAGAAGCTGGAGAGAGCTTAGGGTTTTTACCAGGTGATTTGAAAGAAAAAGTAGATCCGTATTTACGTCCACTATATGATGCGTTACATGATATTCTTGGACAAGAATATACACAACGTATGATGGAACGTGGTGTAATTGAAATTGCACCTCTTGCTTATATGAGAGGGCGTACTCTGGATGATTCATTTGTTATATTAGATGAGGCGCAAAATACAACTGGTGTTCAAATAAAAATGTTTTTAACACGATTAGGTTTTAGTTCTAAAATGGTTATTACGGGGGATCCCTCACAGGTAGACTTGCCAAAAGGGGTAAAGTCAGGTCTTTCTATTGCTGCTAATATTTTATCTGGTGTATCAGGTCTTTCGTTCATAACATTGGAACAAACGGACGTTGTGAGACACCCGTTAGTGCAACGTATTATTGAGGCATATGATAAAATGGAATGATCCTATTTGTCAGGGTCATTTCTTTTTGTATGATAAGGTTGGCGAGTGGCATATTTTTTACTATCATTAAAGACGAGGGAAATGAACTATAGGTGATAGTGGATAAAAACGTTGTCCAAAAAGTATCGTTGCCTAGAAGAAATGAAAGCTATAAATAGTTTCACTTTATTTCTGGAGAGGAGAAGGTATTGAAATCATGTCAAGATCTCAAGAAATTTCTAAGTGGTTTCGTAATTTACAACATTCGAAAAAACTAAGTTGGATTTCTTACGTTTTATTAGGAGCAGTGCTGTTTTTTGCACTTATGAATAATGTAAAACCAGAGCAATTAGATGTTACAACATATTCTATTGCGAAAAAAACAATCCATTCTCCTATTAAAATTGAAGATAAAGTTACAACGGACAAAAAGAAAAAAGAAGCCGCTACAAAAGTTGAAGATCAATATACATATAAAAGTGAGTATAAACAAAATAAAGTGGATATTGTGAATGACGTCTTTGCTAAAGTAGATGAAGTGATACAAGAGATTAAAGCGGTTGGACCGGATGAGCAAAAAAAGATTACTGATGCTGAAAAAGTGGACAAGTTGAAAAAAAAATTGCCTACTGATTTAACGAAAGAATTATCTGATTCAAACTTACTAAACTTAATTAATGCAGATTCGAACCAATTAGTATTAGCGAAAGATGCAACAGTTACAGCTATTAATAGTATCATGACTGAGCATGTTAAAATGGACGAATTGAAGGATGCGAAGGAACGATATGTAAGTGAGATGAATAGTGTTAATGTTGATAATGGTTTAAAGGAATCTATTAAGGCGTTAGGGAAATATGCGATTTCTGCAAACTATTTTTATGATCCGACCTTAACAAAAGAGAAGAGAAAAGCGGAAGAAGATTTAGTTCCACCTGTTTATATTCTTCAAGGGCAAGTCCTTGTTAGAGAAGGTGAAACGATTTCAAGTGATATGTACAATCAGTTGAAATTAGTTGGCCTGTTAGAAAAAGGGAACAGTTTTCAACCCTATGTTGGGTTAGCGGTACTCATTGGTGTGCTATTGTACTTTATGCATAAGCAGTTTGAAGTGTTTTTACAGCGGAAAAGAGAAGATAGGCCGTATGTCTTAGCGTATATTACAATTTTGTCTATCACGATTGTTTTAATGAAAATCATTAGTTTGTTTCAAAAACTTGAGTATGCAGGAATCGCGTATGTTGTTCCAGTTGCCATGGGAACAATACTTGTAAAATTAATGATTGGTGATCGATTTGTATTTTTAACGAGTATGATCTTTTCTGTATGCGGAAGTATTATGTTTAATGAAGGTGTAACGAGTACACTGAATTATAGTGTGGGGATTTATGTTTTATTAAGTTCATTATCAGTTAGTATTTTCTTGAGAGAAAAAAATCGTCGTACGATGATTTTACAAGCTGGTATACTCGTTTCTGTATTAAATGTAGTCGTATTAGCGGCTTTGCTATTATTACGTAACGGGAATTTTTCGCCTCTTGAAATTGGGGTGCAATTATTAATGGCTGCTGTTTCGGGTATTATCTCTTCTGTTCTAGCTATGGGGATTTTACCGTATTTAGAAAGTGGTCTTGGGATTGTATCGAGTATGAAATTGATGGAACTTTCAAGTCCGAATCACCCGCTCGTGCGCAAAATTTTATTAGAAGCACCAGGTACATATCACCATAGTGTAATGGTAGCTAATCTCTCAGAAGCTGCTTGTGAAGCAGTTGGAGCAAATGGAGTATTAGCGCGTGTAGGGGCGTATTATCATGATGTAGGGAAAACGGTACAACCACAGTTTTTTATTGAAAACCAAATGGGTATTGAAAACCCGCATGATAGATTAGACCCTGTAACGAGCAAAGATATTATAATTGCTCATGTAACCGATGGGGTGAGAATGTTAGAAGAACACCATATACCTCAAGAAATTATCGATATTGCTGGACAGCATCATGGTACAACGTTACTTAAATATTTTTATTATAATGCGATTAAAGAAGATAAAGAGAAATATACGGAGGAAATGTTCCGCTATCCAGGATCAAAAGCAACTTCTAAAGAGTCGGCGATCGTTGGTATTGCTGATAGTGTGGAGGCGGCGGTACGTTCGATGAACCATCCAACACCAGATCAGATTAATAATTTAGTGCAAAGTATTATTAAAGATCGCCTGCAAGATGGTCAATTTAGTGAATGTGATTTGACATTTAAGGAACTACAAATCGTTGGAAAAACGTTATGTGAAACGTTAAATGGTATTTTCCATTCCCGTATTACATATCCGGAACCGCCGGAAGAAAA
The DNA here is from genome assembly GCF_046534555.1 of Bacillus sp. SIMBA_074. Classification (NCBI taxonomy): domain Bacteria; kingdom Bacillati; phylum Bacillota; class Bacilli; order Caryophanales; family Bacillaceae; genus Bacillus; species Bacillus sp. SIMBA_074. Next base: position 255,166 of record NZ_JAWRYM010000003.1, on the reverse strand, counting down.
GGAGAAAGAATGAGTTTATTAATTGATTTTATTGATGAAACAGAAGAAGTGAAAGAAGAATATATAAGTTTGATTCGAGGTTTAGTAGAGAAAGCAGCCCAAATGGAGAACATAGAAGAAGGCGCAGAATTATCGGTTACATTTGTAGATAATGAACGTATTCGTGAAATAAACCGTGATTACCGAGATAAGGATCAGCCTACGGACGTTATTTCTTTTGCTATGGAAGAAATGGGAGAAGGCGAAATGGAAATTGTCGGTGCAGAGATGCCGCGTATGTTAGGAGATCTTATTATTTCTATTCCAAGAGCAAAAGAACAAGCTGAAGAATATGGACATTCTTTTGATCGAGAACTTGGGTTTTTAGCACTACATGGCTTTTTGCATTTGCTTGGTTATGATCATATGACAGAAGAAGATGAGAAAGAAATGTTTGGAAGACAAAAAGAAATTTTAGAGGCCTTTGGATTAGGGCGATGAAAACAGGAAAACTTTTAGATAGTTTTGGATATGCTATAGCTGGTATATACTTTTGTCTTCGTCATGAACGAAATATGAAAATTCATTATTTAGCCGCAGTCATCGTTATATGCTGCGGCTTTTATTTCCATATTACAACAATGGAATGGATTGTCGTACTTATTGTGATAGGGATTGTAATGAGTTTAGAGATGGTGAATACGGCTATTGAAAAAACAGTAGACTTAGCAACCGTCGATATTCATCCGGTTGCAAAAATTGCAAAGGATGTTGCAGCAGGGGCAGTTTTATTATTTGCAATTATAGCTGCTGTAATTGGTGCTATTATCTTTTTACCGTATATGGTATAGTTGCATTCCGAAGCTTTTATTAAGCTTTGGGAGCGCCGTGAAGGCCTTTAATGAAAGAGTGTATCTGTTCACATCTATGAACGGAAAGGATGCGGGAATATGAATAGCAAACAATTAATTCAAGAAGCAACCGAAGCGCGTAAACGAGCGTACGTACCATATTCTAAATTTCAAGTAGGTGCAGCTTTACTAACTCAGGATGGAAAAATATATCGTGGATGTAATGTTGAAAATGCATCATATGGTTTATGTAACTGTGCAGAACGAACAGCTTTATTTAAGGCAATTTCTGAAGGGGATAACGAGTTTGTAGCTATTGCAGTCGTAGCGGATACAAAGCGTCCAGTACCTCCTTGTGGAGCATGTCGACAAGTTATGATAGAATTATGTAAACAGGATACGAAAGTATACCTATCAAACTTACATGGTGATGTTCAAGAGACAACAGTCGGAGAATTGTTACCAGGAGCATTTTTAGCGGAGGATTTACATGAATAGAAAAGGTTATAAATCAGGTTTTGTCTCTATCATTGGCAGACCGAATGTTGGGAAATCTACATTTTTAAATCGTATTATTGGCCAAAAAATTGCCATTATGAGCGATAAGCCACAAACAACTCGTAATAAAATTCAAGGTGTATATACAGAAAATGATTCACAAGTAGTTTTCATTGATACACCAGGAATACATAAACCTAAACATAAACTAGGCGATTTCATGGTGAAGATGGCTCAAACGACATTAAAAGAAGTTGATATTGTTTTGTTTATGGTCAATGCAACTGAAGGATATGGTCGTGGTGAGGAATTTATTATTGAGAAATTACAAGAAACGAAACAACCGGTATTTTTGGTAATTAATAAAATTGACCAACTTCATCCAGAGCAATTGCTGGAGTTGATTGATCAATATCGTAAATTATATGAGTTCGCGGAGATTGTGCCAATTTCTGCATTGGACGGTAATAACGTTGAAGCGTTAATCGGAGCAATTAAAAAGTATTTACCAGAAGGACCGCAATATTACCCGGATAATCAAGTAACGGATCATCCAGAGCGATTTATTATTTCAGAGCTTATTCGTGAAAAAGTATTACATTTAACACGTGAAGAAGTACCGCATTCTGTAGCGGTTGTTATTGATGCAATTCAAAAGCGTGAGGGCGGAGCGGTTTATATAAACGCAACGATTGTTGTTGAACGTGCATCACAAAAAGGAATTATTATAGGTAAGCAAGGGAAGATGTTAAAAGAAGTCGGTAAGAGAGCTCGTTTTGACATTGAAGCACTTCTTGGTTCTAAAGTATTTTTAGAAGTATGGGTGAAAGTGCAAAAAGATTGGCGCAATAAGATGTCACAGCTTCGTGACCTTGGTTTCCGTGAAGACGAGTATTAATATGAAGTAAAGTTGTGATCAGTGGATGTTTTGTTCATCCACTGATTATTGGTTTTTATGAACCTTGATAAATTAGGAAAAATTTTTCTCACATGAAAATGAACAAAATGGGTCAACTTAATAACAACAAAAGAAATTGGTTTATAGGCTACGCTTATTGAGAAAGGTGGATTCTTATGCTAGATTTTACCTGGAAGTTTTTCTCCAAAACAGGAAGCATTGAAACGTATTTGCTTTTGAAAGAAATGGAAAAAGACGTAAACGATGAGATGGATCAACATGAAGAGGAGTTAGCGCATCTAGACTCTCCAATTTCTTGACCCGTTTTGTTCAAACCTTGGATGGTGACGAACATGTTTCAAAAAGTTGAGGGCATTGTTATCCGTACGACAGATTACGGAGAAACAAATAAGATTGTTACAATATACTCACGGGAATTTGGTAAGGTAAGTGCAATGGCAAGAGGGGCGAAAAAGCCGAAGAGTCGGTTAGCAGCTATTTCGCAACTTATGACACATGGTCATTTTCTTATTCAAATGGGATCTGGACTTGGAACTTTGCAACAAGGCGAGATTATTTCATCTATGAAAGAAATTCGCGAGGATATATTTTTAACTGCTTATGCATCATTTATTATCGAATTAACCGATAAAGCAACAGAAGATAAGAAGCATAATCCGTATTTATTTGAAATGTTATATCAAACGTTGCATTATATGTGTGAGGGTGTTGACCCAGAAGTATTATCATTAATTTATCAAACGAAAATGCTTCCGGTATTAGGGATGCACCCGTACTTTGATACATGTGCTATTTGTCATCAAGAAACAGATTTTGTCGCCTTCTCTGTCAGGGAAGGCGGTTTTCTGTGCTCGCGTCATGCGGAACAAGATCCGTATCGTATTCCGGTGGGAGAGGCTGTTCATAAATTATTACGTCTCTTTTTTCACTTTGATTTACACCGACTCGGTAATGTATCGGTGAAGGATAGTACAAAAAAACAAATGCGCACAGTATTGAATACATATTATGACGAATATTGTGGAATTTATTTGAAAACAAGGCGTTTCTTGGAACAACTTGATAAGTTTCAAATATAAAAAGGGCCGTATACGGTCCTTTTTACATACTTTCTTTTTCGAATAGCATATTTAGTATATAATATTTAAGAGATAGTATAACTTTTTTCGTTGTGCATTAAAGGTGGTGATTATCATAGAGCTGAATAAACGGCAAGAGCATATCATTCAGATTGTAAAAGATCACGGTCCTATTACAGGGGAGTCAATTGCTGGGCAATTGGGTTTAACACGTGCAACGCTAAGACCAGACTTAGCAATTTTAACGATGGCTGGTTATTTAGAAGCGCGTCCACGTGTAGGTTATTTTTATACGGGTAAAACCGGGGGACAGCTATTATCTGAAGCTGTTAAGAAAATTAAAGTGCAAGATTATCAATCTAGACCGGCTGTAATTGATAAAAATGTATCAGTATACGATGCAATCTGTACTATGTTTCTAGAGGACGTTGGTACATTATTTGTTGTAGATCAAGCTACTTTATTAGTTGGCGTTGTATCTCGTAAAGATTTATTACGAGCTAGCTTAGGAAAGCAGGATTTAACCTCTCTTCCGGTTAATATTATCATGACAAGGATGCCAAACATTGCGATGTGTCGCAGGGAGGATTCTTTATATGATATTGCGATGGAATTAATAGAAAGACAGATTGATGCGATGCCGGTTGTGAAGGATACGAAACAAGGTTTAGAAGTGATTGGACGAATTACAAAAACAAATATTACACGTGCGTTTGTAAATTTAGTAAATAACGAATAAGTGTAATTTGTTTAAAGTGAGGTAATGTAATGGATAATAAAATCGTATATGTCGTATCTGACTCTGTAGGAGAAACGGCTGATTTGGTTGTTAGAGCGGCAATGGGACAGTTCCCATTCGCTCCTGATATTAGGCGTGTACCGTATGTAGAAGATACAGGGACATTAAAAGAAGTAATCTCGATTGCCAAGAGCAATCAAGCGCTTATTTGTTTTACGTTAGTAAAGCCTGATATGCGTCAATATTTATTGACAGAAGCGGCAAAAGAAGGAGTAGAGGCATACGATATTATCGGACCTCTTATCGATCAAATTGAAGGAATTACAGGGCAAGTACCAAGGTATGAGCCAGGTGTCGTTCGAAGATTAGATGAAGAGTACTTTAAAAAAATTGAAGCGATTGAATTTGCAGTTAAGTATGATGATGGTAGAGATGCACGTGGTATTTTAAAAGCTGATATCGTGTTGATTGGAATTTCACGTACATCAAAAACACCACTTTCACAATATTTAGCGCATAACAAACGTTTGAAAGTTGCTAATGTACCACTTGTACCGGAAGTGGATCCGCCTGAGGAATTATATCAAGTGGCAAAAGAGAAATGTTTCGGTTTGAAAATTATACCAGATAAGTTAAATCATATTCGAAAAGAACGATTGAAATCACTTGGATTAAGTGATGGAGCAACATATGCAAATATTAATCGTATTCAAGAAGAAATTGATCATTTTGAGGAAGTAATTAGTAAAATAAATTGTCAAGTGATTGATGTATCAAATAAGGCAATTGAAGAAACAGCAAATATTATTGTGAATGCAGTGCAAAACCAAAAAATGTTTTAGCACATTTACCAAAGGTGAATGTGCTTTTTTCGCTCGTGAGAAGGCGTTAGAGGAAGATGCGAAGTAGAGCATGAACTTTCGGCTTAGTAATAGAATATAGCGGAATGGTTATACTTATATTCTTCTGTTTTTTAATTATGCTAAAGGAACGATTTCGTTATCTTTAAGTGTAAGATGAAAATTAAAGGGATATGTAGCGTAGTTGAAGAAAATATATTATAATAAAAAATTGTGATAAAAACCTATATTTTACGTTTAGACTTTAATTTTTCAGAATAAACTAGGGATAGGATTTTCGAAAAAGACATGTATTTACGTTAAATCGACAAAATCTAGACAAGAAAACGCACATTATGGAAGGATTCACAGAAGGGATGTAGAATACAGACATATGCAAAACATCAGATAAGATATTATTTGATGCAGATGCGTATCCCGTGAAGAATGCAATTGTGCAAGTTGGAACAAAATTTTATGTCGAAATTTTGTTTGTCGTATCCTATGCTCATCGTTCAAGAAAACAGCAAGGTAATTGGGTCTATGTAGATTCTGAGCAAGATGAAGTTGACTGTTATATTTATTAACATGCAAAAGCTACAGATCTCATGATCATACAGGCTATAGTGCTTCTTGCTAGTCTTCTTGTGAAAAAGGAGTATATGTATTGTCTCCAGGAGATACATTTGTAACAGATGAGCAAATGTATACAATTTTATATAGTAGTATGTATCTGCGAATTTACGCAGACTGGGGACTTATACGAAAGGTCCAAAATCGTTTACACAATGTGATCGACAGTACTTTCTAACAAATTTAGAAAAATATTGTCGAATTATAAAGGAATCTTTTAATTTATATCGAATACAAAATACGACACGGAGATGGAGTTATGGGGAACAGAATTCCTGAAGAAGTTGTTGAACAGATTCGGACATCATCCGATATTGTAGAAGTGATTGGTGAGTATGTTCAACTTAGAAAGCAGGGGCGTAACTATTTCGGCCTTTGTCCATTTCATGGTGAGAATTCTCCTTCATTCTCTGTTTCATCTGATAAGCAAATTTTTCATTGTTTCGGATGTGGAGAAGGTGGAAATGTATTTTCTTTTCTTATGAAAATGGAGGGACTTGCTTTCACAGAGGCTGTTCAAAAGCTTGGCGAAAGAAATGGAATTGCAGTTGCAGAATATACATCAGGGCAAGGACAACAACAACAAGAAGACATATCTGATGACACTGTCATCATGCAACAGGCTCATGAACTTTTGAAAAAGTATTATCATCATTTATTAGTAAATACAGAAGAAGGAAATGAAGCACTTTCATATTTATTAAAACGTGGTATTACAAAAGAGATGATTGAGAAATTTGAAATTGGTTATGCATCACAAGCTTGGGATGCAGCAACGAAAATTTTACAAAAAAGAGGTTTGTCGCTATCTAGTATGGAACAGGCTGGCCTTCTTGTAAGAAGTGAGAAGGATGGCAGTCATTATGACCGCTTCCGCGGAAGAGTTATGTTTCCGATTTATACTTTACAAGGTAAGGTGATAGCGTTTAGTGGAAGGGCATTAGGAGATGACACTCCGAAATATTTGAATAGTCCTGAAACACCGATTTTTTACAAAAGTAAGCTGTTGTATAATTTCCACCAAGCAAGGCCGTTTATTAGAAAACGTGGGCAGGTTGTCCTTTTTGAAGGTTATGCCGATGTACTAGCCGCGGTGAAAAGTGGTGTGGAAGAAGCTGTTGCGACAATGGGAACAGCTTTAACTGAAGAACAAGCGAAACTTCTGCGACGTAACGTTGAAACTGTTGTTCTTTGCTATGATGGTGATAAAGCAGGGCGAGAAGCGACGATGAAAGCAGGGCAATTACTATTGCAAGTTGGTTGCCAAGTGAAAGTTACATCCTTGCCAGATAAGCTTGACCCTGATGAATATGTGCAACAATATGGGACAACCGCTTTTGAAAATCTTGTGAAATCAAGTATAAGTTTTGTTGGTTTCAAAATAAATCATTTGCGTTTAGGGAAAAATTTGCAAGATGAGTCTGGCAAAGAAGAATATGTAAAAAGTGTTTTAAAAGAGTTATCATTGCTACAGGATGCGATGCAGGCGGAATCATATTTAAAATCATTATCGCAAGAATTTTCGTATTCAATGGAAACACTTTTGAATCAATTGCACCAATATCGCAAAGAACAAAAGGTACAGCAAAAACAAATAAAGCAGGTTTCTAAGCCATCTCAAATTGTTCAAACGAAACCGAAATTAACAGGTTTTGAAAGGGCAGAAAGAGAAATTATTTACCATATGTTGCAAAGTGCAGAAGTGACAGTGCGTATGGAACCTCATATAGAAGATTTTTATACAGAAGAACATAAAGGGATTTTATATGAACTATACGCATATTATGAAAAGGGGAATGAACCTTCAGTCGGAACATTTTTAAGTTGGCTCTCTGATGAAAAGTTGAAAAATATTATTACTGATATTTCGACGGATGAATTTATTAATCCAGAGTACACAGAAGAAGCGTTACAAGGTCATTTGGAGGCGCTAAGACGCCATAAAGAAAAACTTGAAAAGATGGAAATTATCTTTAAAGTAAAACAAATGGAAAAAACAGATCCTGTAGAGGCTGCTAAATATTATGTGGCATATTTACAAAGTCAAAAAGCAAGAAAATAGCTTTTTCGATAAAGTTTTAGTATAATGAATGTTTGTATCTCGCGTAAGGAGGGGAACAGATGGCTGATAAACCAGCTCGTTCTAAACAAATTGAAACTGAAATGACCCTTGAGCAAGTGAAAGAACAACTCACTGAGCTCGGAAAAAAACGTGGCGTTCTTACATATGAAGAGATTGCAGAACGCATGAATGGATTTGAAATTGAATCCGATCAAATGGATGAATACTATGAATATTTAGGTGAACAAGGGATTGACTTAGTTGGTGACAATGACAACGACGAAGGTCCTAATAATCGTCAAATTACAAAAACGGAAGAAGAATTTGACCTTAATGATTTAAGTGTGCCGCCAGGTGTGAAAATCAATGACCCTGTTCGTATGTACTTAAAAGAAATTGGTCGTGTAGACTTACTATCTGCTGAAGAAGAAATTCGACTTGCGACACGTATTGAAGAAGGCGATGAAGAAGCAAAACGCCGTCTTGCGGAAGCAAACTTACGTCTTGTAGTAAGTATTGCAAAGCGCTACGTGGGCCGTGGTATGCTTTTCTTAGACTTAATCCAAGAAGGAAATATGGGTCTAATTAAGGCAGTTGAAAAGTTCGACTACCGTAAAGGTTTTAAATTTAGTACGTATGCAACTTGGTGGATTCGCCAAGCTATTACACGTGCGATTGCAGACCAAGCGCGAACAATTCGTATTCCAGTTCATATGGTTGAAACAATTAATAAGTTAATCCGTGTACAACGTCAATTATTACAAGATTTAGGACGCGAACCATCTCCTGAAGAGATTGGTGAAGAAATGGATCTTGCTCCAGAAAAAGTACGCGAAATCTTAAAGATTGCACAGGAGCCAGTTTCTCTTGAAACACCAATTGGTGAAGAAGACGACTCCCATTTAGGTGACTTTATCGAAGACCAAGAAGCAACATCGCCTGCGGACCATGCAGCGTATGAATTGCTAAAAGAACAATTAGAAGATGTGTTAGATACACTAACAGATCGTGAAGAAAATGTTCTGCGTCTTCGTTTTGGTTTAGATGATGGACGAACTCGTACGCTTGAAGAAGTTGGGAAAGTATTCGGCGTAACGAGAGAACGTATTCGTCAAATTGAAGCGAAAGCACTTCGCAAATTAAGACATCCAAGCCGTAGTAAGCGTCTTAAGGATTTCTTAGAATAGGCTACCTTTAAGTTTACTTCACTTTTGTGAAGTAAACTTTTTTATTTTGTTAATTTTTGTTAAAGTTTAGCTATCGGCAACGATTACAATTTCTTGTAATTTATTTTACAGAATTGTCTTTTGATTTGCAAATGCTCATTTTTCGATTTTTCGATTTATTTTGTTTATTATATACAAAATAATATGTAGAAAAGTAAAAAATATGATGAGAAACGTTAGTAATTATCGAAATAATATGCGATATAATAGTGAAAATCAATAAAATGAATTTACGGAATATTTTTAACAAGTAGTAGTTTGCTCTTTTCTGATAGGGCGTTTTCAAGTACAATATAAATGACTGAATCATCTAACTATTTAGTGGTATAGAGGGGGGAGAAGAGATATGAAACGTAATCCGTTGATTCCGTTCGCTCTTATTGCAGCATTAGGTATTATCGTTATGTTTGTATTTTCATTTCAGGGGCTAAATAAATCTAAAGAGTTAGCTGATGCAAAAAATGGTGGGAAACCAGCGCAAACAGCATCAAAGCCAGAGGATATTGTAAAGCAAAGCTGTACGAGCTGTCACGGTGATCAGTTACAAGGGGCAGTGGGACCTAATTTACAAAAAATTGGTGGGAAACTTTCGAAAGATGAAATTAAAGAAGTTCTTTCAAAAGGAAAAGGAAATATGCCACCAAATATAGTTCCAGCTGATCAAGCGGCAAAAGTAGCTGATTGGTTATCGAAGAAAAAATAAAGTTTCATATTACAAGCCTTTTGCTTTTGTGCAAAAGGCTTGTTTTTCTATACTTTCTAAAATACGATTAGTAATAGAGAATTGAAGTGTTGTTATGGACTTGCAACAACTACTATAAATTCATTATCATGGAGACAGACTGAGAAGAGAAGGAGTAATGGAAATACATGAATGAAGTAAAGCTTTCGAAACGATTAGAAGAAGTTGTGAGGGAGATTCCGGTAGGCTCTACAGTAGCTGATATTGGATCGGATCATGCGTATTTACCGTGTTATACAATTATAAATAATATTGCTACAAAAGCAGTTGCAGGAGAGGTTGTAGATGGACCGTTTCGCTCTGCACAAGCAACTGTAGCTGAAAGTGGCTTACAAGATAAAGTAGACGTTCGTAAAGGGAATGGATTAGCTGTTATAGTGCCAGGAGAAGTAGATGTTATTACGATTGCTGGTATGGGTGGAGCGTTAATTCGTGACATTTTAGAAAGTGGTAAAGAAAAATTAGAAGGTGTAACACGTTTAATCTTACAGCCGAATATTGCAGCACACCATATTCGTGAATGGTTTATTGAAAATGGATGGGAGCTTATCGGTGAGAAAATTGTAATAGAAGACGGAAAGATTTACGAGATTTTAGTCGGAGAGCGAGGAGATACAGCGGTACCTTACTCTGAAAATAAACAAGCTGAACTGTTTATGGGTCCATTTTTAATAAAAGAAAAAGGTGAAGCTTTTATTGAAAAGTGGGAAGGGGAATTGAAAAACTTCCAAAATATTTTAAAACAGTTAGAACGTGCAGCAGAGTCTGAAGAGACAAAAGCGAAGCGTGCAGAAGTAGAAGCGAAAATGAAAATGATAGGAGAGGTTTTATCATGAGTAAAATTCCGAATGGTCATGAAATTATTTCTTTGTTTGAAGGTATGTATCCGAAGCATTTAGCGATGGAAGGGGATAAGATTGGCTTACAGATTGGAGCGCTTAATAAACCTGTCCAGCACGTATTAATCGCGTTAGATGTAACTGAGGAAGTTGTGGACGAGGCGATCCAATTAGGAGCGAATATCATTATAGCGCACCATCCTTTAATCTTTAATCCATTAAAAGCGATTCATACAGATAAGGCGTACGGAAGAATTATTGAAACGTGTATTAAAAATGATATTGCGGTTTATGCGGCGCATACAAATGTAGATATTGCTAAGGGTGGGGTAAATGATTTACTTGCCGATGCGTTAGGGTTACAAAATACAGAAGTATTAGCTCCTACATATGCAGAAGAAATGAAAAAAATTGTTGTATTTGTTCCAGTAACCCATGCAGAAGAAGTGCGCAAAGCTCTTGGAGATGCGGATGCAGGTCATATCGGTAATTATAGCCACTGTACGTTCGGTAGCGAAGGGGTAGGTACGTTTATCCCTCGAGAAGGGACAAATCCTTATATCGGGGAAACTGGGCAGTTAGAACGTGTGGAAGAGATACGTGTCGAAACGATTATTCCAGCTTCATTACAAAGAAAAGTTATTAAAGCGATGTTGGCAGCCCATCCATATGAAGAAGTGGCATATGATGTATATCCGCTTGATAATAAAGGTGAAACATTAGGTCTTGGTAAAATAGGGTATTTACAAGAAGAAATGACGCTTGAGCAGTTTGCTTTACATGTGAAACAATCATTACATGTAAAGGGTGCAAGAGTTGTTGGAAAGTTAGATGATAAGGTGCGTAAAGTAGCTGTACTTGGTGGTGACGGTAATAAATATATAAACCAAGCGAAATTTAAAGGAGCAGATGTATATGTAACAGGTGATATGTATTATCATGTTGCTCACGATGCGATGATGATTGGTTTAAATATAGTCGATCCAGGACATAACGTTGAAAAAGTAATGAAGCAAGGTGTACAAAAACAATTGCAAGAAAAAGTAGATGTGAAGAAATTCAATGTACACATTCACGCTTCGCAGTTACATACAGATCCATTCACATTTGTATAAGAAAAATAAAAACCGTTGCTCATGTAGGCAACGGTTTTTATTATTGTTCTTTTTTCACTTTTACACGAGGTAGTATCTTTTGAAGTGGTACTTTTCGAATTCTGTCCCATGTAGCTGGATTCATTGGGTCATATTGATCTAAGAAAGCAATAACTTCTTTTGTAATTGGCGTTGGAGTAGAAGCACCTGCTGTAACAGCTACGTTTTCTACACCTTGTAGCCATTCTAATTGGATTTCACTTACGTCTGCAACGCGGTATGCTGTCGTACCAGCGATTTCTTGTGATACTTGTGCTAAACGGTTTGAGTTGTTACTTTTCGGATCACCGACAACAATTGTTAAATCTGCAACATCAGCTTGTTTAGCGACAGCTTCTTGGCGAACTTGAGTTGCTAAACAAATTTCCTTGTGGAATTCTGCTGTTGGGAATTTTTTCTGGATGTCCTCCATTAAATGTTGAACATCCCATTGACTCATTGTTGTTTGATTCGTAACTAAAATTTTATCCGTTGGAATTTCTAGTGTTTTTAAATCATCAGCTTTTTCGATAAGATGAACGATATCAGGTGCGATACCAACTGCGCCTTCTGGTTCTGGATGATTTTTTTTGCCGATATAAATGACATGGTATCCTTCAGCTTTCTTTGCTTCGATAAGGTCATGTGTTTTTGTAACATCTGGACAAGTTGCATCAATTGTCGTTAAACCTTTTTCTTTTGCACGTTGTTTAACTTCTGGAGAAACACCGTGTGCAGTGAAAATAACAGTACCAGAATCGATTTTATCTAAAATTTCTAATCGACTTGGACCGTCTAATGTAATGATGCCATCCTCTTCGAAAGCATCTGTGACATGCTTATTGTGAACAATCATACCTAAAATATAAATGGGTCTCGGTAATGATTTATCTAATGCGGCGTTACGTGCAATAACCATTGCGTCAACAACACCGTAGCAATAACCACGAGGGGAAATTTTAACAATCTTCATGTGAGTAATCCTCTCCTTCTAAACAAGGGATACTTTTGTGCATAGTCCATTACATTATAAAGGAGGAGTGGATAGAAAACAAAGGATTGTTACACATATAGTTTTGGCTTTGTTGCTGATTGTTGAACGGGTTCTTTCGGAACCTCTTTTTCTATTACCGGTTCAAGCACTATTTTTTTTCGTTTCCTTTTTGGAGGTGGAGGAGGTGGAGTTGCTACCTCAACCTGTTCTGTTGCATCTTCAGTTTGATTTTCTTCCGTACTTTTTCCAGAGGTGAGGATTTTAACAATGCTTGGTAGACTACGCATAATGGGACCGTACTGTTCGACAACAGGACCGACAGATTGCACGACTTGAGATACTTTTTCGATATTATTTATCATATTAGTTGGGTTCGAAATTAAATTTGAAAAAAAACTACCGATGCCGCTGCTAGATGCCGCTGCAGTTGTAGCTGACGCAGCACCACGTGTATCATTTGATTCATACATTTGAGGTGGTATCATCTGCTCTGGATATTGCTGCATGTATGGTTGATATTGTTGTGTATATTGTTGTTGGTATGGCTGTTGCTGTTGATATTGGGGCGGCGGTTGTTGGTGCATCATCGGTGGCCCTTCCATTTGTCGATAAGGAGGGACCATTTGCATGAAAGGTTCGGTTGGATCGTGTTTTTTAAAGAGTTTAGCAAGGAAACCTTTCTTTTTTTGAGCCATCGGTGGTAGTTGTGGAATCGGATATGGTGTGTAAGATTGTTGTCCTCGATTCGGATACATTTGTCTTATAGGGGATTTCGGAAACATGTGGGAAATCCTCCTTTCTTCAGTTAGGTATATACACATACAATATGCAATGGAAGGAAAGAAGGTTAGTTTTTGAGATAAAAACCTAAACTAAAGATGGATTTTACTTGTAGATTTCGATATAATGTAGACTTGACTGATTTGTGCGCAGTAGAAATTTTAGAAAGAAGGTGTAACTTATGACACTACAAACTTTTACACAGTATGATTTTAAACCATTTTTAATAGATGCAGTTCGTGAACTACGCTTTACAGAGCCAACAGGAATTCAAAAGAAAATTTTCCCGGTCGTGAAAAAAGGTGTGAGTATAATTGGACAATCCCAAACTGGTTCTGGGAAAACACATGCATACTTACTTCCTACATTAAACAGAATTGATGCAAGTCGTGAAGAGGTACAACTTGTTATTACAGCGCCTACTCGTGAGTTAGCACAACAAATTTACGAAGAAATTGTGAAACTAACAAAGTTCTGTGCAGAAGATCAAATGATTACAGCACGCTGTTTAATTGGTGGAACTGATAAACAACGATCAATTGAAAAGTTGAAAAAACAACCTCATATTGTAGTTGGAACGCCAGGACGTATTAAAGATTTAGTAGAAGAAAAGGCGCTATTTGTTTATAAAGCGGATACTATTATTGTCGATGAAGCGGACTTAATGCTTGATATGGGATTCATTCAAGATGTAGATAAAATTGCGGCACGTATGCCTAAAAATCTGCAAATGTTAGTTTTCTCTGCAACAATTCCTCAAAAATTAAAACCATTTTTGAAGAAATATATGGAGAATCCAGAACATATTCATATTAATCCGAAGCAAGTTGCAGCAGGAAATATTGATCATTACCTTGTGCCTTCAAGACACCGTAATAAAACTGAATTAGTGAAAAATATGCTACTTCAATTTAAACCATATTTAGCAATTGTCTTTACAAACACAAAGAAGAAGGCTGACGAAGTAGCCGATGGATTAGCAGAACGTGGATTAAAAGTAGGGCGTATACACGGTGATTTATCACCACGTGATCGTAGAAAAATGATGAAACAAGTTCGTGATTTAGAGTTCCAATACATTGTCGCAACAGATTTGGCGGCACGTGGTATTGATATTGAAGGAATTAGCCATGTTATTAACTATGAACTTCCACCAGATTTAGATTTCTTCGTTCACCGTGTTGGAAGAACTGCACGTGCGGGTCATTCAGGTATTGCAGTGACGATTTATGATCCAGCAAATGAAGAAGCGTTAGATAGTTTGGAAAAACAACGTCATATCGAGTTTAAACATGTAGATTTACGCGGAGATGAATGGGCGGATTTAGGTGACCGTCGTCGTCGTAAGAGCCGTAAAAAACCAAGTGATGGACTAGATGTTATGGCAACAAAAGTTGTTAAGAAGCCGAAAAAAGTAAAACCAAACTATAAACGAAAACTTGCAACAGAACGTGACAAAGTGAAGAAAAAATATAGCAATAAAAAAAGATAAGGGATTTCCCTTATTTTTTTTATCTCACTGCTTGAGAGAAAGTCGATTAATGTAGACTAATAATTAGTGCGGGGTAGAAAAAACGTTGACTAAAGTTTCGCTTTATTGGGTTAATTTAAGTATAGAGTTCAGATTGTTTGAATAGTCTGTTTGATTTGTAGTGCCTTTTGTGTGAACAAACAATTCGCTACATATTTCTACAAATTATGCTATCATTATATCTAGTGTATATTGAAGAGGTGATTGTATGTTAAAGATTGGATCTCATGTTTCTATGAGTGGTAAGAAAATGTTATTAGCAGCAAGTGAAGAGGCTGTTTCATACGGTGCAACGACGTTTATGATTTATACAGGTGCACCGCAAAATACACGAAGAAAACCAATTGAAGAATTGAACATAGAAGCAGGAAGAAAACATATGGAACTAAACGGTATTGAAGAAATTATCGTACATGCGCCATACATTATTAATCTTGGGAATACGACGAAGCCAGAAACATTCCAATTAGGTGTAGACTTCCTTCGCATGGAAATTGAAAGAACATCGGCATTAGGTGTAGCGAAACAAATCGTTCTTCACCCAGGTGCGCACGTTGGTGCAGGAGCGGATGCTGGTATTCAACAAATTATTAAAGGGCTTAATGAAGTATTAACGCCAGAGCAGACGGTTAACATTGCGTTAGAAACGATGGCAGGAAAGGGAACGGAATGCGGTCGTAGCTTTGAAGAAATTGCGAAAATTATTGATGGTGTGAAATATAATGAAAAACTATCTGTATGTTTTGATACGTGTCATACGCATGATGCAGGTTATGACCTTGTAAATGATTTTGACGGTGTGTTAAACGAATTTGATAAAATTGTTGGGATAAATCGTTTACAAGTACTTCATATTAACGATAGCAAAAATGTATGCGGAGCTGGAAAAGACCGTCATGAAAATATTGGTTTTGGTCATATTGGCTATAAGGCATTGCATCACATTGTGCATCACCCACAACTTACGCACGTACCAAAAATTCTTGAAACGCCGTATGTAGGTGAAGATAAAAAAGATAAGAAGCCACCATATAAATTAGAAATCGAAATGCTGAAAAATGGTACTTTTGATGAAGGGATTCTTGAAAAAATTAAAGCACAATAAGGAGGGGATTTTCCCCTCCTTATTTTAATAGCTGCTGAAATAAAATATTTACTTGTTGGGCAGTGGCAGGAGTAGTTACTTTAGCGATTTGTTTTAACAAATCTAGTCGCTCGGTATTATCGTAAATGTTAATGTTTTTCCCTTTCATAAGTAAAACGATTTTATCAGCTTGTGCAGTTGTGATTGGAACTTCGTATTCTTTACTATATTTCAATAGTTCTTTTGTAGAAATATGATTTAATTTTTTGTTCACAATTTGTTTAATGAGGTTCATCGTGTTGTCCTCCTTCACACGTTCTTCTATCGAAATATATGTACGCATAGCTTGTACATATTCGTATCAAGGTGCATTTTTTCAATGGGGAAAAGAAGCTTATGTTATAATATAAGAACAAAACTATAGATAAAGAGTATAAGGAGGACTTATGGAAAAAAAGCAACATCGAAAAGAAAGTGTTATTCATCTTGTATATCGTTTAGTTATGATTGTCTTTGGGGCAGCGTGTGCGGCGGTAGCGATTGAACTGTTTTTAATGCCAAATAAAATTATTGATGGTGGAATTATTGGTATTTCTCTTATATTAGATTATCTTACTCCTAATATTTGGTGGTTAAGCTTTTCTACTTTAGTTGTTATCCTCAACATTCCTTTTATGTACTCCGGGTATAAGCAAATTGGAAAAACATTCATGTTATCTTCAGCATTTGGAATTGTAGCTTTAGCATTTATTGAATCAACGTTGCATGCTATCCCGCCATTTACAACAGAGCCGATTTTAGCAACAGTTTTCGGCGGTCTTATTTTAGGGATTGGTGTAGGACTTGTTATTCGTCATGGTGGATCGTTAGATGGGACCGAGATTATGGGAATTCTATTAACGAAGAAATTACCGTTTTCTGTTGGTGAATTCGTAATGTTTGTGAACTTATTCATTTTTGCATGGGCAGCATTTGTTTTTGGTGTTGAACAAGCGATGTATTCTGTTATGACGTACTATATCGCATTCAAAACAATTGATACGGTAATTCAAGGATTAGACGAAACGAAAGCAGTTTTAATAGTATCGGATCAATATGAGGAAGTATCAAATGCGATTTTACACCGCCTTGGTCGTGGAACAACAAAACTTGTTGCTAAAGGTGGCTATACAGATAAAGAAAAAGAAGTTATTTATGCAGTTGTAACACGTCTGGAAGTGACGAAGTTAAAATCAATTGTGCATGAAATTGATGAAAACGCATTTGTTACGATTATGAATACACAAGAGACAAATGGTGGTAAGTTTAAATCAGCAATTCACTAAAAAGTTAATTGTAATATCTTTTGAAAGCAGAGAATTATTCTCTGCTTTTTGTTATAATAATAAGGTTTCTTGAAATAAAGAATATATTTTAGGCAGATTGGTTTACAACTATAATAAGCTGTACTATAATTCAAATAGAGATAAATCGGAATCATTCTGAATTAAAATAGGTGAGATGCTATGAATAATATATTGGAAATAGAAGGATTAACGTTTCGGTATGAAGATCGCAACGTGTTAGAAGATATTAATTTGCAAGTTCCGAAGGGAGCTTTTTTAGGTTTAGTTGGACCGAATGGTTCAGGGAAATCGACTTTACTTAAATGCTTATTGGGTGTTTTAAAACCAAAGCAAGGAAGTATTAGATTGTTTGGCATTGATAGTAAGAAATTTAAAGAGTGGAATAAAGTTGGTTATGTATCCCAAAAGGCAAGTAGCTTTAACTCAGGTTTCCCGGCAACTGTTTTCGAGGTTGTTTCAATGGGGCTCGTTTCGAAAAAAGGGCTTTTTCGCTTTTTTACGAAAGACGATAATGCGAAAGTAGAAAAAGCGATTGCTGATGTAGGTATGAGCGAGTTTCGAGGTCGCAACATTGGAGAACTTTCTGGTGGACAACAACAGCGTGTATTTATTGCTCGTGCACTTGTAAGTGATCCGGAATTGCTTATTTTGGACGAGCCTACTGTTGGGATTGATGTGAAGAATGTGGCAAGTTTTTATGAGATACTAGAGGATTTAAACAAAAGATTGGGAATTACGTTAATTCTTGTTACGCACGATATGGGTGCTGTGACAGAGAAGGTGACGCATGTTGCATGTTTGAATCAGCATTTACATTTCCATGGGAATGTAGAGAAATTCCGAGAGTTAGAAGATGCAGAAATGTCGATTTTATATGGACATCATGTTCATCGCTTAGAACATGAACATGGGCATCACGGGAGGATATAATGATACAGGATTTTTTACAATATGATTTTTTACGTAATTCCTTATACGCTGGTATTTTGATAGGGCTTGTCGCACCACTTATCGGCGTGTTCGTTGT
The DNA here is from genome assembly GCF_046534555.1 of Bacillus sp. SIMBA_074. Classification (NCBI taxonomy): domain Bacteria; kingdom Bacillati; phylum Bacillota; class Bacilli; order Caryophanales; family Bacillaceae; genus Bacillus; species Bacillus sp. SIMBA_074. The sequence goes on along the minus strand of NZ_JAWRYM010000003.1, from coordinate 236,865 downwards.
AATTCGCCGCATGTCGCTTATTGCGGATGCATTAAGTCATGTGACGTTATCCGGAATTGCAGCAAGTTTATTACTTGAAAAGACAATCTTTACCGGTGGGTTTTTAAACCCTTTATATATGGGGATGTTTTTTTCAATCGGTGGAGCATTGCTAATTGAAAAATTACGTACTGTATATAAACATTATCAAGAGTTAGCAATCCCGATTATACTTTCAGCAGGGATGGGGATTGGAGTTATCTTCATCTCACTTGCTAATGGATTCAATACGGATTTATTTAGTTATTTATTTGGTAGTGTAAGTGCTGTAACAAGTGCGGATTTAATTATTATTGGTATAGTAGCAATTGTTGTTATTGCGACGATTGTTTTATTATACAAAGAGTTGTTTTTACTATCATTTGATGAGGAATACGCTGTATCAACCGGTTTAAGTGCAAAGTGGATTCACTTTATCTTCATTATATTAGTTGCTCTTGTAATTGCGGTATCAATGCGTGTTGTAGGTGTTCTTCTCGTATCATCTTTAATGACGTTACCAGTTGCAGCAAGTATTCGTATTGCAAAAGGATTTAAACAAACAATTTTCTTTTCCATTTTATTTGGTGAAATTGCAGTAATTGGTGGAATGTTTGCTTCGTATCAACTTGATTTAGCTCCAGGTGGTACAATTGTTATGATAGCGGTTCTTATTTTAATTGGTGCAATTTTATGGAAGAAGAAAAAAACTGCATAAAGTAGGGATAGGTATGAATCTAACAGAAGCTTTACGCCTAATGAAGGAAAAGGGATACAAACATACGGGGAAAAGGGAAGAGATGCTGAGATTATTCGCAGCTCATAATCGTTATTTAACTGCGAAAGATGTTTTAGAGCATATGAAGGGTGATTATCCAGGACTTAGTTTTGATACGATTTATCGTAACTTAACGGTTTTTGCTGAAGTCGGTGTTTTAGAGCAAACGGAATTAAATGGTGAAAAGCATTTCCGTTTTACATGCTCCATTATGGAACATCATCATCATTTCATTTGTTTAGATTGTGGTGGTACGAAAGAGATTAATTCCTGCCCGATGGATTTTATGAATAAAGATTTTAAAGGTTATGAGGTAACGGGGCATAAGTTTGAAATATATGGTCGTTGCCCAAAATGTGCAAAATGAGAGGGCTCGTCAGTTATATAACTGACGAGTTTTTAATTTGAATGTAAAAAAAAGGTTGCTCACAAAAATTGTGGCAACCTTCTTTTTATTGTTCTTGTTTTTCTTTTTCTTTTTCTCGTTCGGCAGCCATTTCAGCAGCGATTACATCAATTTCTTTTTTCAGTTCTTCTACCATTGTTTCTTCTGGTACTTTACGAACGACTTGCCCTTTACGGAATAATAAACCTTCTCCGCGTGCACCGGCAATACCGATGTCAGCTTCACGAGCTTCACCAGGACCGTTTACGGCACAGCCGAGTACTGCAACCTTAATTGGAACTTTAAGTGTGGAGATGTATTCTTCGACTTCATTAGCAATGCTAATTAGGTCAATTTCAATACGACCACAAGTTGGACAAGAAATAAGTGTTGCGGCATTAGATGCAAGACCGAATGATTTTAATAGTTCACGTGCAACTTTTACTTCTTCAACTGGATCAGCGCTTAAAGAGATACGAAGTGTATTTCCGATGCCTTTACTTAAAATTGCTCCAAGACCGGCGGCGCTTTTTACAGTCCCAGCAAACAATGTTCCTGATTCTGTAATACCTAAATGTAATGGATAATCAAAAGCGCGAGCAGCTTTTTCGTATGCTTCAATTGCTAAGTTAACATCAGAGGCTTTCATTGATACGATAATATCGTGGAAATCTAAGTCCTCTAAAATTTTAATATGGTGCAGTGCGCTCTCGACCATACCATCAGCAGTTGGATATCCATACTTTTCTAAAATATGACGTTCTAATGAGCCGGCATTTACACCGATACGGATTGGAATGCCACGCTCTTTCGCTGCATTTACAACAGCTTCTACTTTATGGCGACGTCCAATGTTACCTGGATTGATACGTACTTTATCAATGCCGCCTTCGATTGCTTTTAAAGCAAGGCGGTAATCAAAATGAATATCAGCAACAAGTGGAATGTTGATTTGTTTTTTAATATCAGCAATAGCATTTGCTGCGCGTTCGTCTGGAACAGCAACACGAACAACTTGACAGCCAGCTTCTTCTAAACGTTTAATTTCAGCAACTGTAGCCTCAACATCATGCGTTTTTGTTGTCGTCATACTTTGTATAATTAATTCATTGTTACCGCCAATTGTTAAATTACCGACTTTAACTGGACGTGTTTTTGTGCGTTGAGTCATTTCATTCACGAATTGATCGCTCTCCTTATAAAAGAAGTTTCTTATTTTAGTCCCTTACATCAATGATAGTATGTGTGAGAAAGGGCTATAGAAACCAAAGTACTCGGTTTCACTTTTACTATTGTATCAGCGCCTTTATGTAATTGACAAGGATTAAGTGATTGCTTATTGATATAAGGGGAATTTATAAGACTTTCCAACTTGGATTTTTGTAGCAGATGTATTTTTATTTAATTGCTTAAAATCATCAATTACTTTTTCAATAGAAGGAATTTTTTTCTTATTAATCGCTTCTGTAATAGAAAGAACTGTATCGCCAGTTTTTACTTCGATTGCTTTATAAGCTGTATCCGTTTCTTTTTCTGTTTCTGTCTCTTTATTTTGTTTTGTATCTGTATTTTCTTTTTTTATCGTTTGGGCAGCAGATGTTTTTTTGTATGAACTTAACATCGGTAAAGTACCGATTTTTATGTCGTAATAAAATATATAACCGAGGACAAGCACGAATAAGAGTACACCTAATCTCTTCATATCCTTCACTCCTTTGCTAGGAATATATGCTTGTCCAAAAAAAAAATGCCTATTTAGGCATTTTTTTATAGTTCTTGTTTTTCTTTCGGCTTTGGAACTTCTTTAATTGTTAAGTATAGAACGATTAAAACAACTGCAATGTAAATGAATGTTGCGCCAGGTACGTTTATTTTGAATAAATCCATAATCATAAAGAAGATTGTTGGAATTGTGTAACTGTAAGCAGTTAATGTCCAAACTTGTTTATAAGATAATTTGCGTTGACCGCTCATCGCAGAACCGATGAAGGCAAGCAATGTAACTCCTACAAAGGTAATAAATAATTGGAACAAGTACAGTAAGAACCCAATAACGAATAATAAGATTGGATAAATACTGTCAAATAACGAAATGAAATCTTGTAAATCTTTTTTCTCAAGAGATGCGCCTAATAAGTCATTATAGGAGTATGTTTGTGTTTGACCATTCCCCATGGAGACTACTTTATCTTTTAAAACAAATAAACCTGTTTTATTTTGATATTTTTCTAAGTCTGTTGAATTTGGATCAAATACGAAAAGGGCATTTCCATCTTCTTTTTCGATAGGTTGATCAATATCAGCTGTTAGCTCGCCATTTTCAATTTTAAAATCAGGTAAATCTTTTTCGATTACTTTATTTACCATGTTAACACCATCTTGAATAACGCTACCGTACAAGAAAGTTCTTGGAATAGTAGTGATTAGGCAAAGAAGCATAATATACAAAATGGTTTTACCGATTTTTTGAAAACGGAAAAGCGCCATATCTTTAGGCGAATATACGCTTTTTGCTAGCTGTGTAAAAATGGACATAGATTCACTTCCTTTATGTATGTATAAAATCATTGTAACGTACGAATCTAGAGAAGCTCAAGATATATTATATTTACATATAGTAGAGAAGACTAAATTCCTTCTTATTAATTTACTTCTTTTAGTAGAGAAAAATACAATTGACACTTTTCTTTCGTATATGGTAAATTTATCTTACATTTTTCAAACGATATATCCGATTGGAATTTAGTTGTTTTTAATGGTACATACATAATCGTGGACCCTTAGCTCAGTTGGTTAGAGCAGACGGCTCATAACCGTCCGGTCGTAGGTTCGAGTCCTACAGGGTCCATATCCATTTCATATGTTTATTATGTCAGCAGGAAGCTTCCTTGTAGAAGGAAGCTTTTTTTCGGAATATATGAGCATTTTAATTGAAAAGAAGTGGGAATTTTGCTACTTTAATGATAGCAAGACAAAGCGATTTATTTGTTTGCACCCTATGGCAATTAGGGTAGAATGAAGTTGTAGGTCACATATGTAGTGACAATACATAAACCGGGAGGAATATAACAATGGCAAAACACGAATTACCAAATTTACCTTATGCGTATGATGCTTTAGAACCTCACTTTGATAAAGAAACAATGAACATCCATCATACAAAACATCACAACACGTATATTACAAACTTAAACGCTGCTTTAGAAGGTCATGCAGAATTAGCTGACAAAAGCGTTGAAGAATTAGTTGCAAACTTAAACGAAGTACCTGAAGCAATCCGTACAGCAGTACGTAACAATGGTGGCGGACATGCTAACCATACATTCTTCTGGACAATCCTATCTCCAAACGGCGGGGGACAACCAGTAGGCGAACTTGCAACTGCGATTGAAGCGAAATTCGGTAGCTTCGATGCATTCAAAGCAGAATTCGCAAAAGCTGGCGCAACTCGCTTCGGTTCTGGTTGGGCTTGGTTAGTAGTAAACAATGGTGAGTTAGAAGTAACAAGCACTCCAAACCAAGATTCTCCTCTAACTGAAGGTAAAACTCCAGTTATCGGTTTAGATGTTTGGGAGCATGCTTACTACTTAAATTACCAAAACCGTCGTCCTGACTACATCGGTGCATTCTGGAACGTTGTAGATTGGAACGTTGCTGAAAAACTTTACCAAGAAGCAAAATAATTAAAGTTAATACAGCTAGAAAAAAGCTAGGGGGTTTTCTCCTAGCTTTTTTCTATGTTCTCTTTTTACATAATTGAGCTTGTCTTTGGAAGACTAGAACATGAAGTAAAGGAGAGTTGTGTATGAAGTGGAAACATGTAATCGGTGATGTTGAAGTGAATCGGGATTTAGTATTATTGCTCGTTATAGGAGGTTTATACACGCTCGCAATTTCTTTATCGAATACGTTTGTAAACATTTATTTATGGAAGCAAACACAAAATTATGTGAATCTGGGCTTGTATAATTTGGCCAGCGTTGTATTGCAGCCTGTAACATTTCTTGTGGGCGGGAAATTAGCGAAACGTATTGATCGCTCGATTTTATTGAGAATCGGTGTAGGCACGTTAGCTGTTTTTTTTATCGTCGTTTTAGTAGCGGGAAAAAGTGCATCTCACTATATTTTATTAATGGGAGCCCTTTTAGGAGTTGGTTATGGTTTTTATTGGCTCGCTTTTAACTTGTTGACATTTGAGATTACAGAACCAGAAACAAGAGATTTTTTTAACGGTTTTCTAGGACTTCTTACATCGTTCTCTGGAATGATTGGACCGATAGCAGCAGGATATACAATTTCACGTATGGAAAAATGGAGTGGTTATACTGTCATTTTCTTCCTCTCGTTAATGCTATTTGCGGTTGCAGTCGTTCTAAGCTTTTTTTTATCGAAGAGGGAATGTGAAGGACGCTATGAAATTGTGCGAGTATTGAAAGAGCGGCAAGTTGATGAAAACTGGGGAAGAATTACGCGCGCTCATTTCTTCCAAGGTTTGAGAGAGGGAACGTTTATTTTCGTTATTTCGGTATATGTCTATTTAGCATCTGGTAGCGAGTTAGCACTAGGGAAATATAGTTTAGTGAATTCTGCAGTATCATTTGTATGCTATTATTTAGTTGCTCGTATGTTAAAGAAAGAATGGCGAAAAAAAGCAATTTTACTTGGCGGTATTATTTTATACGCGGTTGTATTTTTAGTTATTTTTAATGTTACATATACGAAATTACTTATTTATGCAGCATGTATTGCGGTTGCATATCCGATTTTACTCGTTCCGTACGGCTCAATGACATACGATGTAATTGGTAGAGCAAAACAGGCGAGAGAATGGCGTGTAGAATATATAGTGGTCAGGGAATTATGGTTAAATGCTGGAAGAATTTGTTCCATTTTAAGTTTTTTATGTGCTGTCATATTCTTTCCACCTGAAAAAAGTTTACCTTTCTTACTATGTATTTTAGGAGCTGGACATTTTCTTATTTATTTTGCAGTTAAAAATGTCAAATATGATGAGGGGAATGTGAACAAAACCAGTGTTGTAGCGCAAGGAAGCACGCAGAATCAAACTGAACCAGAAGGTTAACTTATCGTGTGTTTTATGCTAGAATAGAAAAAGATGTAAGACAGCAGTGAGGGCACCTGTATGAAGGTGTCCCTTTCACATTACATAGCTGTTGGTAGAGGGGGTTTGTATGAGCAAGAAGCAGAAGAAGAACCAGACAAAGACAAAAACCCACGTTCCCTTTCGGTTAAACGTGTTGTTTTTTTGCGTGTTTTTAATGTTCTCCGCGGTTATTGTAAGGCTTGGATACGTACAAATTGTTCGTGGTGAGGAATATAAAAATGAAGTTGAGAAGAAAGAAAATTCAACGATAAGTAATCCTGTACCACGCGGGAAAATATTTGATCGTAATGGAGAAGCGGTCGTAGATAATGAGCCTATTCGTACAATTACATTTACAAAAATGAAGGGATCAACTGCAGCAGATCGCTTAGAAACGGCGAAAAAGTTAGCAGATTTAATTGAAGTCCCAACAGATAAGTTAACAGATCGCGATAAGAAAGATTATTGGCTTGCTTTACATAAAGAAGAAGCAGAAGCGAAAATCACAAAAAAAGATCGTGAAGAGTTTAAAGCGAATAAAATTGAAGATAAAGAACTAGATGAACGTCAACGAAATCGTGTAACAGAAGAAGAGATTAATCAATTGTCAGCAAAAGATTTAGAAATATTGGCGATCAAAAGCAAGATGGAAAGCGGATATGCAATGACGCCGCAAATTGTTAAAAAAGGTGCAACAGAAGAAGAATACGCGATTATTAGTGAAAATTTAGCGAAATTACCAGGCGTAGATACAAATGTTGACTGGGAGCGAAAATATAAATATGACGATATGTTCCGAAGTGTACTTGGTGGTGTAACTTCTTCTGATGAAGGGTTGCCGAGAGAACGACTAGATTACTACCTTGTTCGTGATTATAATCGTAACGATCGCGTAGGGAAAAGTTACCTTGAGCAACAATATGAAGATAGCCTACACGGTACAAAAGCTGAAGTAAGAAATGTTACAGATAAAGAGGGTAATATTTTAGAAACTATTAATGTGTCACAAGGACAACGAGGTAACGATCTGAATTTAACGATCGATATGAAATTACAACAGCGCGTAGAAGAAATTCTTACAAAAAACTTAATGAGATTTAAAGGGAGCGAACCTCTTTTAGACCGTGCATTCGTTGTAATGATGAACCCGAAAAATGGTGAAGTTTTATCTATGGCGGGGAAACAATTAGTGAATAAAGACGGCGAAACGAAAGTAGAGGATTTTGCATTAGGAACGATGACAAGTTCTTATCCGATGGGTTCAACTGTAAAAGGTGCGACATTACTTACGGGATATCAAACTGGCGCGATTCAACCTGGATCTGTACAGTTAGATGAACCAATTAAATTAAAAGGGACACAAACAAAATCATCATGGAAAACGATGGGATACATTAATGACCTGACAGCGTTAAAAATGTCTTCTAACGTTTATATGTTTAAAACAGCGATGAATATTGCTGGGGTTCCATATGTGCGAGGCGGTACGTTAGATATACCACAAAAATCATATGATACTATGCGTTACTATTTCGGTCAATTTGGACTTGGTGTAAAAACTGGCATTGATTTACCGAATGAAACGGCTGGACAAAGAGGTAGAACAGATCAGATACCAGGTTTCTTATTAGATTTATCAATTGGACAGTATGATACGTATACACCGCTTCAATTAGCGCAATATATTTCGACGATTGCGAATGGTGGATATCGTATGCAACCGCAAGTTGTAAAGGAAATCCGCGAGCCATCGGCGAAGCCAGAGGAAGTTGGAAAAGTTGTTCAATCGATGGAACCGAAAGTATTAAATCGTGTTGATATGCCTGAATCACAAATTAAACGTGTTCAAGAAGGCTTTAGACAAGTGTTTAACGATACAGGTGGTACAGCTACAAAATACTTTGCAGGTGCACCGTATAAAGCCGCTGGGAAGACAGGTACAGCTCAAACTGTATATGGCGGAGATAAAGAGATTGGTAGAAATGCAAAAGGTGAGCGTGTTGAAACATATAACTTAACATTAGTAGGTTATGCGCCACTTGAAGATCCAGAAGTAGCATTTTCTGTTGTTGTCCCATGGGTACATGATGATAAAACAGGAATTAATGGATATATCAGTCGTGAAATTATGGACGCTTACTATGATTTGAAAAAACAAGCATTAACTGGTGAAGCTCCGCAAGATGAAAAAGCGAAAAAAAATAAAAATCAAGATGATGAATAAAAAAGTTGTAAAAAAAGCACACTATCTGAAAAGATAGTGTGCTTTTTTTTATGCCTTACGCATATGGTTTAGTAAATGTGGACAAGCATAAAATATTGAAAAAACATGTAGTTTCAAAAACGATGAACACAACAAGATTAGTGCATACGCTCTAAGTTTGTTGTGTGTGATAGGCGATAGCAGTTTTATCCTGCGTTTGAGGGCGGTAAAACTCCCACCTCAAAATTCAGCTGGAGCAAAGAAGAGCTCTGCTGCCTGTAAACGTCCGATTGGTGAGGGTTAATAATCAGTGGAGGATGAACAAAACCCCCACTGATTAAAGTTTCACTTTATGGATGATTAGAAAATTTCCTGCATCTAAAGTACAAAAGTGAAAATAAAGTTTGTGTATACAGTTGTTTTGTGGGACTTTACAAAACTTTTACAAATAATTAAAACCGAATTAATAGTTTAGCAGTATTCTTATATCTGTAATCCTGTTATTTCCGGTTACTTCTAGGAGGAAGAACACGTGAAATGGATGAGCGCATCGATTAAAGTTTTGACATTATCGACATGTTTCCTTTGTTTTAATATGTCTACTGCATTCGCTACAAATGAAATGGGAGAAGTGAGAGTTGATGGATCCTCAACGGTTTTTCCCATTATAGAGGCAGTAGCAGAGGAATATACAAAGGCCCATCCAAACGTGAAAATTTCTATTAGTATTTCTGGGACAGGGGGAGGATTTAATCGTTTCAGTAAAGGAGAAGTAGATATAAACAATGCTTCGAGATTGATGAAACCGGTAGAAGAAAATGCAATGCAGAAAAAATCCATTCAATTTACACCATTTGAGGTTGCTTATGACGGTCTAACGATTGTTGTGAATCGTCAAAATACGTGGGTAAACAATATGACGATAGACGAGTTACGTCTATTATGGAGTGAAAATGGAAGATTGAAACGATGGTCACAAATTCATTCATCATGGCCTCGTGAACAAGTTAAATTTTATGCGCCAGGCGTAGACTCTGGTACTTATGATTATTTCCAAAATGTTGTCTTACAAAATAATCGCCTTGTAAAAACGGTTTCTTTGTCTGAAGACGATCAAGTTATTATGCAAGGGGTAATGAATGATAAAAATGCCATTGCTTTTGTAGGATATGCTTATTATATGGCCAATCGAGATAAGGTAAAAGCAATACAGGTGGATGGTGTATTTCCAACGAAAGAGACCATTCAGTCGGGTACGTATAAGCCATTATCTAGGCCGCTATTTACGTATGTGAATCATGCATCTATCAGAAATAAAATTAATGTAGCAAATTATGTTGAGTTTATGATTAAGCATGTTGGAAGCCTTGCTGAAGAGGTCGGATATGTAAAATTACCAAAAGAAAAATATAATGAACAGCTGCGAATGTTAACAGAAATAAAAAGGTAATGTCAGGGTGGAAAGGGGTTTTCATCTTTGGCTCATAATGACAAAAGTCAAATTACATTTTCTGTACAACATTTGATTGAGAGAAATACAAATAGAAGAAAAAAAACGCAGCGAATCAATCGAATTGTTCCGTTAATACTAAAAGCCATTGCTAGCGTGTCCATTGTAACGACACTTGGAATTATTATTACGTTGGCAAATGAAACAATCATGTTTTTTCAAAAGATATCATTGTATTCTTTTTTGACAGAGAAGGAATGGTTACCTTTTTTTGAAGATCCAAAATTCGGTATATTACCACTTATATGTGGAACAATCCTTGTAACAGCAATTGCCATGTTCGTAGCAATTCCTATTGGTTTAGGTTGTGCCGTGTTTTTAAGCGAATACGCTTCGAATGGCGCTCGGAAAATATTAAAACCGTTGTTAGAGCTACTAGCAGGCATCCCGACAATTGTATATGGTTTTTTCGCGTTAACAGTTGTCACACCACTTTTACAACGCGTTATACCAGATTTGCAGTTTTTTAATGCTATTAGTCCAGGTATTGTTATAGGGTTTATGATGATACCGACGATTGCGTCTCTCTCTGAAGATGCGATGAGAGCTGTAGCGAAAGGAATTAAAGAAGCCTCATTAGCGCTAGGAGCAACTCGTTTTGAGATGGTAAAACAAGTGGTGTTTCCATCGGCTTTTACGGGCATAATGGCAGCGATTATATTAGCAGCTTCCAGGGCAATTGGTGAAACGATGATTGTTGTTATTGCAGCTGGATCAACACCTAATGTATCGATAGATCCGACTCATTCTATTCAAACATTAACAGCCTATATTGTACAAGTGAGTTTAGGTGATGCTCCGCACGGAACGATTACTTATTACAGCATGTATGCTGTAGGTGCAACGTTATTTATGTTTACTTTTATTATGAATATCATTTCGCAATATATTATGCGCCGTTTTAGGAGGTTGACATAATATGCGAATGTTAAACCATAAGAACATACAAGAAAATATGGCATCGCGTTTTTTAAAGGATCGGATTTACAAGTGTTTGTTTTATATAGCAATTTTGTTTTCAGTAGTAATACTTTTTATATTGCTTTTTCAAATTTTTGAAAAAGGTATAAGTTATCTTTCAATAGATTTCTTTACAAACTTCGCCTCACGTAATCCGAGAGAAGCTGGGATTGTCGCTGCTTTGTCAGGAACAATACTATTTATGAGCATTGTTATACCAGTCTCTTTTATATTTGGAGTCGGAACAGCTCTTTATTTAGAGCATTATGCGAAGGAGTCCGTTTTTAAAAAGTTAATTGAATTAAATAATCAAACATTAGCAGGGGTACCTTCCGTTGTGTTTGGTTTACTCGGGTTAACTATTTTCGTATACGCTCTCCATTTGGGAGAGAGCATAATGGCAGCGGCACTGACGATGAGTTTACTCGTCTTACCAACTGTTGTTGTAGCTAGTCAAGAAGCGATTAGAACTGTGCCGAGCTCATTACTAGAGGCTTCTTACGGATTAGGTGCTACGAAATGGCAAACGATGTATCAAATTGTATTGCCAGTCGCTTTGCCAGGGATTGTAACGGGATGTACGTTAGCGGTATCGAGAGCAATTGGTGAGGCAGCACCATTATTAGTTATTGGGGCCCTTGCCTTTGCAAATTATGTTCCGTTCAGTATGTTTGATAGATTTACGGTTTTACCAATTCAAATTTTTAATTGGATGAGTAGACCACAAGAAGAATTTCAGTATGTAGCAGCAGCTGGGATGATTGTTTTGTTAGGATTGTTGCTCTTTATAAATATATTTGTCTTATGGTTACGAAATCGAAAATAAGTTGGAAGTGGATGAAAGGGGAATTCAAATGGTAGCAACAGTAGTAAATGTACAGGTGAAAAATGAGAAAAAGATTGAGACAGCACCAAAAAAAATAGTATTTGATACGAAAAATTTAAATTTATGGTACGGAGAAGACCATGCTTTAAAAGATATCAACTTAAGTATTCATGAGAATGAAGTAACAGCGATTATCGGTCCAAGTGGTTGTGGGAAATCAACATACTTAAAAACGCTAAATCGTATGGTAGAGTTAGTGCCTATCGTTCGAACTACGGGCGTTATCGAATATAGAGAACGAAACATATTTGATAAATCATATCCGGTTGAAGAATTACGTACGCATGTGGGTATGGTGTTCCAAAAGCCAAATCCATTCCCAAAATCTATTTATGAAAATGTAGCATATGGTCCGAAAATCCATGGTGTTCGTGACAAAAAAACACTTGATGAAATTGTTGAAAATAGCTTGCGCGGCGCAGCTATTTGGGATGAGTTAAAAGATCGTTTGCATGATAATGCATACGGTTTATCTGGTGGTCAGCAACAACGTCTATGCATTGCACGCTGCTTAGCGATTGAGCCAGACGTAATTTTAATGGATGAGCCAACATCGGCGCTAGATCCAATTTCAACATCAAAAGTAGAAGAATTAATTCAGGAGTTAAAGAAAGATTTTAGTATTGTTATCGTAACGCACAACATGCAACAAGCAGCACGAATTTCAGATAAAACTGCTTTCTTCTTAAGTGGAGAAGTTGTGGAATATACAGATACGAACAAATTATTTACAACACCTGCAGATAAGCGTACAGAAGACTACATTACAGGACGATTTGGTTGATATCGCTAGCAAGGCTAAGAGTAAATGCCCTCTTAACAGAGGGCATTTCTCATTTTCACCTCATTTTAAATAGGGGAGTAATATTTCTCTTTTCTCAAGGCTTAATAAACATACAAGAGGCTGGGTAGGGGATTTATCCCGCTATTTGCCGGGCAGTAAAACTCCCAACTCAAAACTCGGCTGGAACAAAGAAGTTAGTTGGGAGTCGGGCTGCCCATAAACGCCCGATTGGTGAAGGCTAATAATCAGTGGGGGATGAAAAACCCCCACACTGATTAAAGTTTCACTTTATATAAAATGGCACATAATATTGAGGGGGAAGAAATGATGGTAAGAGAACAGTTTCAATGTGATTTAAAAACGTTACAGCAAAAGGTGATCGAGCTTGGTGAGTTAGCAAGTGGAGCTTTATTGATTGCTATGGAAGGTCTTCACAACAGGGATGTAGAGAAAGCGTTAGAAGTCATTGATGGGGATTATCGCATGGATAATTTAGAAGAGGAAATAAATGACCTTGCGCTTATGCTTATTACAAAGCAGCAGCCTGTAGCAAGTGATTTAAGAAGAATTTTCATTTCAATTAAAACAGCGACAGATTTAGAACGTATTGCAGACCATGCTGTTAATATTGCGAAATCAACAATTCGTCTTGGTGAAAAAGAAGTGGTTGTTAGTTTGCATAATCTTGAGGAAATGTTTGAGATTGCTCATAAGATGTTAAATTTAGCATTAGAAGCATATGAGCAAGAAAATTTAACTTTTGCTAAACAAATTGCTGAAATGGATGATTCAGTTGATGAAATTTATGGGAAGGCGATTCGTGAATTTATTTCATCTATCCCTGGACAACCAGAAGCGATTACACAAATTACACAACTATCCTTTGTTGCAAGATATATTGAGCGTGTAGCAGACCATGTTACAAATATTGCCGAGAATGTATTTTATGTAGTAAAAGGAAAGCATTATTTATTGAATGAGTAGGGGGAAAAGTAGGTGATGAGAAATCACCTGCTTTTTTTAGTCAAAACATGACAAAAAAAGCTCGTTGTTTCCTTTAGTCTATGATGATAAGATGTATCATAATTAATGGGAAAATAAGTACATATATGTTAGTTACGTCTTATTAATTATTTTACCAAGTTAATCGTAAGCGCTTTCTTTTTGATGGGAGTTAAAAGGTACATTTATTTATAAAGTGAGGCTTTAATTAGTGGGGCTGTCTCTCGCTGATTGTTAGATCATACCAAACCGGACTTTTACTGCAGTTAATGTGGGGTAAATGATATACGGAGTTCTTGAACATTATATAAGTGGAGGCTGAAGTATATGAAGGGGGTTATTTTAGCTGGAGGAAAAGGGAGACGCCTTAGACCATTAACATGTAATACTCCAAAACCGATGTTACCATTGTTAGAAAAACCAGTTCTTGAATATAATATTGAATTATTACGTCAGCATGGTGTTCGTGAAATTGCAATTACAGTTCAATATATGAGTACTGCCATTAAGCAATACTTTGGTGATGGTAGTAAGTGGGGAGTTAACTTGTATTATTTTGAAGATTCTCCTCCGCTTGGAACAGCAGGGAGTATTAAGCAAGCGGAAAGTTTTTTAGATGAAACATTTGTTGTTATTAGTGGGGATGCACTAACTGACTTTCAATTATCAGAAGGAATTGCATTTCATGAACAGAAGAAGAGAATGGTAACGATGTTTGTGAAAGAAGTAGAAAACCCACTTTCATTTGGGTTAGTTGTAATGAATAAAGAACAAGAAATTATACGATATATAGAAAAGCCGAGCTGGAATGAGGTAGTTTCTAATATTGTGAATACAGGTATTTATATAATGGAGCCAGAAATCTTTTCTTACATACCATCCATGGAATTTTCGGATTTCAGTCATGATGTGTTTCCGTTATTGGCAAATAAAAATGCTTTATTTGCATATTTATCAGAAGACTATTGGCTAGATATTGGTACATTTGATCAATATCGGCAAGCTCAATTCGATTTGTTGACGAAAAAATTGAAGGTGCCTATTCCATATACAGAAGTATTACCAATGGTGTGGATGGGAGAAGGTGTAACGATAGGAAAAGGGACGAAAATTCATGGTCCTTCTTTTATTGGGGAAGGAGCAATGATTGGTGCAGGGGCTGTAATTGAACCGTACTCTATTATCGGGAAAAATAGTATCGTTTCAAGTTATTCTCATCTTCAAAAAAGCATCATTTTTGCAAACTCTCATATAGGGAAAAATTGTGAGTTGTTAGAAACAACAATAGGAGATCATACAATGGTCGAAGATGATGTTACACTTTTTCAAAAAAGTATTGTAGCGGATCATTGTCATATAGGGAAAAGTACAGTAATTAAGCAAAAAGGAAAAATATGGCCATATAAGGAGATAGATAGTCATTCTATAGTAGGTTCTGCCGGTGTTAAAGAGAGTGAAAAGAGTGCAGGATGGTTACAAAAAAGCCGGATTGTAGGAAGGGGTAATGTTGAAATTACTCCTCAATTTATTGTGAAAGTTGCAATGGCTTATGGATCTCTTTTTGCTAAAGGAGAGAGTATATTGATTGGAAGTCAGGAAAATATAGAAACAACTTCCTTTAAAAATTTATTCCTCCATGCCATTCATGGCAGCGGGATTCATACGATGGAATGTAAAGAAATGAATGAATCGCTTTTTCAGTATGCCATTCATAATTTGCAATGTGCAGGTGGAGTTTTCGTTCAAGTGGAAAGCGAAAGAGGAATTGTTATACAACTGTATGGCAAGGAGGGCTCGTTTTTAACGTATAAGCAGCAAAAAGCGATAGAACAAGTATATATGTCTGAGTCGTTTTATTACGCTTCTGAGAAAGAAATGGGGCGAAATAAGCTAGTTCACGTTTCTGTAAATAATTATGTAGAAGCTGTGTTAGAGCGTATTGATATTGAAACGATACAAAAACAGAAGTTTCATCTTCTTATTAATAAGAGAAATGATATGTTACAACATTTACTTATGATCTTTCTACAAAGGCTTGGATGCACAGTTACATGGATTTACGCGAGTGAACAAAAAGATCATGTGAAAGCTCTGATGAAATCGAGTAAAGCAAATATGGCGCTTATGTTTTCTGAACACGGAAATCGCTTCGAATTATATGACACTCACAGTAATATTTACCAAGGAACTGATTTTGAAGAAGTAGATATTCCAGATTTATTACTCGAATCAGCAGATAATGTTTACCCAATGTCTTTGAAATTAGGGGAATGTTATCTCCTCTTTTATATGCATAACGAAAAAAACTCTTTTCAATTAAGATGGAAACGAGATATTTTATATCGAATTGGAAAATTATTCGAATTAATAGCGTTGCAAGGAAAAACATTACTTAGCATAGCAGAGCAATCACCGCCACTGTATCTACTTTATGATGAAGTTGTATGTTCATGGAAGGAAAAAGGGAAAGTAATGAGGAAATTATTGGCCGATATGGAAAGAAAAGAAGAAGGTATATTTGAAGGGATACAGTTCAAATATACCGAAAAAGAGTGGTCTTATATCGTTTCTGACACAAAACAACCGAAATTTTTAGTGTATTCGCATGCTAGAAACCCAGTAATAGCAAGGGAAAACATGAAAAATCTTATAGAAAAAATTAGACAATATCAAAAGGTGTAGAATTTTTATTTTAAAAGTGGTATTATAGTATAGTCTGATTTAAGTTATTAGTACTGGAGGGAATAAGAATGCGTGTGAATATTACTCTAGCATGTACAGAATGCGGAGATCGTAACTATATCTCAAAGAAAAACAAACGTAACAACGCTGAGCGTATCGAGCTTAAAAAGTATTGCAAGCGTGACAAGAAGTCTACGTTACACCGTGAAACAAAGTAAGCAGTAGGAATATTTTCCTACTGTTTCTTTTTTTTATGCGATTCCTACGTAAAAGTGATACACTATCTTCGTAGAGTAAAGTGTCACTGCAAGGGGGAAAAGTGTGTGAAAGAAGAGAAAATACGTTTACGCAAACAAATAATAGAACACATGAATTCTTTATCTGAAGAACAGTATACAACTTTATCGGAACAAATTGCAGTTTCGGTGTATGGACAAAAAGAGTGGGTTGAAGCTAAAACAATTGGAATCACTCTCTCGATGGAGCATGAAGTGAATACATATCCTATTATCGAAAAAGCTTGGGAAGAAGGAAAGAAAATTGTTGTTCCGAAGTGTAATAAAGGGGCAAGAACGATGTCTTTCCGACAAATTAGTAATTTTAATCAATTAGAAACAGTATATATGAATTTACGTGAACCGATTCCAGCGCTTACGGAAGAAGTGAATGCGTGTGAAATTGATCTTCTTATCGTGCCAGGAGTAGCTTATACACAGCGAGGGGAACGGATTGGATATGGCGGTGGCTACTATGATCGTTATCTCGTGCACTATAAAGGGAAAACGCTATCATTAGCTTATAATTTTCAAATTGTAAAACATATTCCGGTAGAGCCATTTGATAAAAATATAGAAAAAATTATTACAGAAAAAGGAACAATGGTTATAAATGGGCTTGTATAGACAAATAAAAATTGACGAGACTTTTTCTTCTTGATTATAATAAAATATGTGAACGTTTTCTTATTATAATTTTTTTATAGTAAGTGAGTATAGAGGGTGATGAAATGATATCCATTTATGATATTCAGCAATTGCTAAAGAAATTTGGCACGATTATTTATACGGGTGATCGAATCGCTGATTTACAATTAATGCAAGATGAATTGCGTGAATTAAATCAATCACAGCTAATCGATCCACAAGACTATCAAACAGCTTTATTTTTGTTGAAGCAAGAAATTCAAAAAGAGATAAAGTGAAACTTTAATCAGTGGGGGTTTTGTTCATCCCCCACTGATTATTAGTTGAACCAATCGGGCGTTTACGGGCAGTTGATCTCCCACCTAACTTCTGTGCTCCAGCTGAATTTTGAGGTGGGAGTTTTACTGCCCGTTAATGCGGGATAAATAAGAAATAGATAAAGGTAGGTACGTAACATGGAAGAGAAATGGTTAGTTGGTGTTGACCTTGGTGGGACAACGATTAAATTAGCATTTATTAATGTGTACGGTGAAATTTTACATAAGTGGGAAATCCCTACGAATACAAATGAACAAGGAAAACATATTACACTTGATGTAGCGAAAGCTATTGATAAAAAGTTAGAAGAATTAGGTGAATTAAAAAGTAAGCTAATTGGTATTGGTATGGGAGCTCCTGGTCCTGTACATGTGGCATCTGGAATGATTTATGAAGCGGTTAATTTAGGATGGAAAAACTATCCGTTAAAAGATTTACTAGAAGTAGAAACGGGATTACCTGTTGTTATTGATAATGATGCAAACTTAGCGGCGCTTGGTGAAATGTGGAAAGGTGCCGGTGAAGGAGCAAAAGATTTAATTTGTATGACACTTGGCACTGGTGTTGGTGGTGGTGTTATCGCCAATGGTGAGATTGTACATGGTATAAGCGGTGCTGCTGGTGAGATTGGACATATTACAGTTGTTACAGAGAACGCTTTTCCATGTAATTGCGGGAAGTCGGGTTGTTTAGAAACGGTAGCCTCTGCAACAGGTATTGTACGTGTTGCTATGCAACAAATACAAGAGACAGATAAAGAAAGTGTTTTACGTTCTATGTTAGCAGAAGAAGGGCTTATTACATCAAAAGATGTGTTTGAAGCGCTTGGACAAGGTGATGAACTAGCAGGTGAAGTAGTGGAAAAAGTAGCTTCTTATTTAGGATTAGCTGTAGCGAACCTTGCTAGTACGTTGAACCCAGAGAAAATCGTAATTGGTGGTGGCGTATCTAAAGCTGGAGATTCACTATTAGAGCCAATTCAACGTTATTTCGAGCAATATGCTTTCTCTCGTGCTGTAAAGAGTACGAAGTTAGCAATTGCAATACTTGGTAATGATGCAGGTGTAATTGGAGGAGCGTGGCTTGTAAAAAAGCACAAATACGAGGCGAAGATGATATAAGTAGTGAATAATGAAAAGAGGAAGGGGCCCCCTTCCTCTTTTTATGCAAGATCTTGTTGGAGAATAAAAATGTAAATAGATTAAGCTGTTGGTGGGTACCCATTATATAGAACAGTCATGATTGTAAACCATCCGAAAACAAGTACGGTTGCAATAGCGAAGCCGCCCGCGAATAAGTTTTTTTCGCGAAGTGTTCTAAGCGTAGCAAATACAGCTAACAGAGTGACTAGCGTAAAAATAATAACAAGGCCCATACAATATCCTCCTCTGTCTACTCATTCCTTAGAATGAGTTTTTAGAATATTTACTCTTTTATATTGTACATGTTTTAAAAATGATTGTCGAGATAACACGCCTTCTTTTCCTAAGAGAAAGAAATGTTGTATCATTAAAAGTAAATTAAATAACTGGAGGAGATTTTCATATGAAATGGATACAAATGCCTTTAGGCCCATTACAAACAAATGCTTATATTTTAACGAATGATCAAAATGAGTGTATTATTTTTGATCCTGGTCATGAAGGAGAGAAACTTGTTACATATTTACAGGAAGCGCAGTTAAAGCCACTTGCGGTTTTATTAACACATGCTCATTTCGATCATATTGGTGCTGTTGATGCCGTGAGAGACGCTTTTCATATTCCGGTATACGTACATAAAGAAGAAGCGAATTGGTTAGGCGATGCAACTGTGAATGGCTCGCAAATTTTTATGATGAACCGCAGTATTACAGCAAAACCAGCAGATCATATTATTGACGAAGAGGGTACATTAACGATCAGTTCTTTTAGTTTTGAAATTTTTGAGACACCAGGACATTCTCCAGGAAGTATTTCTTATTATAGTAAAGAAGCGAATGCTGTATTTTCTGGAGATGTATTGTTCCAAATGAGTATTGGAAGAACGGATTTACCTGGTGGAAGTTTTGCTGAATTAATTGGAAGTATTGAAGAGAAATTATTTGTATTACCAGATGAAACAGCGGTGTTATGTGGACACGGTCCAGAAACAAGCATTGGTTTTGAAAAAGAAAATAATCCATTTTTACAATAAGGAGTCATTATGGGGATGGAGCTCAATTTAAGAGAATGGATGGGAAAAGAAAAGGATCATTCGATTTCATATAGTACGTATATGAACCTCGTATTATATGCAGAGGAACATGGGTATTATATGAGAGAACGTGAAAAAATTGGAAGACAGGGAGATTTTTTTACGAGTAGCAATGTATCTTCTGTATTTGCGAAGACTTTTACTAAGTTTTTTATTCGGCTTGTTGAAAAGGGAGAAGTTTCTCCAAATATTTGTGAGATTGGTGGGGGAACAGGAAAGTTTGCCTATGATGTTTTACAAG
This sequence comes from Bacillus sp. SIMBA_074, assembly GCF_046534555.1. Classification (NCBI taxonomy): domain Bacteria; kingdom Bacillati; phylum Bacillota; class Bacilli; order Caryophanales; family Bacillaceae; genus Bacillus; species Bacillus sp. SIMBA_074. Next base: position 216,836 of record NZ_JAWRYM010000003.1, on the reverse strand, counting down.
AATGGAAACAATTATCTCCGGAAACCTTTATCAATTTAAACTATTCAATTATTGAAGTGAGCCCTTTTCATAGAAGGCTACAACAGGAGAGGCTTTGCTTATTTGATAATGTGTCGTATTATACATCTTATATTGAAATGGGAGAGTCTTTCGAAGGAATTATTTTTTCGAATGAATTATTTGATGCGTTTCCTGTTGAGATAGTTGAGAAAAGAAATGGAATTTTGTATGAAGTACGTATCACGTATACAGATGAGGGAAACCTTACAGAAGTATTTAGACCGATAGAGAAAAGAGTCGGTCGTTACTTATTGAAATATAACATTCATATTGCTGAGGGACAGCGCTTTGAAGTGCCTATTGCAATGGAAGAGTATATAGAAGAGATTGCGAAATGGTTTCAGAAAGGTATATGTATTACAGTTGATTATGGATATACAAAAGAAGAATGGATGCATCCTGCACATCGTGAAGGAAGTTTAAGAGGATATTATAAGCACAAGCTAATTCGTAATCCTCTTGCATATCCAGGAGAAATGGACCTTACTACGCATGTTCATTGGGATGAGTTGAAGATGAATTTTGAGCTACAAGGAATTAATACGATATGGCATAGGAAGCAATCAGAGTTTTTGTTAGCAGCAGGAATATTAGATCAGCTTGCTAGCCATCAAGATACCAACCCTTTTTCTGAAACTCAAAAACTAAATAGAGCTATTCGCTCTATGATTTTGAACGGAGGATTAGGTAATGCTTTCGATGTTGTTATACACACAAAAGATATGAAGAATTTACTTTTGAATCAATATTTAACAATATGAAAAAAAACAAGACACAGTATTTTCTGTGTCTTGTTTTTTAATACGACTTTTAATTATGTAGCATTATATATTTTCTCTCATGATATATATTTATATTAAAGATATGAGATGAAAAATATAGAATACACTCTTTTTCTCTGTCTATAGGTCCCTAACCTAATAATACGCGAACGAGTTGAATGATTGTTTCGTTTTCTACTTTGTAGTAAATTTCCAATCCTTTCCTTTCACTAGAAACGATTTTAGCACTTTTTAACTTTGCTAAATGCTGTGAAATTGTAGATTGTGGCATGTTTAAGCCTGTGTACATTGTAGAAACGTTGCTTGGGCCACGTTCAATTAATCCCTTTACAATACATAAGCGAACAGGATGAGCAAGCACTTTCAATAATTCTGCATTGCTTTCATATAGTTCTATTTCTTTTTGAAAGGTTTCTAACATGTTCTTTTCCACCTCCGTGTGAGCTGTTATACCATACTATACATACCAAAAAATCAAAGAAAAGAAAACAGTTGTTGCAGAAAAAAAGTCCTAAAGTAAAGAAATTGTAAGAAAAGAGACCCTGATGTAAATAAAATAGATAAATTTGCACAGTTTTGTAAAATGACATTTTTGAGTGAAAATTTTGATGCGTTTCAAAAATTGAAAGATATAGATATATTCGTAACACAATTTTATCATGATTTTCTTATTCTTTCAAATGAATATACAAAATTTTTAAAATAATATGACAAAGGAATTATAATGTTATATATAGAATATATAACAGGTTAAAAGAAAAGAAGCTGATTATGATCAGCTTCTTTATGATGATAATGAAATGTTTGGATGTAACTGATAAATCTTAGAATAATCAAGTCATTAGTCATTTATTCTAGAGTTCATCTTTTATCAACTTTAAAAATCTGTGGTTCCATATATTCTCATAAAAATCAATTGTCTCTTTTGCAGACATAAATGAATTATTCAAAGTAGAGGTTGCTTTCTGCACCATGAAGTTTTCGTATCCCAGTCCGTGGGCAAATTTAATCGTAGCATCCATACAGTATTCTGTTTGGGCGCCGCAAAATTCAATGCGATGTACAGATAATTTGTCTAAAATCTCTTTTAAGTTTGTTTTATAAAATGAATTTGCATGTGTTTTTCTTACAAAGAAATCTTGTTCCTGAACATCTAGATTGGTATGAATATCCCAAGGTTCTTTTTCGGGTACTAAATCATCATCACAATGTTGAACAAAAATGATTGGTTTATTTGATTTTCTGTATGAAGAAATTCTTTTATTTACTTTTGTAAGCAAGTTTTGTAAATCAAATAAATGCTCTCCGCTATAACATACCCCATTTTGTAAATCGATAATGATTAAAATATCTGCACAAGTATCCATTATTTTTACCCCTTTTTTATTTCTTAATATATCAATTAATCCATTACTTGGAAATAGATGATATACTTTTATTTTTTAATGAACTATACAAAAAGAAAAAACATTTAAATGAATATGCTAGACAGCATAAAAAGAAGATATGAAAACTTAATTTCATATCTTCTTTTCTCTCTATGCATTTACGGGTTCTTCTACATAAGAAAGAGCATTTTCAAAATCGGATATTAAATCGTTAACATTTTCAAGACCAACCGATAAACGGAGTAATGAATTGGAAATCCCTCTTTCATCACGTGCTTCCTGTGATAAAGCTGCATGTGACATTTTTGCTGGATATGAAAGAATAGATTCAACAGCTCCTAGACTAACCGCAAAAACGGGTAGTTTAACTTTTGATAAAAATTGGCGCAGTGCATCTTCGGATTGTAAGGTGAAAGATAAAACAGCCCCAGCTGATGTTGCTTGAGTTTGTTGAATACTATAGCCAAGATGTGATTGTAATCCAGGGTAATAGACATTTTGAACTTTAGAGTGCTCTTGTAAAAAATGTGCGATTTTGTTGGCACCTGCAGCTGAATGTTCGAGACGTACATGCAATGTTTTAATGCCGCGAAGCACGAGAGAACAATCTTGCGGTCCTAAAATAGCACCAAAAGCGTTTTGTAGAAAGCCGAGTTTTTGAGCGAGTTCTTCATCTTTTACGACAGCTAATCCGGCGGTGACATCGCTATGACCAGCAATAAACTTTGTAGCGCTATGAAGAACGACATCAGCGCCAAGATCAAGCGGTTTTTGAAATAGTGGTGTCAAAAATGTATTATCAACAAAAGTAAGAGCACCAATAGATTTTGCAAGATTAGAAACAGCACGAATATCTGTCACTTTTAAAAGTGGGTTAGAAGGTGTTTCTACATAAAAGAGCTTCGTATTTGGTTTAATGTTTTCTTTTACTTCTTCCACATTGGTCATATCAACAAATGTATGTGAAACACCATAACGGGAGAGAACTTCAGTAACAATTCGATAAGTACCTCCATATACATCTTCTGAAATAAGAACATGGTCACCTTGTGAAAGAAGGAGAAATGCAGTAGAAATGGCTGCAATGCCTGATGCAAAGGCAAATCCTTTTGTCCCGCCTTCTAATAAAGCAATGATATCTTCAAGAGCTTCACGTGTTGGATTTCCAGATCTACTATAGTCATACTTTCCGAAAGCATCTACATCAAACTGATGGAATGTTGATGTGTTATAGATGGGAACGTTAACAGCTCCTGTGTGTGTGTCATGCTTGTATTGATTATGCAGTAAAAGCGTATCTATGGAATAACTCATATTCTTACACCTTCTTTTACAAGTTTAATTGCTTGCTTTAAGTCTCGAATTAAGTCGTTGCTATTTTCGATGCCGACTGAAAAACGGAGAAGACGATTACACACACCACGTGCTGTTCGAACATCTTCTGGAATATCGGCATGAGTTTGCGTTGCTGGATAAGTCATTAAACTTTCGACACCGCCAAGACTTTCAGCAAATGTAATTAAGGATAAAGATTGTAAGAAAGGATTAATCCAAGTTTCATCTTGAAGGCGAAATGAAATCATACCACCTCTTCCTGGATAAAATACATCTGTCACACCATCTTCATCATTTAAATAAGCAACAATTGCATGAGCGTTTTCTTCATGCTGTTTCATGCGAAGTGCTAAAGTCTTCATGCCTCGAATTAATAGCCATGAATCAAACGGGCTTAAGACAGCACCAGAGGCATTATGATAATGAGCAAGCTCCTCGCAAAGAGATTTCCCTTTCGCAACGACAAGTCCGCTTAGTACATCGTTATGACCGCCTAAATATTTAGTTGCGCTATGAAGGACGATGTTTGCACCTTCTATTAATGGTTGCTGTATATAAGGTGTATAGAACGTGTTATCTACAATAAGAAGTAGTCCGTGCCTTTTCGCTACACTTGCTACACTTACGATATCAGTTACTTGCATTAATGGATTAGTCGGTGTTTCTATGAAAATAGCCTTCGTTTGAGATGTGATTGCTTGCTCAATTTGTTTAATAGATTGTGTATCTACGTATCTACATCGAATATTCCACTTGTCTTCATGTTCGGAAAATAGACGATATGTTCCCCCGTATAAGTCTTCAGATACGATAAGCTCATCTCCGGAACGGAATAGTGAAAGGACAAGGAGAACAGCCGCCATTCCTGAACTACAGGCATACCCTTGCTCACCGCTTTCTAAGTCTGCAATTGCCTGTTCTAAAAGGCCTCGAGTCGGATTTCCAGTTCTTGAATAGTCAAATCCAGTAGATTTACCAATTCCTTCGTGACGATAAGCAGTTGAGAAATAAACAGGTGGATTAACCGTTCCTGTTGTAGTTTCGCTACGGTTCCCGATTTGTGCTAGTTTTGTTTCGATTGTTGACATGTGAAAATTCCCCCTTTTTAAAGTGAACGACTAAGTGAAAATAAAAAAAGCCTTCTAAGAAGAAGGCTTTCGGATTGAATAGAGTCTTCTTCTCATCTGTCAAATCTTTCACAATTTGCTGGAATTAGCACCTTATTAACGAATGAATGTTAATGGTTGCTGAGGCGTCAAAGGGCCAGTCCCTCTACCTCTCTAGATAAGAATGTTCGTATGAAATTTTATTATGGTTTTAACTTTACAACAAAAGATAATTGAATTGCAACTTTATTTTAAATAATTTTTATTTTTCCGCAAGTGTCATTGACTTTTATTTTAGTGCGTGCTAAATTTATAAAAAATTAACAAACATTGTTAAAAGGGGAACGTATTTCCTTTTAGCTACATAAATAAAATAATAAAGACAAACTCTTATTGAGAGCGGTGGAGGGAAAGGCCCTGTGAAACCCGGCAACCTTCAAACTAAATGTTTGAAACGGTGCTAAAACCTGCAAAACGTGTGTTTTGCATAATAAGAGGAGGAACAATTATGTCCCCCTCTTCAAAGTGAAGAGGGGGTTTTTATATTGATAGAAATGAGGGAGATTCGTGAAATTACTAGATTTATTATCAAAAGGAATTGTAATAGGTGATGGTGCGGTTGGAACGTTATTACATTCGCATGGTTTACAAAGTAGTTTTGAAGAATTGAATTTGTCTGATCCGGACTTAATTATATCGATCCATAAACAATATGTAGCTGCTGGAGCGGATGTTATTCAAACGAATACGTATGGTGCGAATGAAGCGAAACTCCGCATGTATGGTCTAGAAAATCAAGTTGTCCAAATTAATAAAGCGGCAGTGAATATTGCGAAAGCATCAGTAACAGATCGGAATGCAATTTTAGGGACAATTGGAGGTATGAAACATATTGGTGCTGTTACAACGACTGATATAGAGCGAGAATTTATGTTACTTGAGCAGGCAGGTGCTTTACTAGAAGAACAGGTTGATGGATTACTATTAGAAACTTTTTATGATGAATTTGAATTATTGCATGCCGTTAAAGTATTGCGTAAACAAACGAATATTCCGATTGTTGCTCAGTTAGCGTTACATGAGGCAGGTACGACTCAAAATGGGAATGATGTCAATGAAATATTAAAACAGCTTTTAGATTACGGTGCCAATGTTGTTGGGTTGAACTGTCAACTAGGCCCGCTTCACATGACGGAAGCTTTCAAAATGATATCGATTCCTCAAAATGGCTATTTATCAGCATATCCGAATGCAGGTCTCCCGAATTATGTGGAAGGGCGTTACGTATATGAGGGAAGTCCAGCGTATTTTGAAGAAATGACACCGAAATTTATTGAGCAAGGTATTCGGTTATTGGGTGGTTGTTGTGGTACTACCCCGGAACATATTGAAGGAATGAAACGTGCTATTGCAAATGTTGCACCTGTAGTAGCAAAGGAGACGATTCAAAGGCCTAAAGTGGTCCATACACATGAGAAGCGTTCGAGAGCTCATGTTACTCTCGCAGAAAAGGCAAAGGAACAAACGACAGTTGTAGTGGAATTAGATCCACCGAAAACGTTAGACACGCAGCGTTTTTTTGAAGGGGCAAGAGCACTGAAAAGGGCTGGAGCGGATGCTATTACTCTAGCAGATAATTCATTAGCATCTCCTCGCGTTTCGAATATGGCTATGGGTACATTATTAACGAAGCATGATATTCCAGTATTAACGCATTTAACGTGTAGAGACCATAACGTCATTGGACTACAGTCTCACTTGCTTGGATTATCAGCATTAGGTATGGAGGAAGTGCTAGCTTTAACTGGTGATCCAGCGCGCGTTGGCGATTTCCCAGGTGCAACTTCTGTATATGATTTGTCATCGATAGAGCTCATTAAAATGATTAAAGAGATGAACGACGGTCGCTCTATTTTAGGGAAATCAATTGGTCCGGCAACAAGATTTTCTGTCGGAGGGGCATTCAATCCTCATGTAAGGCATTTAAAAGCAGCGGTCAAGCGAATGGAACGAAAAATTGATGCTGGTGCTGAATATTTCTTAACGCAGCCGATATATGATGTTGCTTTAATAGAAGAAGTATATGAAGCGACAAAGCATTTGGAACAACCTATCTTTATTGGAATTATGCCGTTAGTAAGTAAGCGGAACGCAGATTTTCTTCATTTTGAAGTGCCGGGTATTACTCTCCCTGAAGAGATAAGACAAAGAATGGATGGACATGAAACGAAAGAGGCAGCCATAGAGGAAGGGATTCGTATTTCACAAGAGTTGATCGATGCGGCGATGAAATACTTTAACGGTATTTATCTTATTACACCGTTTTTAAAATATGAAATTACAGAACATCTCGTGAAATATGTGAGAGAAAAGCAAGAAGTGAAAGAAGGTATTAATTGATGAAACGAATAGAAGAGAGATTACAACATGAAATTTTAATATTAGATGGTGCAATGGGAACGATGATCCAGCAAGAAGACTTAACAGCGGAAGATTTTGGAGGAGAAGAATACGAAGGTTGTAATGAATATTTAGTAAAAACAAGACCGGATGTTATTTTAAATATTCATAAAGTCTACATTGAAGCTGGAGCAGATATTATTGAAACGAATACGTTTGGTGCAACAAATATTGTATTAAGTGATTATGCATTGTCTCATTTAGATGAAGAGTTAAACGAAAGGGCAGCGCTTTTGGCGAAGCAAGCGGTTAAAGAAAGTGGGAAAGAAGTGTATGTTGCGGGAGCGATGGGACCAACGACGAAAGCGATTAGTGTTACAGGCGGTGTGACTTTTGAAGAGTTAATTGAAGCCTATACAAGACAAGCGAGAGGACTATTAAGAGGAGAAGTTGATGTATTACTCGTTGAAACGAGTCAAGATATGCGTAATGTGAAAGCTGCGTACATTGGAATTCAATCGGCGTTTGAAGAACTAAACAAAATAGTACCTATTATGATTTCTGGAACAATTGAACCGATGGGAACGACTTTAGCGGGTCAAACGATCGAAGCCTTTTATTTATCGGTAGAGCATATGAAGCCATTATCGGTTGGATTAAACTGTGCTACTGGTCCAGAATTTATGAGGGAACATATACGTTCCCTATCTGATTTATCGGAGTGTTATATTTCGTGTTATCCAAACGCTGGTCTTCCTGATGAAGATGGGCATTATCACGAATCTCCAGCGTCACTTGCTGAAAAAGTAAAACGTTTTGCTGAAGAAGGATGGATTAATATTATTGGTGGTTGTTGTGGCACAACACCAGAACATATACGTGTAATTCAATCGGCGCTTGCCTCGATTAATCCTCGTGAGCATCATGAAAGGGTTGGACATGGAATTAGTGGACTAGAAGCGTTGCAATACGATGATTCTATGAGGCCTTTATTTGTTGGAGAAAGGACGAATGTAATTGGATCGCGTAAGTTTAAAAGATTAGTAGCAGAAGGGAAATTTGAAGAGGCTGCTGAAGTGGCAAGAGCGCAAGTGAAGAAAAATGCTCATATTATTGATATTTGTATGGCAGACCCTGATCGTGATGAAATAGAAGATATGGAAAGATTCTTGGCAGAAGTTACGAAAGTGTTAAAAGTACCGATTATGATTGATTCAACAGATGAAAATGTTATGGCGAAAGCCCTTACTTATATTCAAGGAAAAGGTGTTATCAATTCTATTAATTTAGAGGATGGAGAAGAACGTTTTGAAAAAGTGACACCCCTTCTTCGGAAATACGGTGCTGCGATAGTTGTAGGGACAATTGATGAAGATGGTATGGCAGTTAGTGCAGAAAGAAAGATAGAGATTGCTAAAAGAAGCTATGAATTACTAACGAAAAAGTATGGTATACGCCCATCTGATATTATTTTTGATGCGCTTGTGTTTCCTGTAGGAACAGGTGATGAAGAATATATAGGTTCAGCGGCAGCGACTATAGAAGGAATTCGTCTTATTAAAGAAGCGTTACCAGAATGTTTAACGATTCTAGGTGTGAGTAATATATCTTTTGGTTTACCACCAGCTGGACGTGAAGTATTAAACTCTGTCTTTCTATATCATGCAACGAAAGCAGGATTAGATTATGCGATTGTTAATACGGAAAAATTAGAACGCTATGCGTTAATTCCAGAGGAAGAAAAACGTCTTGCGGATGCATTATTATTTGAAACGACGAAAGAGACGTTAGAAAAATTTACAAACTTTTATCGTGTTGCCAAAAAGAAAGAAGTCGCTACACAAGAAACGCTAACACTTGATGAACGACTGGCAAATTATATTGTAGAAGGTACGAAGCAAGGACTACAAGAAGATCTAAGTCTCGCGCTTACAGAAGGACGAAAACCTCTGGATATTATTAACGGGCCGCTTATGACAGGAATGGATGAGGTGGGGCGATTATTTAATGGTAATGAGCTTATCGTTGCTGAAGTATTGCAAAGTGCTGAAAGTATGAAAGCTGCCGTAAGTTATTTAGAGCCACATATGGAATCTAGTGAGAGTGCAAAAAAAGGGAAAGTATTATTAGCGACTGTTAAAGGAGACGTACATGATATTGGGAAAAACCTTGTTGAAATTATTTTATCAAATAACGGATATGAAATTATTAATTTAGGAATTAATGTTCGTTCGGATCGAATTGTTCAAGAAGTACAAGAAAAGAAACCTGATATTATTGGCCTTTCTGGTTTGTTAGTAAAATCCGCACAACAAATGGTAACGACTGCTGAAGATTTAAAAGCAGCGAATATTGATATTCCAATTGTTGTAGGTGGTGCAGCACTAACGAGGAAATTTACAGATAATCGTATTTCTCCATCTTATAAAGGGCTCGTATGTTATGCAAGTGATGCAATGACAGGTCTTGATATTATTAACAAATTACAAAAAGAAGAAGAACGTGAAAAGATGAAGCGAGATAAAAAGGAACGCCATCTTCATATTGTGAAACAAGAGGAGAAAAAAATAGAAATTCCCGCAGTTATTGAGCCGTTGCCAAAAGCAACTGTTATGATACCAGATTCGACGAAACGAGTTGTATTACGGGATATTCCTGCCCTCCATCTTGCACCGTTTTTAAATAGACAAATGTTAATTGGACACCATCTTGGGTTAAAAGGAAACGTAAAAAAACTCTTGCAAGAAGGGGATAAAAGAGCACATGAGCTAAATGATTTAATTGATGAATTATTACAAGAAGGACAATCTTGGTTACGCCCAAAAGCGGTGTATCAATTTTTCCCGGCGCAAAGTGATGGACAAAATATAATTATATACGATCCGGAAGATCACACACGTATTATAGAGCGATTTGAATTTCCGAGACAAGGGAAAGCACCATACCGTACTTTAGGAGATTATATACGCCCGATTGGAGATGAGATGGATTATGTCGCTTTCTTATCTGTTACCGTTGGAGAAGGGGTTCGAGATATTGCAGAGGAATGGAAGGCGAAGGGAGATTATTTACGCAGTCATGCGATTCAGTCGTTAGCACTTGAATTAGCAGAAGGACTTGCTGAAAAAACACATATGCTCATTCGTGATCGTTGGGGAATTCCAGATTCACCTGAACTGACGATGGAAGAGAGATTCCGTACAAAATATAGAGGAATACGCGTATCATTTGGTTATCCAGCATGCCCAGAACTTGCTGATCAAGAAAAATTATTTCGCTTAATTCATCCAGAAGAAATAGGTATTTCATTAACAGAAGGATTTATGATGGAGCCAGAAGCGTCTGTAACGGCTATGGTATTTTCTCACCCTGAGGCAAGGTATTTTAGTGTACTATAGTGTAGAAGGGGGAGACGTATGAAAAAAATAGTCTTTACAGGTGGCGGTTCGGCCGGGCATGTAACACCTAATTTAGCAATTATTCCACATTTACAAAAGCAGAACTGGGATATCTCTTATATTGGTTCGCATCAAGGGATTGAGAAAACGATTATAGAAAAAGAAGGAATCCCATACCATAGTATTGCAAGCGGGAAGCTACGTCGTTATTTTGATTTGAAAAATATAAAAGATCCTTTTCTCGTGATGAAGGGTGTTATGGATGCGTACGTAACAATTCGTAAACTAAAACCGGATGTTATTTTTTCAAAAGGTGGTTTCGTATCCGTACCAGTCGTAATAGGAGGGTGGCTAAATAGGGTGCCAGTTTTATTACATGAATCTGATATGACACCTGGACTAGCAAATAAAATTGCGCTCCGTTTTGCCTCGAAAATATTTGTTACATTTGAAGAAGCAGCGAAACATTTACCGAAAGAAAAAGTAATATATACAGGATCGCCTGTACGTGAAGACGTACTAAGAGGAAATCTTGAAAAAGGTTTAAAGTTTCTAGGGTTTTCCCGGAAGAAATCAGTTATTACTGTTATGGGAGGAAGTTTAGGCGCAAAGAAAATTAATGAAACGGTTCGATCGGCACTTCCAGATCTTCTGAAAAATTATCAAATTGTGCATCTTTGCGGAAAAGGAAATCTTGATGAATCCTTACAAAATAAAGAAGGATATAGACAATTTGAATATGTACATGAAGAGTTGCCGGATATATTAGCAGCAACAGATTTTGTTATTTCACGTGCGGGATCCAACGCGATTTTTGAATTTTTAACAATGCAAAAGCCTATGGTTTTAATTCCGTTATCGAAATTTGCAAGCCGTGGAGATCAAATTTTAAATGCTGAATCCTTTAAAAGACAAGGGTATGCATCGGTATTATATGAAGAGGATGTAACGGTGAATGCGCTTATAAAGCATATAGAAGAGCTATCTCATAATAATGAGACGTATAAAACAGCATTAAAAAAATATAATGGAAAAGAAGCGATTAAAACTATCATTCAACATATTTCAGAGGCATGATTAAACAATCATGTCTTTTTTAGTAGGATGAAAGATTCCAAGAATTGATATTTTTATGTTACAATAACAAATGGTTAATAGGGAAATTCCAATTGATTAAGCGTGAAAATACGAATGGATTAGGAGTGACTGTGTTGGAGCTAAGTCTCTATGAAAATACTGCACTTATTATATGCTTTGTGTTGTACGTTGGTAGTGTTATTGTTTATATTTCACGGAAATTTTCACAAGAACGAGAGCTTGAAAAATCAGAAATAACAGCTGAACTAGAAATGTTAGCTGATGAAAGTTATAAAAAACAAAAAATAAAAGAAGATCATGAGGCACCCCATCATTGAAACGCAAATAAGTTCTAAGGATGGGGATTTTTTTTGAAAAAATCCCATTAACGCTAAAAAAGGAGTTTCCCCATACATATTTAAGGAGTGAATATAAATGAAATTTTATATTGCTTCAGGATTTCAAAATAAACATCTTGTTCGTTTCGTATCAAGCCAGTTGAAAGAAGTGGGATGGCAGCATACATATGATTGGACGAAAAATGAAAGAGCAACCAATAGAGAACAATTGCAAAAGATTGGTGAAGAAGAACAAGAAGCGATACGAGAAGCTGATGTTTTCTTACTCATACTAGAGGGTGGGAATGGAAGTCATACAGAATTAGGGATGGCAATTGCTTTGGAAAAGAAAATTTATATATATCACAAGGGCAATGAGTTGCAAACAACATTCTACCATTTACGAGAAGTTGATATTTTCGAAGGAGAAATTGAGGGGCTTGTCTCATATATATTGAATAAAGTGGAATGTTAGACGTGGGAATGCAGCGAGAAATATTTCTTGCAAAAAAAGAGTGAAGGTTACCATTAGGCTATTTTGGGCACAGTTATTATAAGTAAAGCATATAAAGGAGTTATAAATATGAAATTAGAAAATGGATGGGAAACAAGTTTTTTAGAGGTTGTACAAAACAGTGAATTTAAGAAAGATGCAATTCTTAGTCAATTGCTTTTTGCGGATAGTGAAGAAGTAGAAGAGCTTGTTGATGATTACGGTTATGAAGAGATTATTGAACGCGAACATGATGATGAGTTAGCAGGAATTTTAGGAGAAGAACTTTTCAGTGAGCTGGAGCGAAACGTATTCTTATCTCCACAGCCAGAAGAAAAACTTATTTCATTCGTAAATGGATTAGGTTTTCATGTGTTAGATTGGATTGTGCTTCTTGAAACAGAATTTGGCATTGATAGCGCAAACTTCACATCGGATGCAGTGAAAATGTTAGAAAAGCGCTTTAGACAGTTTCCCTATATAGAAGAGAAGACAATTTTTGATATGACGTTTGAAGAAGCGATGGATGTATTAGAATCTGTTACAGGATTACAGCTGAAGGAGAAAATGAACGTATAATGAAAAAGAACGTGATAGCTTCACGTTCTTTTTTTTTACATAATAATAATTTTATCATCTAGTTTTGTTTGTCCAGTAAGAAGTGCATTTAAATACTCTACTTTTCGTATGCAAGCTTGTATATGTCTTTCAACCTCTTGTAACTCTGCTTGGTGATGCGTTTCAATTGGATGAATTTGTACGTTAAATTTTTCGAATTGACTACTATATGTTATTTCTGCATAGCCGCTCATAATATCGGTTTCGTTATGAAATAAAAATTGCTTCGTTTCTTCACAGAATGATACATCCTGAAAGCCATATACTTTTAATGCTTCAATTACTTTGTTAATCATGTTTATATTCATTTTTTAACCCTCTTTACGAAGTTCTACTTTTATATTATAACATAAAAAATTGCGTAGAAAGCGCTTCCAAGTGTATTTTATTATAAACTTTACGTTTCAATCATAAAAATGAAACAAAGAAAAAATAATTGTAAAGAAGGAAGGACTCTTTTATTGTTTCGTCATATATATAGAGAAATAGTGCAATGAAAGGAAATTTTCCGAGGTGGAGATTGTATTTCCAATTTGAGCGCAGTAAAAGAGGTGAGAATCTTGAACTTTGATATTGTAGGACAAAAAGCATATATAAAAGATGGGCCGCATCGGAACCGAATTGGAACTGTAAAGAAAAATGAAAAACAATTAGAATCCCATTTTGCTATTGTAATTGGAGAACAAAGTATTGATGTAGAGCTAAAGGATATCGTGTTAGTTGGAGTAGATGTAGGACAATTTCATACATGGTGCGAGCAAAATGGTTATTTGTGAAAGGGACGGGCTGTGAGATAATGAAATATATTTGAGAAAAGAGAATATGTTATTATATTCTCTTTTTCTATGTGTGGGGAGACGGAAATGAATTATAAAGAACAAGAGTTTACATTGGAGTTGAAAGAGAACATTAAATGTATGGAAAAGGAAATAGAGCGAATATCACTTGGATTTTTTAAAGCGTATTCGCATTTATACATAGGGAAAAATATGAAATTAGATATGGGATTTGAAAGAGAAAAAGAGAATCCCTTTGAAATAGGATATTATTCATCAGTTTCTATAGCGGTATTAGATGAAGAAGGAGAGATGATTGAATTTTACATTATTCCAATTTGGAGATGCGAAAATACTTTTTTAGGGATGCCAACTCAGTCGAGAGTTTGGGGGAGTAAGAAAGTAGGGGAACTTGTTGATGAATCTTGTTATGAGATTGAGGAAGAGTTAAAAGAGCAACTAGAAGAATACTTGGAGTGATAACTTTCAAGAGAAGATGTATAGAGATGGAACATAATAAAAAAGACGCTAACAGTATAAATTGTTAGCGTCCTTTTTTATTATGAAGCAATCTCACCAGTTTTTACATCATCTTGATTGTACGTATCCTGATCTAATTCACCAAGCCATTTACTAGAAATAAGACCAGCTGTCATAGAACCACTTACGTTAAGAGCTGTACGACCCATATCGATTAATGGTTCAACTGAGATAACAAGAGCGACAATGCCGATTGGTAAGTTCATTGTAGATAGTACGATTAACGCTGCGAATGTTGCACCGCCACCAACACCGGCAACACCGAATGAGCTAATAGCAACGACAGCGATTAAAGTTAAAATGAATTGTGGTTGTAATGGATCAATTCCTACAGTTGGAGCGACCATCATAGCAAGCATTGCTGGATAAATACCTGCGCAACCGTTTTGACCGATAGATACCCCAAAGGATGCAGCGAAGTTAGCGATTCCTTCAGAAATACCAAGCTTTTCTTTTTGAGCTTCAATATTTAATGGCATTGCACCAGCACTAGAGCGAGATGTGAATGCAAATGTTAATACAGGGAACACTTTTTTCAAATATTGAATTGGATTTAAACCAGATAATGCGATTAATAATAAGTGAATGATAAACATTACGATAAGAGCTACGTAAGATGCTAAAACGAAGTTACCAAGTTTTAAAATAGCGTTAATATCGCTACCAGCAACTGTCTTTGCCATAAGAGCTAATACGCCGTATGGAGTAAGACGTAAAATTAATGTTACCATACGCATTACGATTGCATATACAGCATCAAGCATTTTCTTAAATAGCTCTGCTTGTTCTGGATATTTTCGTTTTACACCTATAAAGGCAATCCCGATAAAGGCTGCAAATATTACAACAGAAATTGTTGATGTTGGACGAGCACCTGTTAAATCAAGAAAAGGATTCGTAGGCAACAGTTCTAACAATTTGTCTGGAATTGTTGTCTTTTCAATAGAAGTAAATCTTTCTTCTACTAATTTCAGACGAGCAGATTCTGCATCACCTTGTTGTAATCCTGTTGCTGATACATCAAATCCTGCGCTTGCAGCTATACCGACAGCTGCGGCAATTCCTGTAGTAAGAATTAAAATTCCGATAATAAGACCACTGATTTTACCAAGGTTTTTCGTTAATTGTAATTTTGTAAATGCTGAAATAATAGATACTAAAATAAGTGGCATAACGATCATTTGAAGTAATTTCACATAACCGTTACCAATTAAACTAAACCAGGTATTTGATTCGATAATTACTTTAGAAGTAGGTTCATAAATAAATTGTAATATAAGACCAAAGATAATTCCGACTCCTAAAGCAGTAAATACACGTTTATTAAAAGATACATGCTTACGTTGCATATAATACAATACGCCAACTAAAATGAGCATGACTGTGATGTTAATCCCGACAAGCAGTGTATTCATGTTAATTCCCCCTAATTCCAATGTGTTATATAGAATATAAGGTAATAAAACCTATAAGTCAACTAGGGAATTGCGGAATTAAAAAAAAGATGGCAATTTGCCATCTCTTAATGCCCAGCTCCAGGGACAAGTAAAAATGTTGTGTACCATGTAAATCCGATGAAGAAAACGGTTAAATATGCCCCGAATACGTATATATACATACGCTCTGTTAATTTTAAATAACTTAAAAGTACGAAGAATCCTGTTTGTCCTAAAAATAGTAGTGCGGTCGAATGCATATCCCCTACGTAAAACATAACCGAGAAAATTCCAGTCCAAAAGCCGAGAACGCGAAACATGCGCTCCATGCCATCTCCCTCCTTTTCTAAAAAAAGTAAAACCTCTTTTCATTATAGTTTATTTTTCTAACTATTGTAAATATTCATTCATATAAAAAAGAAGCCAATTATAATATTGACTTCTTCTTAGTTGAAAAACTAAATTTGAACTTTATCCCGCTATTTGCGGGGCAGTAAAACTCCCACCTCAAAATTCGGCAAATGCGAGGAAGTTAGGTGGGAGATAACTTCCCGTAAAAGCCCGATTGGTGAAAGCTAATAATCAGTGGGGGAAGAACCCCCCCACTGATTAAAGTTTCACTTTATAGTTACAAGATTTGCAGCCATCTAGTAGACTATCGTTTCGTGTTAATTCCACGTTCGGGAATAGGATTTCAAAAATCCCCTTCATCATATCTCCGTGCATATTACAAATTTCAGTCGGATGATGCGCAGCAACTTCTTTAAATGGGCAATTGTGTACATCATAGAAAATTTTTGTGCCATCTGTACTTAATTCAAAAGCAGGGGATAAGCCAGCTGTTGAGAATGCTTCTTTTGCGATTAGCATTTTTTGTTCTATCGTCAATGCTTCTGCACTGACATTTAAGCGATGCATATGTTGTTGCATTAATTCTTTGCCGAATTGTTTCCCTGTTTCATATAGCGCTTTTTCACCAGCACTACCTAAGCTTAGCAGTGAATTAAATGCTATCTGCGCTAATAATTGATAATCGCGAAATGGGAATTGTAACTGGATGACATCTTGAGACAAGACGTATAGTCTGCTTGGTCTGCCGCCTTTCCCAGTTTTTTTTGTTTCTGATTTGAGCATATTAACATCTTCTAATTTAGATAAATGTAAACGCGCTACGTTTGGATGAATATTAAACTCATCTGCAATTTCTTGTACAGTTACGTAATTATGTTTTTGCGAAATATATTTATAAATATAATAACGAGTAGGGTCAGATAATACACCTGTAATTTTTAAAGCTTGTTCCATGAGGATCTCCACCTTTATCACTTTATCCAAGATATTAACATTATAATACAGATAAACTTCTATATAGGTAATTTCAGACAATAATTCGGAAATTGTTCATAATTTCACAAACATATTTTTCCTTTTTCTCTTAGTGAAAATACAAAATCTCTAATTTTTCTTGTGCATTTTTTTATGATATATACATAGTGAGGAGGGAAACTTGATGAATAGTGTCGAGCTTTTTGCAAATATGATTATGAAAGAAGCTTGTAGGGTGCAAGCATCGGACTTACATATTGTGCCCAGGCAGAAGGATGTGGCGATTCAATTACGTATTGGAAAAGATTTAATTACGAAACGGTGTATTGAGAAAGAATTTGGAGAAAAGCTTGTTTCACACTTTAAATTTTTAGCATCAATGGATATAGGAGAGAGGAGAAAACCTCAAAATGGTTCGTTGTACTTACAAATTGATGGAAAAGAAGTGTATTTACGCCTTTCAACACTTCCAACAGTATATCAAGAAAGTCTCGTTATTCGCCTCCATTTACAAGCATCTGTACAGCCACTGTCTCATCTTTCGTTATTTCCAAGTTCAGCGGAAAAATTACTCTCTTTTTTAAAGCATTCTCATGGGTTACTCGTATTTACTGGGCCAACTGGTTCTGGAAAAACAACAACAATGTATGCGTTATTAGAAGTAGCTAGAAAATGGCAAACACGTCGCATCATTACACTGGAAGATCCAGTTGAGCAAAGAAAAGACGGTTTATTACAAATTCAAATAAATGAAAAAGCTGGTATCACATATAAAACGGGATTAAAGGCTATTTTGCGTCATGATCCAGATATTATTTTAGTTGGCGAAATTCGTGATGAAGAAACAGCAAAAGTAGCTGTAAGGGCCAGTTTGACGGGACATTTAGTAATGACAACCTTGCATACAAATGATGCGAAAGGAGCGATACTACGATTTATGGATTATGGTATTACAAGGCAAGAAATTGAACAATCATTATTAGCAGTAGCTGCTCAGCGGCTCGTCGAATTAAAATGTCCATTTTGCAGAGGGAAGTGTGCAACTTTATGTAAATCAATGAGGAAAGTGAGACAGGCAAGCATTTATGAACTGTTATATGGATATGAATTAAAACAAGCGATTAAAGAAGCAAGTGGAGAACATGTTACGTATCACTATAAAACGTTGGAATCGTCGGTTAGAAAAGGGTATGCTTTAGGCTTTTTAGAAGAAGATGTATATGTTTAAGAGAAAATGGAGTTTAAGTGATCAAGCATTATTATGTAAAAGATTAAGTGATTTATTAGAGAAAGGTTACTCACTTTTGCAGGCGTTAGAATTTTTGCAGTTGCAACTACCATTAGGAAAGAAATTACAGTTACAGCGTATGATCGAGGGATTGAAAAATGGACAAAGTTTGCACGCTTCTTTTCACCAATTAATGTTTCACTCTGAGATGTTAAGTTATTTGTTTTATGCAGAGCGACATGGTGACATTTCTTTTGCTTTGCAACAAGGGAGCGTACTTCTTTACAAGAAAGATAAATATAGGAAAGATATGATGAAAGTAATGCGATATCCTATGTTTTTATCATTTTTTTTAATGATTATGCTTTCTGTTTTTAACCTCATTTTATTGCCTCAGTTTGAAATGATGTATAGTTCTTTACGTTCTACAGCACCACCACTTACGGAGCAAATTTTAGTTGCAATTAAATTATTACCCTACTTCATTTATATGATTGTTCTTATCGTTATAATGGGATTTAGTTTATATATATTTTATTTCCGAAAACTTCCGCCTACTCAAAAGGTAAAGATTATGATCCGTATTCCCCTTATGAAAACATTTCTTATTTTAAATCATTCGCATTATTTTTCCACTCAATTAAGTGGTTTATTACACGGTGGATTGTCGGTACACGAAGCATTAACAATAATGATGAAGCAAAAGTATCATCCGTTCTTTCAGTATGAAGCAGACCGAATTGAGCGGCAATTAATTGCAGGAGAACCGTTACAATCTATTATTGATAAAAGCGGTTATTACGAGAAAGAACTTTCTTATATCATTACGCATGGACAAGCAAACGGTAATTTAGCAAATGAGCTTGGTGATTACAGTGAGCTCATTATTGAAAAGGTAGAACAAAAAATTAAACGTATGTTATTTGTGATTCAACCCATTTTATTTACATGTCTTGGGGTTATAGTCATTGTGATGTACTTAGCGATGATTATGCCGATGTTTCAAATGATGAATTCTATATAGGGGGCATTTACATGCAGAATGAGGAGGGCTTTACTCTTTTAGAAATGTTATTAGTTATGGTTGTCATAACTGTATTATTACTATTAATTATTCCAAATGTAGTTACACAGCGCTCATCCGTCCAAGGAAAAGGATGTGCAGCCTATGTGAAATCTATAGAAGCACAAATACAAGCATATCACTTGCAACATAATAAGATTCCATCAATAGAGGAACTTGAAACAGGAAAGTATATTACTTCAAAAACTTGCCCGAAAGGTGAACCAATCCATATTTCCGATGATGGTACGGTATCAGCTGGGAAATCGTGAAGCAAAAAGGTTTTACTCTTTTAGAAATGTTACTTGTCTTATTTGCTATTTCTGTACTGAGTGTTGTTACGCATTTTAACGTTACTTCATTACATGAAAAACAAAAAGTTGAGCAGTTTTTGAAACAGTTTTCAAATGATATTTTGTATATGCAGCAGTTGGCGATTAAGCGTCAACAACATTATACGTTACGCTGGTTTAAAGGGAAACAGATGTATTATATTTCGGAATCGGAGACAGACCTTTTAATTGTTAAGAGAGAATATGATAAAGATGTCCAAATGGATTTGCATACCTTTCCAAATCCAATGACATATAATCCGAGCGGGAATATTAATAGGGGTGGTACGATTTTACTTTCCTATCGAGGGTATAAATATGAGATTGTATTTCAGCTTGGAAGAGGGAGATTTACGTATCGTGAAGTGTCAAAAAGGATCAGTAATGGTTGAAATGGTTGTAGCGTTAAGTTTAATAATGATGGCGGCATCGTTATTGCTCCCGCAAACATTATTAATTATGCAAGAAAGAAAAAATATAAAAATGAGCTATAAAGCATTAATATTATTAAAAAAAGAAGCGGCCTTATTTAAGTATGAGAATGAGGAAAAGCGAGTAAAAGAGCAAGTCGTAAAAGGAATTGTATATTACACATATTGGAGAGGAGATGAAGTTTGTACGATGTGGAAAGATAGGAGAGGAAAAGCGATGGAGCAATGCCTTTATGCAAAGGAAAAATAAAAAAGAAGCGGGATTTACATTAATAGAAATGATTGCATGTTTGTTGATTTTATCAATGTTCTTTTTACTTTTACCGCGTCTTCATATTATGGGGATAGAAAATACACATTCAAAAGGATTAAATGACTGGGAGTGGGATGTATTTTTAGGACAAATGCAATTAGAGTTTCGTGAAGTATCAAGTGGGAGGAAGATAGAGCTAGAAAACGGTGGGAGTATTTTACGCCTCCAACTTCGTAATGGTGATCAGGTGACGTATGAAAAGTTGAATAGTAATTTAATAAGAAAAGTAAATATGCGCGGAAGGGAATTTATATTACAAAGGATTGAAGCGATTTCGTATAAATTAACACCTCATTTGTTATATATATATGTGAAAGATATAAGTGGTGAAATATATGAAGGCGTGGCTGTGCGCTATAGTGAAATTGAGATAGAAACATGAGAAAACAAGATGGATTTGCAATGCCAGGAACAATTATTTTTCTTATTTTATTCATTTCTTTTTTGATGTACGAAACGGATATGTTACTTTCGGATAAAAAATTTTATTCTGAAATAGAACAAAGTTTTTTCATGGAGGAACTTGTTGATCGCGCTATTTCAGATATAAAAAGAGAGTTACAGCAAAAAGAAAAAGAGGATGTTTTTTTATTTCAGTATGAAAGAGGAGAAGTGAGTGGAAAGTACGTCTTTGAAAATGATGTTATTATCATTTCGTTGCAATGTGTTACAAAACAGAGAGTTTTCTATACAGTAAGCTTTCGGTATAGGGAAAAGGATAATAAAATATTTGATTGGGTAGAAGGATAATATGTAAAATATATGGAGAAGAACCATGAGTTTCTATTGTGGAGGGAGTCAATTTCTTTGAGGAAAGGGATAAGAATAATGGTCAAAAGTTTAAATTTTCTCAAAAAAGAGAAAGGTAGAAAGAATATGATATATTCATGCTATCCAATCATTTTTTTCTAGGGAGATAAGGAAATGACAAATAACAATCAAATAGGTGAAAATAAGGAACAAACTATTTTTGATCATAAAGGAAATACGATTATGACAGAGGATAGAGAAATACAAATTATTTCAAAATTCGAAGAACCTCTTATTGTCGTATTAGCAAATGTATTAAGTGATGAAGAGTGCGATGAATTAATTGAATTGTCTAAAAGTAAGATGGAACGTTCTAAAGTTGGTTCATCACGTGATGTAAATGATATTCGAACGAGTAGTGGTGCATTTTTGGAAGAGAATGAACTAACTTCGAAGATTGAAAAACGAATTTCATCTATCACGAATGTTCCTGTAGCGCATGGAGAAGGATTGCACATTTTAAATTATGAAGTAGATCAAGAATATAAAGCGCACTATGATTATTTTGCGGAACATAGTAGATCAGCTGCTAATAATCGTATAAGTACTCTTGTGATGTACTTAAATGATGTAGAAGAAGGCGGAGAAACATTCTTTCCGAAATTAAATCTTTCTGTACACCCTAGAAAGGGAATGGCAGTATACTTTGAGTACTTTTATCAAGATCAATCACTAAATGAGCTTACGTTACATGGAGGGGCACCTGTTACGAAGGGCGAGAAATGGATTGCAACGCAGTGGGTGAGAAGAGGTACTTATAAGTAAAAGTGAGCCAGCTTGTTTGATTACGAGAAAATAGTGAGTATGTTACGTTTTGTTCTTCATAGCATAAGAAGAACAAAACGTTTTTTTATTAAATAAAGTAACATCTTTCGTTATAATAACAAATAATAACGGATGATTGAGAGGAACAAAAATGAAATCTATATACATAACTGGCTATATGGGAGCCGGGAAAACAACAATTGGAAAAGTGTTAAGTAAAGAACTTCATATGGATGTTGTAGATACAGACCAAAAAATTGAAGAGAAGCAAGAGAAGGCAATTCGTGATATTTTTGCCGAAGAAGGCGAAATGGCTTTTCGGGAATATGAAAGTGAAATGTTACGTTCACTACCGGTTCAGAATGTAATTATTACAACGGGTGGAGGGATTATTGAACGAGCGGAAAATCGAAAGTGGATGAAGGAAAATGGAACTGTTGTGTATTTATATTGCGATCCACATGTAATTGCAGAAAGGCTTCGTGAAGATACGACACGTCCACTATTTCAGAAGAAAGATATAGATGCATTTATAACGAAATTTGAATCGCGCCGAGCTTATTATGAAGAGGCTGATATTCATATCGATACGACAAATAAGTCGGTAAAGCAAATTATGAATGAATTAAAGCAAAAGATTAATGAATAAAAAAGTGGACATACTAATCAAGTAGAGGTGATGATAATATGTCTACTAATGATTATGTACGCTTTGTGACACAGCAATTTGTGTCATATATGGATGCTCCAAAAGAGGATCGAAAACAACAGAAACAACAACGTCGTGCGGAGAAAGAGCCATTCTTAAATAAATGGTTTGGTGTTATGCCACTGAGCGCTGCTTTGTTTTATCGAAATGTAAAAAATAAAAGAAAAAAATCAAGCTAACTTTTTCGTAATATGTCTGGCAAAATAAAGATCCCTTAGTGCAATAAGCTGCTAGGGGATCTTTATTTATTGTTGCACAGATTCTTTTTCTTCAGTAACCGCATGTATCTTATTATTTACCCATACAAACCCTATTCCGATGCAAATAGAAATACCCCAGCCAACAGCGGTCATAATAGCTCTCATTTCACCATATCCATCTACACCGAAAACAGAGATGAAATAGATTTTCAAGAAGCTTTTTAATATAAATTGAAGGCCGAAAAATAGTGTTAAATATTGCAGTGCTGGATATATACGACTATCACGATAAAGCTCACGACTTTTATCACGATCATGACCTTGCAGTGCTGAAATATCCGCTGCGAAATATAACATAAGTGGTTTTTTTATAAAGATTGTACATATAACGATGCAGCCAAGTACGATATGATAATATGCATCATTCCATAGCATTCGTTCCGCTGATCCAGATATTAAGTCTACCGTTGTATTAGAAATGAGTGTAATTAAAATAAAGAACCCTGTAACGTTAAACTGTTTTTCTTTTTTAAAGGTATACAGTGTATAAATAATCCCCGGAACAGAGGAAATTAACATTGCGTAATAAGGATCGATATAAGGTTTTGCAAATTTCCAAATGAGGAATGGGAATACGAGATAAAAGACAAGATCTAATATAGCTTTTTTATTTTGATTCATACAAATCCTCCTTAAGTCATACATATATTTTATAATATAATTTCTGAAAATTGTATAAGGTTTAATAAAAAAAAGAAAAGTAGATGATTAGTAGATTAAAAAAATTGTCCCTAGCGTAGTAAGTTTTTTTAGTATATAATAAAGGAAACGCTTTCATTTTTTGATTTGTTCACAAAATGGATGGAAAATCACATATTTACTATTGATATGTTACTTTATAATGAAACTAATTAAATATACATGCATACAATATTGTGAAATAAATAACATAAATAATCTATATAAATGTAAACGTTATCAAAAGAGAGGTGGAGACAATGAGTAAATTTTTCTTCAATCATAATCCAGCAACATTAGAGGATGGAAGACTGGTTAAGTATGCTGAAATTATTTATGGAGAAGGTGGCCGTTCTGTATTAGAAAATTTAATGGTGAAGGCATCTATCAGATTACGTGATCGTTATCCGAATAAATCTGACGAACAGATCTCGAACCTCGTAAATCAAGGCATCCATGATATGTTTCAAAAATACGTGAATGAGTAAGAGCAGCTACTGGCTGCTCTTACTTTTTTTGTATAAGGATTGTGCCTCTAGCTGAAAATAAAGATGCATTTTGAAACATGCAAAAAGGAGGCGAAAAAGATGAGTAATGGAATTGGTCGTTCAAAAGAGAATCTTCCAACTGATGCAAACCATGTAAGTGCAAAGGATCGTGCATATCAGAAACGTATGACAGAGAAAAAACAGCAAGAGCGTAATGAAGATAGAGAATAGGCTGGGAACATATCTTAAAAGAAGCTCCTTCAATCTGAAGGAGCTTTCTTTAAGATAGAAAATGATTTGCGGTAACATAAAAGAGACCACCGTTTATAATTTGTATTGTAATGCGTGGTTCGTATTGTTCTTGTAATGCTTGCTTTTCAATTTCATAGCTTTCTGGAAGTTCATCGCTATCTTCGTAAAATCGATTTAAAAGGTCTAAATCGTGATTCCAACGCACTCTCGCTTCTTTTGCCCACGTGTGGTCATCTTCAGCGATTATACTTTTTAAAGCATCCTCTATACGTTGTAAGCCACTTTGTGGCTTAATGATAGGTGAGAGGGTAAAACAAAAGTCAGGTATTTTCGGTGTGAGTTTGATCTCTGCTAAAGTGTCGTGAAAGTTTGCAATCATTGTCCCGGAAATAAGATGAATACCGATGGAATGAAGTATGTCTTTTTTTCGGTCGCATTGATAAGATACTTTTATATTTACACCAAGCCAAGGATGAAGGGGGGTATGAGTTGCCCCGCTATGTTTCACTTCCTCATATAAACGTATGTATGAACCTAGTTCTTTTGTTGTTTCAAATATTTGATGCAAACGGGGTGAACCGTAATGAATAAGTTCACCGTCGTTTTCTTCGTTTTCTGGATTTGTAATAAGAGTAAGGCGCATCGGGTTCGGAACGCCTCCTGTTTTTTCAAGATAGTGCCAATAGAAAGGGCGGTTCATTAATAATTTATCCATTTCAATTGTTAACTGCACGTCTAATAGGTGAGGGGAACGTTCTAAAATTTCGCAGTTATTCGCCTCAAAAAAGTTATATAAGTAATTATGAATTTCATTTTGCTGCATAGTCCTGCACCTCTGCTTCATTGCGCTTCGCAAAATCGATAATAGATGTTAAATTTTCCATCTTGATTCGAATTTCACCTTCGCTTTTTGACTGCGCGAAAATTTCTTGAATATGCGCATCAATATTTTTCATGTTGATTCTCGTTAAAATTTCATCGAGTTCACCGATTACACGTTCAAATAAATTAATTTTTTCATATAGTAGTTTTAAA
Organism: Bacillus sp. SIMBA_074; assembly: GCF_046534555.1. Lineage (NCBI taxonomy): Bacteria > Bacillati > Bacillota > Bacilli > Caryophanales > Bacillaceae > Bacillus > Bacillus sp. SIMBA_074. The sequence continues at coordinate 191,399 of NZ_JAWRYM010000003.1, read as the reverse complement.
ATGTGCTCTTCAACAGTGTGCTTTGTTGCTAAGTTATAAATATGAACATCATTTTTTTGTCCAAGACGGTGAATACGTCCAATCCTTTGCTCGAGTCGCATTGGATTCCACGGTAAGTCGTAATTAATCATATGGCTACAAAATTGTAAGTTAATTCCTTCACCACCAGCTTCGGTCGCAATTAATACTTGGGCATGATTTTGGAAAAGCTCCTTCATCCAATCTTTCTTCCCGCGCTTAAATCCACCGCGAAATGGAACAGAGGAAATGCCATGTTGTTGTAAGAACCATTGTAAATACATTTGTGAAGCTCTATATTCAGTGAAGATAATGACTTTATCGTCAACTTCTTTTATAAGCTCTAGTGCTTTATTTGCTTTGGAGTTGAACGGAATATGATTAATTTTGTCCATCAGCACATCAATATGTGGGTCCTTTATGTAGTGCTCATTTTCTTTCTGTCTTTTTTCTACATGTTTTTTTAATGAATAGTAAACAGCTTCACGACTACTACATGCTTCCCGTTTTAAAGTTAAGGATGAGAAAGCAGATGTGACGGCATCTTGTCCACGCCAATTTTCAATTTCATTATACAAAGCTTGTTCTTCTTCATTGAATTCAACGAAGATTGTTCGTACATGCCTCTTCGGCCAATCAATGCCAGTGTTATTGCGTCTATTTCGAACCATTACTTTATTGATAAGAGCTTTTAAATCTTCATCGGATTCAGTGGAACGATTTTTGGAAGCGTAATATTCTTCAAAATTAGATTGATTGCCTAAATGACCTGGTTTTAATAAAGAAACGAGGTTGAAGATTTCATCGATTTTATTTTGAACAGGAGTTGCAGTTAGTAATAAACAAAACTTCTTTTTTAATCGCTGTGCAAATTCATAGTTTTTTGTTTTATTATTTTTTAGTTTATGTGCTTCATCGATAATAATAAGGTCATACTCTAGGTTTAAAACGATATCGCGATGCGGTGAACGTTTCGCAGTATCGATTGATGAAACGATGACATCAGCTTGTTCCCAAGAATAACTTTTCTTTTGAGCGACCGCAGGAATAAAAAATTTTGTGTTTAGTTCATACGCCCACTGAGATACGAGAGAAGCTGGAACGAGAATGAGTACCTTTTTTACAAGTCCTCGAACCATATATTCTTTCAAAATAAGTCCAGCTTCAATCGTTTTTCCAAGTCCAACTTCATCTGCTAGAATCGCTTTACCATTCATTTGTTCAATGACATTTTGAGCGACCTCTAATTGATGTGGAAGCGGCGTGAAATGTGATAAATGTTTCGGTGCTTGCAATCCATCAAAAGTAGGGACGAGTAACGATTTCTCTGTTTTATAAGCTAAATGATATAAATCCCAATTTGTCCAAGGACCATCTTCATCAATTCTTTTTAAAAAATTGTTTTGCCACGTTCGATCTACGGAAATATCGACATTCATTAAGACTCTCCCACCTTTTATAAACTAAAGTGATTATTTAAAAAATCTTTATTATAAGCCTCGTAATAAGGCGCTATCACAATTACTAAAAGTTAAAGAATAGGCAATGATAAAGGGCTAAATTTCAAAATTTGTATTTAATAAGATTAAGAATGAAAAATTCTAAATTATTTTTTATGCTAGAATATTGATGAAATATAGCGAATAATGTTAGGATAATGGTGTGAAATGTGTGGAATCTTTCGTATTTTATCCAAGAAAGTAACTTTTTATTTACGCTTTCATAAAAAAATATACTGAGATTCCGTATAACCTTATCTTTTCAGAATGAAAATGTTTAGATATGGGAAGCAACTTTTATTGATTTGTCAGAGCATAAGGGGGAAAGAGCATGATTACATTACAACGTACACCGTTATTTGATGTATACGCGAAGTATGGTGGGAAAACAGTCGACTTCGGTGGTTGGGAATTACCAGTTCAATTTTCAAGCATTAAAGAGGAACATGAAGCTGTACGTACAGGAGCAGGTTTGTTCGATGTATCTCATATGGGAGAAGTAGAGGTAAAAGGTGTAGATAGTTTAGCATTTTTACAACGTGTTGTTACAAATGACGTATCTACCTTAAAGGTAGGGGGCGCACAATATACAGCTATGTGCTATGAAAATGGTGGCACAGTAGATGACTTATTAATCTACAAACGTGGTGAAGAAGACTATTTATTAGTAATCAATGCATCAAATATCGAGAAAGATTACGAATGGTTAGCTAGCCATGTAATTGGCGATGCGAAAGTAGTCAATGTTTCTAGTGAAGTTGCGCAGCTTGCAATTCAAGGACCAAAAGCAGAAGGCATTTTACAAAAAGTTGTGTCAGAAGATTTAAAAGAAATTAAGTTCTTTAAATTTAAAAATAATATTCTTGTAGATGGAATTCCTGCACTTGTATCTCGTACAGGTTACACAGGTGAAGATGGATTCGAAATTTACTGTAAGAGTGAAGATGCAGCAAAACTTTGGGAGAAACTTCTTGAAGTGGGAGCAGAAGAGGGCTTAAAACCATGTGGCTTAGGTGCTCGTGATACACTTCGCTTCGAAGCAACACTTCCGTTATACGGACAAGAGTTATCAAAAGATATTACACCGATTGAAGCGGGAATTGGCTTTGCGGTAAAACCAAATAAAGAAGCAGATTTCTTTGGAAAAGAAACGTTAAAAGAGCAAAAAGAAAACGGTGCATCTCGTAAATTAGTCGGCATCGAAGTAATCGAACGCGGTATTCCTCGTACGCATTACCCTGTATTTATAGGAGAAGAAAAAATCGGGGAAGTAACGAGTGGTACACAATCTCCAACGTTAAAGAAAAGCATTGGTTTAGCACTAATTGATGTAAAATACGCAGCAGTTGATACAGAAGTAGAAATTGAAATTCGTAATAAACGCGTCAAAGCAGTAGTTGTTCCAACACCATTTTATAAACGTTCAAAGTAACGGGGAGAGGGGTAGATTTCATGTTGCATCGTTATCTTCCAATGACAGAAGAAGACAAAAAAGAAATGTTACAAACAATCGGCGTTCAAACGATTGATGAGTTATTCTCTGATATTCCAGAGAGTGTTCGTTTTAAAGGGGATTTAAAAATTAAAGAAGCAAAATCAGAGCCAGAGCTTTTAAAAGAGCTATCTCAAATGGCTAGCAAAAATGCGAACTTAAAAGAATATGCTTCTTTCTTAGGAGCAGGTGTATACGATCATTACGCTCCAGTAATTGTTGATCATGTTATTTCTCGTTCAGAGTTTTATACAGCATACACACCATACCAACCAGAAATTTCACAAGGGGAATTACAAGCAATTTTTGAATTCCAAACAATGATTTGTGAATTAACAGGAATGGATGTAGCAAACTCTTCTATGTATGACGGAGGTACAGCTTTAGCTGAAGCGGCAATGCTAGCAGCTGGTCATACTCGCAAAAAGAAAATTCTTGTATCTAAGGCAGTTCATCCAGAATCAAGAGCGGTACTTGAAACATATGCAAAAGGTCAAAATCTTGAAGTTGTTGAAATTGATCATAAAAACGGTGTAACAGATTTAGAAGTATTACAAAGTGAAGTAGATGATACAGTTGCTTGTGTAATCGTTCAATATCCAAACTTCTTCGGACAAGTGGAAAAGTTAGCTGATATCGAAAAAATCGTTCATCAACAAAAATCATTATTTATCGTTTCTTCAAATCCATTATCATTAGGCGCATTAACACCGCCAGGAAAATTCGGTGCTGATGTTGTAATCGGTGATGCACAACCATTCGGTATCCCAACGCAGTTTGGTGGACCGCACTGTGGTTACTTTGCAACAACGAAAGCATTTATGCGTAAAATTCCAGGACGTCTTGTCGGACAAACTGTAGATTCAGATGGTAAACGTGGATTTGTATTAACGTTACAAGCACGTGAACAGCATATTCGTCGTGATAAAGCGACGTCTAACATTTGTTCAAACCAAGCGTTAAATGCATTAGCAGCTTCTGTTGCAATGACGGCACTTGGCAAACAAGGTGTAAAAGAAATGGCACGTCAAAACATTTCTAAAGCACAATATGCAAAACGCCAATTTGAAGCGAAAGGTTTCACAGTAACGTTCGCTGGACCATTCTTTAATGAATTTGTTGTAGATTGTAAACGTCCAGTTAAAGAAATAAATGATGTATTAATACAAAAGAATATTATCGGTGGTTACGACCTAGGCCGTGATTATAAAGAGCATGAAGACCATATGCTTGTAGCGGTAACAGAGCTTCGTACAAAAGAGGAAATTGACACACTTGTAAACGAAATGGGGGCTATCCAATGAAGAACCAAGACCAAGCACTTATTTTTGAAGTGACTAAAGAAGGACGCGTAGGATATAGCTTACCCAAATTAGATGTAGAAGAAGTAAAATTAGAAGATGTGTTTGAGAGTGATTATATTCGAGTAGAAGATGCAGAGCTTCCAGAAGTATCTGAACTTGATATTATGCGCCATTACACAGCGCTTTCAAACCGTAACCACGGTGTGGATTCTGGATTCTATCCACTTGGGTCTTGTACGATGAAATATAATCCGAAAATTAATGAAAACGTAGCTCGTTTCGCAGGCTTTGCAAATATTCATCCACTTCAAGATGAAAAAACAGTGCAAGGTGCAATGGAATTAATGTATGACTTACAAGAACATTTAATTGAAATTACAGGTATGGATACTGTTACGTTACAACCAGCAGCTGGTGCACACGGAGAATGGACAGGATTAATGTTGATTCGTGCATATCATGAAGCGAACGGTGACTTTAACCGTACGAAAGTAATTGTTCCTGACTCTGCTCACGGAACAAACCCGGCGTCTGCAACAGTAGCTGGTTTTGAAACAATTACGGTGAAATCAAATGAACATGGTCTTGTTGACTTAGATGATTTAAAACGTGTTGTAAACGAAGAAACAGCAGCACTTATGTTAACAAATCCAAATACATTAGGCCTATTCGAAGAAAATATTTTAGAAATGGCAGAAATCGTCCATAACGCAGGCGGTAAATTATACTATGATGGTGCAAACTTAAATGCGGTATTAAACCAAGCACGCCCAGGAGATATGGGATTTGACGTTGTGCATTTAAATCTTCATAAAACATTTACAGGTCCGCATGGCGGCGGTGGCCCAGGTTCTGGTCCAGTAGGTGTGAAAGCTGATTTAATTCCGTACTTACCAAAACCGATTTTAGAGAAAACGGAAAATGGCTATCACTTTAACTATGATCGTCCAGAAGCAATTGGGCGTGTGAAACCATTCTATGGTAACTTCGGAATTAACGTTCGTGCATACACATATATTCGTTCTATGGGCCCAGATGGCTTGCGTGCAGTAACTGAGTATGCTGTATTAAATGCGAACTATATGATGAGAAGATTAGCACCATTCTATGATCTTCCGTTCGATAGACATTGCAAGCATGAATTTGTATTATCAGGTCGTCGTCAAAAGAAACTTGGTGTACGTACATTAGATATTGCAAAACGTCTGCTTGATTTCGGTTACCATCCACCAACAATTTACTTCCCATTAAATGTGGAAGAATGTATTATGATTGAGCCAACAGAAACAGAATCAAAAGAAACATTAGATGGTTTCATTGATAAGATGATTCAAATTGCTAAAGAGGTAGAAGAAAATCCAGAAGTTGTACAAGAAGCACCACATACAACAGTAATAAAACGTTTAGATGAAACATTGGCTGCTCGTAAACCAGTTTTACGTTATGAAAAGCTAGCACCTGTACAAGTGTGATTGGAAAAAAAAGAACTCGCTACATGCGGGTTCTTTTTTTTTTGCAACATTGGTGCGGATAGAATGAAAAAAATGTTAAAAATTTATATTTTTTGTTTTATATTGCTGTAAAGATGCGGTTTTATAGGTGTTTTTGTTGAAAAAGTCGGTTTGATAAAAGTATTTATTTTTGTTAGAATTTTATTGAAATTAAGAAGATGTGATGAGGTAGAAATTACTCATTTTTATGTATATGTGAAAAAACGAGCAAGACGGGGGTGGAAGCGTGGGATATCGATGTTATAGAATGGTATACCATTTAGAAAATGGAGAAACAATTAAAGATGTAAAAGAATTTTGTTACCGAGACCAAGGGAAAGTGTTAGAAAGAGTAGCGCACCGTGTAATGGATAATAGAGAAGTGACAGCGATTGATAAACAAGGAACAATCATTTCAATAGCGTGTGAGGACATTGTAAAGGTAGAACTTGATTACATAACAGAAAGTTAACCTTGAGTCATATCGAATTATTCGATACAATATACTGTTGAATGGTGAAGAGAGAAGAGAGGAGTTTATCATGGGTAATACAAGACACTTTTATATGTTTATTTTAGCGTTTGTTCTTGTTGTGGCGTTAACGATTTATTTAATTGTTGATAGCAGCTGGTACAATACAGTTCATCCAGCATTCCTTCTTTTTATGTATGTAGGAATTGCGGTTGTTAGTTTCGGAATGAGAGACGAAATGTTAGATCGCTTTGAAAAGTGATACATATACGAAAGACCAACAGGAAAATGTTGGTCTTTTTTTCTTGCCAAAAATAGGATGGTGTGTATATACTGTGTATATAAGGTATGTACAGTATATACACACTGGAGGAAAACATGAATATTATTATTTCGAATTCTTCCCAAGACCCTATTTATGTACAAATAAGAAAACAATTAAGCCAGCTTATTTTAAATGGTGGTTTAAAGGGTGGAGACCAATTACCGTCTATTCGTAGCTTAGCGAAGGAATTACAGATTAGTGTAATTACAACGAAGCGTGCGTACGAGGAGCTTGAAAAAGAAGGATATATAGAAACTGTTGCTGGGAAAGGGACTTATGTTTCACGTAAAAATAATGAACTACTAAAAGAACAAAGGCTTCGTTTGTTGGAAAGTAAAGTGGAAGAGGTTGTAAATGAAAGTAAAGCGTTGCAGCTTTCACTTGAAGATTTACAGCAGATGATTGCGTGTTTATATGAGGGGGAATAAGGGATGTTAGAGCTAAAAAACGTTTGTAAAAGTTATCAAGATTTTGCAGTGAAAAATGTAAGTTTTACATTACCACGAGGATATATTATGGGATTTGTTGGACCAAATGGAGCCGGGAAAAGTACGACAATCAAAATGATTATGAATTTAATTAGAAAAGATAGCGGCGATATAAAAGTTTTTGGCAAGGACAATAAGAAAGCCGAAAAGGAAATAAAACAAAATATTGGTTTTGTATATGATGAAAATCATTATTACGAAGATTTAACGTGTGAACAAATGAAGCGTATTATTGCACCATTATATAAAAAGTGGGACGAAGAGCAATACAAATCGTATATGCACAGATTACAAGTTCCGAAGTATAAAAAAATTAAAGAACTCTCAAAAGGGATGAAAATGAAATTTGCGATTGCCATTGCACTTTCACATCACGCGGAGTTTATCATTATGGATGAACCGACAGCAGGATTGGACCCAGTTGTTCGAAGTGAATTGCTTGATATATTGCAAGAAATAGTAATGGAAGATGAAGTATCTGTATTATTCTCAACGCACATTACGACAGACTTAGAACGTATTGCAGATTATATTACGTTCATCAATGATGGAGAAATTATATTTACTGGTGAGAAAGACGAATTAATGGAGAACTACGTAATCGTAAAGGGCAGTAATGACTTATTAGATCGAGAAGGAAAAGAACTATTTGTTGGATTACGAAAAAATAAATTTGGTTTCGAAGGTTTAGCAGAGGATAAACAAGCAATTATCGATTGGTTTGGAAATGAGGTTGTATTAGAAAATCCTACATTAGATGATATTATCGTTTACACTGCGAAAGGGAGAGGTGCCTATGCGTCAGCTCATCTATAAAGATTTGTTCTTTTTTCGGGGGATATGGCCAGTGTATCTTACTATACCCTTTATATTCTTTTTATTTGAACCCGGTGATGGAATGCTGTTTCCTATGAGTTGTTTATTTATAACTCTTTCCGCAGTTATGATATTAGTCGTAATAGATGAACGAAATACAAGTGACATTATTATGAATAGTTTACCGTTAAGCAGAAAGGATATCATAATTGCTAGATATATTTCCTGTGCAATATTCATTGTAGGGGGCATGGTTTCCACTATGCTAGTTGTTTTTCTTATAAGAGGTATCGCTGTTATTGGTGATATCGGTGCATACTATCCTAAACTTTATATTGAGATTTCATGGTATGAAGTAATAAATGGAATTGTTTACGCCGTATTTTGGATGGTCACCTTTTTCCCTATTTATTATGTTACAAAATCGAAGGCGGTAATAAGTATAATAGCAGCAGCGTCAATAATAGTTGGGGGTATACTTTGGATATTTATCAGTGATGGGCTGAATGAAACAACACCTTCATTCCTTGAGTGGATTATGAATCCTATGCATATTGGTGTATTTATAGTTGGATTCATTACATTAGTTAGTATTTATATAGCTTCTATGTTTCTTACGATCAAAATTTATGAAGCGCGTGATTTATAGAGAGGAGAATTCAGATGCAACAGTTGATTTTGAAGGAGTTTTTCTTACAGAAGAAGATGTTTCCTTTCTATTTTTTAATACCCATTTTATCTGTTTTTAAGAATTCCGTCGACCCGATGGGGATTGCAATAGGATTATTTATAACATGTAGTACGATTATATATATTTCTTTTTATTATGACGAGAAAAGTAAAGCAGAAAAAGTATTAGTGAGCTTGCCTATAACAAGACAAGAGATAGTTATAGCTAAATATATTTCAAGCACAGTATTTATTATGGTTGGTTTGAGTGCAACTTTTATAGTCGTAATATTAAAAAATATTTTGTTGGACGGGGATATAGTTATGCCTGGATATGCAGTGTTTTCAGCAATAGTAGCAACTTTAATTTATTGTGTAGTAACGATACCTGCTAATTACATTGGGGGATATAAAGCTATTACTGTCTTGAATGTGATTATGCTATTTCCTTTAATGGGTATGATTGGTCTTATGTGCAATATTTTTGGTGATAAAACAATTATGTTAAAAGTACTCCACTCTCAAGAGGCTACACTAGCAATGAGTGTTCTTGGTATCGGAGTGTTAGTAAGTATAGTCATATCAATGTTTCTCTCAATGAAAATGTTTCAGGAGGCAGAGTTATAGAAGGGACATTTTCATATTAGGAGGGTAAAACATGATCAAGCAATTAGTCTTAAAAGATATAGTGTTGCAAAGAAAGTTAGGGTTTGTTTATCTTATATGTTTGTTTTTCCTTGCTATTGTTGATTTTCGTAGTGATAGTTTCCTTATGACGATTAGTGTATCTATACCTTTTCTTGGTATGGTACTGTCAATGAGTTATGAGGGAAAAAATAAAAGTGAAATAATAGTAAATAGTTTACCGTTTGAGCGTAAAGATATTGTCATAGCCAAATACATATTTGTAAGTATTTTAGTTGCTTTAGGTGGGATTTTCTCACTTGTAGTTTGTTTAATCCAGTTACAAAATGAACATATAACTGGATTTATGCTGTGGGGAGAAATTCTCGGAGGTATAACAGGTGGGCTTGTTTGTAGCATAATTGTACTTCCGATTGAATTCTCAGTAGGATATAGCAGTGCAAAACAAATTGCTCCGTTCGCCGGACTTGCGTTGGGGTATTTAAGTGGACTGATTGTAAGTAAAGTGTGGTTAGATATAGAGAATGCCTGGAGCACGAGTCTAGTCGTAAATGTTTGTTTTATAGCTGGGCTGCTTCTTTTATATGCTATGTCTATGTTTTTCTCAATGCATTTGTACAATGAGCGTGATTTATAAGGAGGGAGCGATTGTGAAGCAGCTTATAATAAAAGACTTTATCATGCAGTGGAAGTATTTAATATGGCACTTAATGTATCCTCTTTTCTTGTATATGACATTAATAGATATTAAAAGTTTTTACATGATTATGTCAGCTATAATTCCAGTAATAGCAATTTTAAAAACATTTAATGACGATAAAAAATATAATAGTGAAGTAATAGTAAGTAGTTTACCGCTAGCGAGAAAGCAAATTGTGTTAGCTAAATACATAATGGCACTTATTATTTTTATTATAAGTATGATAGTGTCTAGTCCTGTAGTAATCAATCGATTTGAAGATGGAACTTTTGAATTTATAACGACAACAGTAATTACGATTTCTGGCTTTGTTTTTATATATTTAAGCATTGTTTTACCGATATTGTTTTGGTTTGGCTATAAAAAAGCTTCTTTTATTACGCTTTTCATACTAATAGCACCGACAGCAATTGGTACTATGTTCTTTGAAATCAACCTGGAACAAATTCAACTATACAACAGCGTGTTATTCGTTAGTTCAATTTGCATGTTCATAGTATCTGCATTCGTTTCAGTAAAAGTATATGAAAAAAGAGAATTTTAAAAGGTGCCTCATAAAAGGCACCTTATTCAATAACGACAATATGAAAGTAAGAGTTTATAAACAGAGAGGCTGTTTGGTACAACATCTTTTGGAGTATGTAATATAAAGCTGAAAACGATAACGAGAATGAGAAAGAGGAAAAATAAAAACAGGATCTGCTTATGTATAGAATTTTGCATATAACCCACTCCTTTTTTAGGTAGTATGTCCAAAAGAAAGAAGGATATGAAAAATTTTAGGAGGGAGAATGATGAACAAAAGAAAGTGGTTATATAGAATTGGGGTACTTTTATTTTCAATCGGTCTCATATTAGCAAATTTTTACTCGGATATACCACCGCCATTTCCTAATTTGCATAAAGGGATTGGTATAAGTATTGTCATAGCTGGTCTTCTTTGTCTTATCGCATCAAATTTCTATAGAAAATCTGAATGAATATAAAGTGAAACTTTAATCAGTGGGGGTTTTGTCCATCCCCACTGATTATTAGTTGAACCAATCGGGCGTTTACGGGCAGTTGATCTCCCACCTAACTCCCTCGCATTCGCCGAATTTTGAGGTGGGGGTCTTACTGCCCGTTAATGCGGGATAAAAAAGGACAGTTACTTCTTTTCAGAAGAACTGTCCTTTTTAAATAACTTGTTCCAAAGCTTGGCGATGCTCCATATAATTACGATAGTAATGGAGGCAATAATTGACCAAACCATAGATGCAATTTCAAGTGCCATGTTAGGAAGGAATGTAAGAATGGATATTACTTTATGAAACAACCATTCTATTATATGAAAACTTATTTGTAATAGAATGATAATCCCAAGTGTGATCCATGTTAAGATTTGTTTTCCTTTTTCTTTCCACATGACATTCACCTCACGTTAGCCTAATAGTTTTAAGCCAACAGCACCGCATAGAATGCAGCTTAAGAAGGCAAGACGGCGCCAATCCGCTGACTCGCGGAAAATAAGAATACCGAGAAGTGCACTTCCGGCAGTTCCGATTCCAGTCCAAATTGCGTAAGCAGTTCCCATCGGTAATGTGTTCATTGCAAGAGATAAGAAGAAGAAGCTTACGCCGAAGTTAGCGATTAAAATAACTTTTGGTGCCCAGCCTTTCTTTTCAGTGGCTACTTTCATAAAGAGTACACCAACAATTTCACAAATACCAGCTAGAATTAAAAATACCCAAGCCATTTTATGCGGCCTCCTTCGCTTCTTTTTCTTCTGTTACTCGTTTTAAACCAATTACTCCGAAGAAGATTAAACCGATTAATAATACTTTTACGATAGAGAAAGGTTCTCCGAAGATGAAAATCTCGGTAAGAACGATTCCACCTGCTCCAATTCCAGTGAAGACTGCGTAAACAGTACCAACAGGTAAATCTTTATAAGCTCTAAATAATAAGACGAAACTAATTGTAATTAATAGAGCAACACCAGCCCACTCAAGTGGTGCCTCCGCTTTTTTTAGTCCAATCACCCAAAAGATTTCAATAATACCAGCTATGATTACATAAATCCATGCCATATGTCATTTCTCCTTCCTACCAGTCGTTAGGTAAAGGGCTTAAAAACGACGCATTGCAAAGGAGCAATCCGTCAGTTTGAAAGTCCGCGCCAAAATACTTTCCAAGAAGCTTCTAAACGTGTCTCAAAACGATTTAAACCTGCGTATAGTAGTTCAACCATAAGGCCGTCAAGTAAGCATAAAAAAGCCTCCAAAGCATCTTTTACTTCAATGTTATGCAGTTCATCTTGTTCGCTTGCTCTTTTAAACACAGGGAATAAAAGTTTTCCGACATTTTCAATGTGTACATTCGCTTTATCAATAATTTGTTCGCGAAATGCATCCGGCGGAAAATAAGAAGTTCGTAACCAAAACATTGATTCTTCACTTTCACCAAATCGTTTTGCATAACCTTTTAACAGATTTATTAGCAATTCTTCAGTAGACGATTTTGAAAAATTTTCGATATCGTCTGTGAAGCTTTGTAAATCTTTTTGAAGAGCGGATTCCAAGCATGTAAAATATAGCTCTTCTTTTCCTTTAAAGTGTGCGTAAATCGATGGTTTTTTAATCCCAACTTCTTGAGCAATATTTGCTAATGAAGTTCCTTCGTAGCCGTAGCGTGCGAAATGAGAAAGTGCTACAGCTTTAATGCGGTTTGCTGTCATTTTCATCCCCTACCTACCGTTCGTTAGGTTCATTATATGAGATAAAAAATATAAAGTCAATAGGTGAAGAACTGAAAAAAGAGTGCTATGGTGGGCACTCTTTTCTAGACTGTTTTTCGCTCAATTAAATGGAATGAAAGTTCTTCTGAGTTTCCAATAATGTGTTCGTTTTGTATCTGTTTATGAAATAAAGAAAAAGCACGTGATCCCATTGTGAGCCCGGGATGCTCAATAGTTGTAATTTCTAATGCTTTTGAAATTTCATGGTTATCAAAGCCCAGGATAGCGAGGTCTTCAGGTATGCGAATGCCATGTTTTTTTGCCTCTGTTAATAAACCAGCAGCTACTTGATCGTTCGCTGTGAAAATAGCGGTTGGACGATTTTTCATGTTTAAAATACGATGAAGTATTTTTGCCCCGTCCTGCATCGTATAACATTGATGGAAAATCCAATCAGGGTATACTGTTTTTCCTTCGTGACGAAGAGTATCGGTGAAAGCTTTTTCACGCTCGATTGAATTAACACTTGTTTTTCTTGCTAAACAAATGCCGATTTTTTCATGACCTTTACTGAGTAAATAGGAAGTACCAAGGCGGAACCCTTCGTAATGATCTACATAGACAGATGAAATGAGGGGATGGTTCATTTTTTCACATGAAATAATAGGGGCAAATTTTGCGAACGGTTCAATTTGTTCCCATGAACTCGTGCGAGAGCAAATAATCATCCCGTCAAATTGTTTCATTTTCATCATTTCAAGAACGCGAATTTCTTCAATACTATCGTAATTCGTTTGGCATAAATTAATATGATATCCAGCTGCTAACGCTTCGTTTCCGATTCCTTCAATGATCGTGCTAAAGTACGGAAGATTAATAAAAGGTAGCATAACGCCAATTGTATATGTTTTACCCTTTATTAAATGGATAGCATTTATATTTTTTGCATAGTTCAATTCTTCAACTGCATCTAAAACACGCTTACGTTTTTCCTCTTTTACGTAAGGATGATTATTAAGGACACGAGAAACAGTTGATATAGATACACCAGCAGTTTTTGCAATTTGTTTTATATTGGCCATATGTATCACCTCTTTACTTAATTATAAGGGGAAAATAATAAGAATGAAAAAAATCTTGACCTGAAAAGCTTTTCACAATCTATGTTATAAGCATGACTTCTGTTGTTCGCGTAACCTTTTTATTTGGGCGTAAGAATAGCGAGGTCTTTTTTGTATGTCTGCAAAGAATTTTTGTCAGAATGTGTGAGAATAACGTGGAAAGTTTTCGGAGGAGGCGTTTGATAACGAAGCGAATAGTAGAGAGTATAAACGCTTCACTCGTTAAGAGAGCGGTATGAAAGGGCGGAAACAAATTGAAAAAAGGAATCATTTGTTTCGTGTTTTCTAGTGTAATACTTAGCTCATGTTCATTTCAGCAAACGATGCAAGAAGAAAAAACATTTGTAGGAACAACAGGAGGGGCTAAGGACCGTGTTACTGATCCAATTCCGCTAAAGGAACTTCCAAAATATTTTCCGGCAAAGTTTAAAGTTCCAACGTTTTTACCTTATGACATTACGAGTGATGTGCAGGGGGAGGTAAGAACGATGGGAAAGAAGAATGCTGTCTTAACGATTAAATATAAGCAACAAGAGAAAGGAAGGCACGATTATATAGAATTAACAGTGGCCAACTTTTCTTACAGTTTTCCATACCTCGTAGAAGAGAATCGATTTCAAGAACAAATGAAATTGAATAATGGAGCACCTGCTTATTTTAAAAATAAGGATGATTACGAGAGAGGGGACGAATTTGCTACGCTTATATGGAAAGAGAAGGGGATTGAATATCAGCTATTATATCGTAATGTAGATGAGAAAGCTGAAGATGTGATTAAACAAAATCTGCTGTACATTGCGAACAATATGGAATGAAAAAACTAGCTGTATCGTGCAGCTAGTTTTTTGTATATTATTTCTTTTTAATTTTTCCTGACCAAGATTTAAATCCACCTTTTAATTGGTAGAAATCTGTGTAGCCTTGTTTTTTTAAGTATTGAGCTGCACGACCTGTACGGAATCCGCTTTGGCAATATAAATAAACCGGTTGATCTTGGCGAAGTTCTTTGTGGCGAAGGCGAATTTGTGATAATGGAATGTTACGCGCACCTAAAATATGTCCCGCGTTAAATTCATCCGCTTCGCGAATATCGATAAGCTGTGCTTTACGGTAGCCAGCGCGAAATTCATCTTCTGAAAGTGTTTTAATTAATTTTTTCTGATAGAAATACATCCATACAGTGTAGCCGATGAATGCTGCAATTGCGGCTAGTATAATAATCAAGTTTGTTGACACGATTCTATCGCTCCCTTTTTTCTTATCCTACTTTCAATATTATAATGCCCATATGTATTTATGCAACAGATTCATTTGTATATAAGAAGAAATTTCGTATTCTTTCACAAATTTTGTCGAATTTGGTAGACTAGAGAATGTGAAAAATAATTGGTTATATGAGGTGCAGGATGGGAAAAGAAAAATGGTGTTATATTAACTCTGGTCAATGTTCACCAGCATTTAATATGGCGTTAGATGAATGTTTATTAAATTGGCAAAGTGCAAAGAAAATGTCACCAACAATTCGTTTTTATGAATGGGAAGTACCAACATTAACAGTCGGGTATTTCCAGCGTGTTGAAAAAGATATAAATATGGATGTAGTTAACGAAAAGAAATATGGATTCGTTCGTCGTCAAACAGGCGGCAGGGGTGTACTACATGACAAAGAATTAACGTACAGTGTTATTGTGTCTGAAGATCATCCGAATATGCCAAAAACAGTTACAGAAGCATACCGAATTATTTCGCAAGGCTTATTGGACGGTTTTAAGGCATTAGGATTAGAAGCGTATTATGCAGTTCCGAAAACAGAAGCGGATCGTGAGAATTTAAAAAATCCGCGTTCAGGAGTATGTTTTGATGCACCATCTTGGTATGAGATTGTAGTTGAAGGAAGAAAAATCGCGGGTAGTGCCCAAACACGTCAAAAAGGTGTTATCTTGCAACACGGTTCTATTCCGTTAGAAATAGATTTAGATGAGTTATACGACCTATTTTTATTCCCAAATGAGCGAGTAAAAGAGCGTATGAAAAACATGTTTTCTTCTAAAGCGGTAGCGATTAATGAATTAACAGACCGCACATTTACGATTGAACAGTTAATTAAAGCGTTTGAAACTGGATTTGAAAAAGGTTTAGATATAGAGCTTGTGCCGTATGAACTAACAGAAGAACAGCTTCATGAAGTTCAAACTTTAGCAAAAGAGAAGTATGAAAGTAATGAATGGAATTATAAAAAATAAGGAGATGGCGACCGCCATCTCCTTATTTTTATAGTAAATTAAGTACTTTTTCTACTTTGATTCCTTTATCTTGTAAAGAACGAAGGCGATTTACAACGTCCATAATTTCTTTGTCGAATGTAACGCTAATACCTTGGCTTTGTAGTTCTTTTTTTAATCCTTCAATAGAATCATCTATGTCGATGCCAAGCTCGTAATCTTGACAAACTTCAATTGTCTTTTTCACAAGTTTAACATAATTTTCTTGTAGTTTTGTATTTGTTTCAGTCAAAGCAGGTTGCTTCGGTTTTATAGGAGTAACCGGTGCTGTCTCTTGCTTTGTAACTGGAGTAGGTACTGCTTTTTTCACAGGTGCTGGAGTAGATAGTTCTATAGCTGCTTCAACACTTACTGACTTCGGCGTTGGTACCGGAGTAGGTTTAGGTGCAGCAGGTGTTTCTACTCGCGTAATAGGCTTTGGAGCAGGTGTAACTGCTTTTGGAGCTTCTACAACTGTTTCTTCTTGCTCAGCAGCTTCTTTATTTTCTTTGCTCCACATAACGCGTTCAACTTCTAGAGAAACATTGTTTTTGTTCATCGCTGTTAATGTAACTTTACCAACCTCAGCGTTCCCAGTGAAATCAACAATTTTATAAATAACACTCTTGTTCCAATCCACGTTTCCGCTCAAAAATAATTCTTCGTTACATTTCGGCGTTAAGCCCTCGATTTTAATTTCTGCGTTTACACCGTTTTCACTATATACCATAATTAGCGAAGCATTTACATCTTCGTCTGCTAACATTAGTTCACGTACCATTTTGCCGGTGCGTACTTGCGTTTTCTTCTTAACTGACATCAAATTTCTCCTCTCAAAAATTCAGTAATAATAAAAAAATCGTATAACGAAAAATAATTGCTCACGAAGATTTATGATACCGATAATAAAAGCATCACGTCAACAATTAACTTTAATTATTTTGCATTTTTCTTATTTTCTTTATGAAATTTTTCAATTTGTAAAATTATACAGAAGAAAAACAGCCGTTTGAAGGGCTGTTAAAAATTTGGTTTTTTGTATAGTAATTTATATAAAATAAAAAATAGGATAGCGATTAAGGCGTTTTGCCAAAAGGTTAGATGATAAATGAGATAAGGTTGTTTTTTAAAATAGACATTTAAAAATACAGCTGAACAAAATGGAGTAGCAAGTGCAAATCCAAATAGAATCCTTCTTTTCCAATTCATCTTTTGATTAAAGGAATAGCGCTTTAATAAATATAAAATGAAAAGTATACCTAGTATAATAAGTGAAACGAACAAAGTGGTTCCAGGGATGCTAAAAGCTGGGCTTAATTGTTAGATATTCTTCCCGAAGATCAAAATGAAAGTCGAAACAAGTGCATCTATTCCAAACTGTATAGCAAGAAGTAAGCTAATAACAAAACCGATTAAAGAAGTTTGTTCTAGCTTTGTTTGGGTTGGTAAAGCTGATATAAGTTCATCGCAGTAAGATCGTAAATCATTTCCGAAAATATCATAAGCATTTTTATTTTCTGCTTGTGCTTCGATGAGATGATCTAATATTTCTAATAAAAGTTCTTCTAATTTTTGTTCGGGTACGTTAGATAATCGGAGATATACTAGCATATCACCGTAAGCAGCTTCGTTTTCAGGTGTTAGAAGTTCGCGTTTTTTATTGTTCAATTCAACCATGTCTTTCGCTTTCATCCCTATCGCTCCCCTTGTAATAAGTTGTTTACCGTCGTTGAAACCATTCCCCAACTTTTTTTAAATTCTTCAAGTTGTTCTAATCCCTTATCAGTTACGTGATAATATTTTCGCTTCGGTCCAAGAGAGGAAGCCTTTAATGTACCTTCAATAAGTTTCTCTTTTTGCATGCGTAACAATAAAGGATAGATGCTTCCTTCACTTACGAATGTAAAGCCGTGTTTATTTAATTTTGTACTTAGTTCATATCCGTACACTTCTTCTTGTGAAATGATATATAGAATGCAACCTTCTAGTACACCTTTTAACATTTGGCTGTGCATGATTTCACCACCTTTTATCCAGGTAACTTGCCTTGCAAGGTAGCTGTTATCCAAATTATAACAGTCAGTAACTTGCAACGCAAGTTACTGAAGTGGAAAACTTTAATCTGTGTTAATTTTCATGTGCTTCCCATACTAATGAGAGGAGGGAAGCACATGAAACCATTTATGCCAAAACTCGTTTACTTTGAACCGAGGGCACTCGAATATCCGCTTGGAAAAGAGCTTTATGAGAAGTTTACGAAGATGGGCTTAGAAATTCGTGAAACGACATCACACAATCAAATTAGAAATTTGCCAGGCGAAAATGAATTGCAAAAGTATCGTAATGCAAAAGCGACACTTGTCGTTGGGGTGAGGAAGACGTTAAAGTTCGATACATCAAAACCTTCAGCTGAATATGCAATTCCGCTTGCAACAGGGTGTATGGGACATTGTCATTATTGCTATTTGCAAACGACACTTGGGAGTAAACCTTACGTAAGGGTGTATGTGAATCTAGATGAAATCTTTGAGAAGGCAAAGCAATATATGGATGAAAGGGCCCCTGAAATAACAAGATTTGAAGCGGCGTGTACATCAGACATCGTTGGAATTGATCATTTGACACATGCATTAAAGCGGGCGATAGAGTTTATCGGAGAAAGTGAACATGGACGTTTACGCTTCGTTACCAAATATTCGCATGTTGATCATTTATTAGATGCAAAGCATAATGGGAAAACGCGTTTTCGATTTAGTATTAATTCACGTTATGTTATTAAAAACTTTGAACCAGGGACATCGCCATTTGAAGAGCGAATTGAGGCTGCTCGTAAAGTAGCGGGGGCTAATTATCCTCTTGGCTTTATTGTTGCGCCAATCTATATGCATGAAGGGTGGGAAGAAGGGTACCGTGAATTGTTTGAACGATTGTACAATGCGTTAAAAGACATGACGATACCAAATTTAACGTTCGAATTAATTCAACATCGTTTTACGAAACCAGCCAAAAAAGTCATTCAAGAACGTTATCCGAATACGAAACTTGAAATGGATGAAGAGAAGCGGAAATATAAATGGGGACGATACGGTATTGGGAAATATGTATATCAAAAGGATGATGTGGAAGTATTAGAAGAAACAATACGAGGTTATATATATGAGTATTTTCCCGATGCAGAAATTCAATATTTTACATAAGGGGAATCTGGATTCTTTTTTTGTTTTATATATTTAGGCTCGTTTCCACCTTGTCACGTTATTCTTTCTGGTGTATCATTTTATTGATTGCTTCGTACGGAATAAGCAAAATGAAATTGGATGGAGGAAACCGATGCCTACCCCTAGTATGGAAGATTATATTGAACAAATTTATTTGTTGATTGATGAAAAGGGTTATGCCCGTGTATCTGATATTGCTGAAGCGCTTAGTGTACATCCATCCTCTGTAACAAAAATGGTACAAAAATTAGACAAAGACGAATATCTAATTTATGAAAAATATAGAGGGCTTGTATTAACATCAAAAGGTAAAAAAATCGGAGAACGTCTCGTATATCGTCATGAATTGTTAGAACAGTTTATGCGCATTATCGGTGTGGATGAAAGCAAAATTTATAATGATGTAGAAGGAATTGAACATCATTTAAGTTGGGAATCAATTGACCGTATCGGTGATTTAGTACAATACTTTGAACAAGATGAAGTTCGAGTAAAAACACTTCGTGGTGTTCAAAAAGCAAATGAAGAGAAAAGTAATTAAGGGGAACGTGTGGCGTTTCCTTTTTTATTTCAATCGAAAAGGACGGGAGAATAATGAAAGCAATTATTTTTGATTTTGATGGATTAATTGTGGACACAGAAACAATATGGTTTCACTCTTTCAGAGATGCTGTTCGTGAATACGGCGGTGAGTTACCTTTAGAGGAATTTGCAAAATGTATTGGAACGACAGATGAAGTGCTTTATGCATATTTAAAAGAGCAATTAAAAGAAAACTTTAACGAGCATGCATTAAAGGGAAAAGTAACAACTTTACATAAAGAGAAAATGAAAATACCAAAAGCGCGTGACGGGGTAAAAGAATATTTAGAAGAAGCGAAAGAACTTGGATTGAAAATCGCATTGGCCTCTAGTTCATCTAGGAAGTGGGTCGTTCGTTTTTTAGAAGAGCTACAAATTAGAGATTATTTTGAAGTGATTAAAACGCGAGAAGATGTAGAGAAGGTAAAACCAGATCCAGCTCTTTATAAAGTTACGATAGAAGAATTAGGAATTGAACCATCAGAAGCTGTTGTATTTGAAGATTCATTAAATGGATTGAAAGCAGCGGTGGCAGCAGGATTAAAGTGTGTCGTCGTACCTAATGATGTGACAAGAAATTTGCAATTTGAAAACCATCACCTTCGTATCGAAAGTATGAAAGAGAAAAGTTTGAAAGAAGTGCTTCAACATATAAAGTGAAACTTTAATCAGTAGGGTTTTTCGCATCTTCCACTGATTATTAGCCCCGCACCAACCGGGATAAAAAAAGACCGTATTTCCTAAAAGGAAGCACGGTCTTTCTTTTTGTTTTTTTTACCTTCAATGACAGTTAAATGAGATTGTTTTCTTTTTCTTTTCAACGATGGAGAATTACCCTTTTTCCCCTTGTCATCAGAAGCATTTCGTTTCAAGAAAGAATTGCTTAGGGGTGCTACATTTTGTTTCCCGTGTTTGCGGTTCGATTGTTTCGCTGCACGCTTATATGAGCTTTGCGAATTTGCAGAACCACTAGAGTTTGTAAACATTTTGTAGAGTAAGTAAAAGATACCGACGACAGCTAACATGATACCAATGTTTTTCAATACTTCCATTGGATTTGTAATAACAGATGAAACAAGGCCGAATATTGCCAATCCGATAATAAGCACAAATATAGCGAATGTAAACGAACGACCGTTCATAAGGGACACCTCCTAAAAACATATATTAAAATTAGTATATTAACGATGAGGAAAGGAGTTGAACACCATTTTTAAATAATTATTGTTTGTTTTCTAAACGTAATAATTCTTCAAACGATGCGATTGCAACTTCCGCTTGATCATCTGTTGGTTCTTTCGTTGTTAATAGTTGCAGCCATAATCCTGGATATCCAAGTACTCGTAAAACAGGGACATCTCGTAATCGATTGGTAAATTGTAATACTTCAAAAGAAATACCGAGAACAACTGGAATTAATAAAATTCGGTTTACTACCCTTGCCCAAAGCGGATCTGTAGGGACGAGGAAATAGACAAACATTCCAATAATGACTGTAAATATAATAAAGCTACTGCCACAGCGATAATGGAGGCGAGTTTGCTTTTGAACATTTTCTACAGTCAGTGGAAGATTATTCTCATAAGCATTGATTACTTTATGTTCCGCACCGTGGTACTGAAATACCCGCTTAATAAGTGGGGTTAAAGAAATGAAGTATATATAGCTCAATAATAGCATGAGCTTAATGACACTTTCGACAATGATTTGCCCTGTATGAGATGGGAAAATCGGTCTCGTTAATTCAGCTAAAAGTGCAGGAACTGCTGTGAAAATTACTTTACCGAATATGAACGATAAAACGCCAACTGCTGCAACTCCTAATACCATCGTTAATTTTGATTGTTCTTCTTTTTTATTTGCAAGTTGTTCATCTTCTTCTGGGTGGACATCAAATCGTTCTGAAGCAAAGTTTAAATGTTTCGCTCCATTCGCACTTGCATCCACAATAGCGGCAATACCTCGTAAAAATGGAATTTTCTTTAGTAGAGATAATGCTTTATTACGAACGCGTGGTAAACGATAAAATTCAATCGATTTATCTTTACGACGAACCGCTGTAACAGTATATTCTCTACCGCCAAACATAACTCCTTCTATGACTGCCTGCCCGCCATATATTTGTTTTGACTCTTCTGCCATGTTAACACCAACCTGTATTTGTTTCTCTCTTATGTAGAAAAAGAGGCAATTGTCATACTTGGTTTTGTCATCTTGAAATAAGACAATCACCGAGTTTCCTTTATTTTATCGACAAATACAGGCAGATGACAAGGGAAAATGTTACGAGAGTCGGACATTTCTTATTCTTTTTATAGACAAATTTTGCAGGATTTAAACATGCCTCAAAATAGTTTCGGGCATACTATTGAGCGGAGGTGTCAATGTGAATCAAGAACAATCAACAATAAGAAACTTTGTACAAATTGGTTTATTTGGTGGCTTATTTTGGGGAGGTATATGGTATTTCCTTCATATATTCTCATTTACAGAAGCTGGACCTAACTATTTACTTTTACCGTTTGCATTTGGAGATTGGAAAGAAGGGGTTTGGGGAAATGTACTAGGTATCGTTTGTATGGGACTTCTTTCAATTTTAGTGGCATTTCTCTATAAAGCCCTTTTTAAAAAGTTTGAAGGAGTATTCCCTGGCGTACTATACGGTTTGTTTTGGTGGGCATTATTATTTTTGGGGATGGGGCTAATGGCACCTGTTATTAAAAGTGCACTCCATTTACCGAAAGAAACAATTGTAACGACAATATGTATCTTTATATTATATGGTGTTTTTATTTCGTATTCTGTAGCATTCGAATCGAATAATACAAATAGAGGAGAAGGGGTCGAGAAGACAAACTATTCAAATAAGTGATTCCTATGTTAAAATGTCGTATAGACATTTTTTAATATTAAGGAGTTTTAAGAAAATGAAAAAGTTACTCCTCGTAAATGGTCCTAACCTAAATCGCCTTGGCGTTAGGGAAG
Organism: Bacillus sp. SIMBA_074; assembly: GCF_046534555.1. Lineage (NCBI taxonomy): Bacteria > Bacillati > Bacillota > Bacilli > Caryophanales > Bacillaceae > Bacillus > Bacillus sp. SIMBA_074. The sequence continues at coordinate 168,598 of NZ_JAWRYM010000003.1, read as the reverse complement.
TAAATGTATACGGAAAAGGAACGTTAGCGACGCTTGAAACAGATATGAAACACGAAGCAGAGAAAATGGGAGTGGAGTTAGAATGTTTCCAATCGAATCATGAAGGTGCTATTATCGATCGTCTTCATGAGGCTGAAGATATATATGAAGGGATCATTTTAAATCCTGGAGCATTTACGCATTATAGCTATGCGATTCGAGATGCAATTGCGAGCATTTCGATCCCTGTTATTGAAGTACATATTTCTAACATTCACCAGCGTGAATCGTTCCGTCACGAATCTGTGACGGCGGCTGTTTGTGCGGGACAAATTGTTGGATTTGGTTTTTATGGCTATAAGTTAGCGTTATTTGCATTAATGGAGAAATTGAGGGAGGCATAAAGTAATGGAAAAAATCGGGAGATTAAGAAGTGCGTTTGATGAGGCTGGTATTGACGGTATCGTATTAACGAATGAACATAGCCGTAGATATATGGCGAATTTCACAGGAACAGCTGGTGTTGTACTAATTTCAAAAGAGCGTGCTCTATTTATTACAGATTTCCGTTATATAGAGCAAGCTAGTAAGCAAGCGGTTGGATACGAAATAGTGCAGCATCCAGGATTAATTCTTGATGAAGTTGCGAAACAAGTTAAAGAACTTGGAATTCAAAAGCTAGGCTTTGAGCAAGATACTCTTACATATAGCTCTTACGTAACGCATAATGAAGCGATCGAAGCTGAATTCATCCCAACTTCTGGGCTTGTAGAAAAGTTACGCTTGATAAAGACTGATTCAGAGATTAAGATATTAAAGGAAGCTGCACAGATTGCAGATGCTGCCTTTGAGCATATTCTATCATTCATTCGCCCGGGAGTATCTGAAATTGAAGTGTCAAATGAACTTGAATTTTTCATGAGAAAACAAGGAGCAACATCTTCTTCGTTTGATATTATCGTTGCTTCAGGTCTTCGTTCGGCATTACCGCACGGCGTGGCATCTGAAAAAGTGATAGAAAAAGGAGATTTCGTTACATTAGACTTCGGCGCTTATTACAAAGGATATTGCTCTGATATTACTCGTACGATTGCAGTCGGTGAACCATCTGATAAATTAAAAGAAATTTATAATATCGTTTTAGAAGCACAACTACGTGGTGTGAACGGTATTAAAGCTGGTTTAACGGGTCGTGAGGCTGATGCATTAACGCGTGATTACATAACGGAAAAAGGATATGGTGAATACTTCGGACACTCTACTGGTCATGGAATCGGTCTTGAAATCCATGAAGCACCAGGTTTAGCGTTCCGTTCTGATACAGTACTTGAACCAGGTATGGCTGTAACAGTAGAACCAGGTATTTATATTCCAGGTGTTGGCGGGGTACGTATTGAAGATGATATCATTGTAACAAGTGAAGGCAATGAAGTAATAACGAAATCACCAAAAGAACTTATTATTTTGTAATACACAGGAGGATTTTTTTACATGATTTCAGTAAACGATTTTCGTACAGGTTTAACAATTTCAGTGGACAATGCCCTTTGGCAAGTAATGGATTTCCAACACGTAAAGCCAGGTAAAGGTGCTGCATTCGTTCGCTCTAAACTACGTAACCTTCGCACAGGATCTGTTCAAGAGAAAACATTCCGTGCAGGTGAAAAAGTAGAAAAAGCACACATCGAAAACCGTCGTATGCAATACTTATACGCGAGCGGTGAGTCTCACGTATTTATGGATAACGAAACTTATGAGCAAATCGAACTTGGCGAAAACCAAATCGAGCGCGAATTAAAATTCTTAAAAGAAAACATGGGAGTATCTATTATGACATACCAAGATGAAGTACTTGGTGTTGAACTTCCGAACACAGTTGAATTAACAGTGTCAGAAACAGAGCCTGGTATTAAAGGTGACACAGCTTCTAACGTAACAAAACCAGCTAAATTAGAAACTGGTCTTGTTGTACAAGTACCAATCTTCATTAACGAAGGCGAAATGCTTATCATCAACACTGGTGAAGGTAAATACGTTTCTCGTGCATAGTAGAAAAGCACTCGTGATTATCACGAGTGCTTTTTTTATAGGAAGTAGGGAAGATAGTAAATTGCAGTTATAACAAAACTAACTGTGACGAGTGAAAGGGTACCCATAATATATGGAGTCAAAACAATTTGAAACGGGCGTATTTCACCAGTTTCAATACCGGTAAAAGTTTTATTCGTTACATGATCCATATTGTTATTTCTAAAGTTACTCATAATAATTAACCACGTAATTGCAAATATTGCTAGACTGCCAAGGAAAAAGCTCTCCAAAAATGACCAGCCGACCATTTTTGAAAAAAGATAAATAATAGCTAATTCTACTACAATTGTTAAACTAATTTTTAATGCTTTCATATTTTCCCCCCTCATTTTGTACGTCCAGCCAATTTGAAAAATTCTTGCGTGATACGACATGTAGTGAGCAAGGTGACTTTACTTCTTTCTCAAGTGCAGCATGTTCGCCTGGAAACTTGTTTTCCACATGCAATGAAATATAAGGTAGTTTCTCTTGCGCCTTTAAAGAGCGAATGTTAGTCGTTTTGGCACCAGCGAATACGTATGTGAGTTGTAAGTCTAAGAAAGCAACTTTAAAGATTTCTTTTTTAGCGGCCTCGTTATATCCTTTTCCCCAGTATGGATAGCCGATCCAACTGCCAATGTGAGATTGCTTTTTCTCATAATTAATATGTTTAAGTGTGGTGAGGCCAATTATTTCATTTTCTTCATTTACAATCACTCTTGATAAGGAGTGCTTTTTTCGTTCCTCTTCAATTGCAAAAAGAATGAATGTTTTTGTATCTTCCACTGATTCTACTTTTAGCCCTAATGCATTTTTTACATGTGGATTGCTTGATAGCTCAAAAATCACATTTGCATATCGTAAATCGAGCGGTAATAAAGTAACTTGCTTCATCATCTATGCTCCTTTTCTATTAAATATACCATAAATTAATTAGAATATTCAGTTTTAGATTAAGTCGATAGAGAAAAATTATGTTTTTACTTCTGAAATAGACAACCTCTGCATATGGTTGTACAAATATATTCTTTTTCAAAATAAGGAAGTAGTAACTGTTATGGGAGAAGGTGGGAGAATGAAACAGTGGCTAGCGGCAATGGAAACATCCGTGCTTGTTATGGGATTACTTCGGTTGTTTTCAGGAAGCGCGGAAATATTCGCCGCTTTGCTTATGCTTTACGTGAATGATGCGAAGAAAGCATTATTTATAAATGGTATGTTGGCGTTTGTTGGACCGACCGTATTAATTTTAACAATGACAATTGGCATAGCGAGTGTAGCAAGTGAGATTTCTTTCTTGAAACTCTTTTTTCTAGCACTTGGAATTGGCTGCATTTTTATCGCGTTGTTGAAATAGTAAGTCGAGTATAGTGGGGAGAAGCTTATGAAAGAAGTATTAGAAGTTTTACCGAAAACGATGAAACAGTTAGTTGAAGGCTGTAAACAATACGATACTCTAGAGGAAATTCGCGTTCGAATTGGAAGGCCACTAGAGTGTATCGCACATGGAGAAGTGTTTTTCTATGACTATATCGCTACAGCGGAAGATGCGATCCATTTATTGAATAAATTAAGCCAATTCTCAATTTATACGATGGAAGAGGAATTGAAACGTGGATATGTGACACTACGAGGAGGACATAGAATTGGCCTAGCTGGAAAAGTCATTACAGAAAAAAGTGCAGTGAAAATGATTCGGGATGTCTCTTCTTTTAATATTCGTATTGCCCGTCAAAAAATAGGGATTGCTGAGCCGCTTCTGCCATATCTTTATGAATCGCGATGGTTAAACACGATGGTAATTGGCCCACCGCAAACGGGGAAAACAACACTTTTAAGAGATGTAGCACGCTGTATGAGTCAAGGTGTAAGTGCTTCGAAAATTCCTTCATGTAAAGTGGGGATTGTTGATGAACGATCAGAAATTGCGGGTTGTGTGAAAGGAATCCCGCAATATGACTTTGGCGTGCGAGTAGATGTATTAGACGCTTGTCCAAAAGCTGAAGGAATGATGATGATGATTCGTTCTATGAGCCCAGACATATTAATCGTAGATGAAATTGGACGTAAAGAAGATAGTGAAGCGATTATGGAGGCGGTACATGCAGGTGTTCAGCTTTTTATAAGTGCACATGGATTTTCTTATGATGACGTTGTGAAACGTCCATCGTTACAGGCGGTGCTGGAACTTGGTGTATTTGATAGGTTTGTGGAATTATCAAAAGCGAGAGGGCCAGGAACAGTTATGCAAGTGAAAGATAGAGATGGAAAACCAGTATTATCCCATAGAAAGGTTCAAGGCGTATGGTGAAAATATTTGGTGCGGTATTAATAGTTGCTGTTAGCACTTTTTTCGGATTTTCATACGCTAAAAGGTACAGTGAGAGACCGCGGCAACTTAGGTTATTGAAGGCAGCATTGCAATCATTAGAAGCTGAAATTATGTATGGACACACGCCGTTATCTGAGGCTGCAGAGCGTTTAGTCAAACAAATGCCGAAGCCGTTAAATTGGATATTTCAAAGCTTTTCGAAACGGCTAGAGGACGGGGAGCAAACAGTTAGAGAAGCTTGGATTGATAGTTTGAAGGAGAACTGGACGTTAACGGCGTTTAAACAAACCGAGTATGAAATCTTACAACAATTTGGTGAAACACTTGGACAACATGATCGTGAATCACAGCAAAAACATATTCGCTTATGTATTACACATTTGGAGAGAGAAGAAGGAGAAGCGAAAGCATTACAACTACAATATGAAAAAATGATAAAGAGTTTAGGGGTACTAGCAGGGCTACTTATCGTAATTTTACTGCTATAGGGGGGAGAAAGGCGATGTCCATTGATGTTGGATTAATATTTCAAATCGCCGGAATCGGCATTGTTTTAGCTTTCATTCATACTGTACTAAAAGAATTAAAGCGAGAGGATATTGCAAATTGGGTTATCCTTGTCGGTTTTGTCGTTATTTTGTTTCATGTTGCATTTTTAATTAATACTCTATTCGACAAGATTAAAAGTGTCTTTCTCTTCCAGTAAAGGAGGCGGTTCGAATCGAAATTATACAAATTGTCGGATTAGGCCTCGTTGCTACATTTTTAGCTGCTGTTTTAAATCAGCATAAGTCTAGTATTACATCGTTATTTATTGTGTTCATTGGTAGCATGATGTTTCTTCTCTTAATCGATCAAATTCATTCTATTTTACAAATGATTGAGAGAGTGGCGAGTGAAGCGAAGGTTAGCAACGTATATGTAGAAACGTTATTGAAAATTATAGGGATTGCTTATATCGCTGAGTTTGGTGCGCAAATTACAAAGGATGCTGGTCAAGGTGCAATCGCTTCGAAAATTGAATTAGCTGGGAAAATCTTAATTCTCGTCATGGCAATTCCTATTTTGACGGTTGTAATTGAAACAATTCTCGGTTTTTTACCTACGGGATAAGGGGGAGTGAATGTTGAGGAAGTTTGGAGCTAAGCTATTATTTGCTTGCTTCCTTTTCTTTTCTTTACCGATTGTTGTACAAGCTTCTCCTATAGAAACAAACGTCGTTGATCAACAATTGGATAAGCTCGGAATTGAAGATGTGAAGCAATTTTGGGACGGGCTTGTTACAAAGTATGGAGGCTATTTACCAGAGAGTCAAAAAGGAAGCTTTATGGAGTTTGTAAAGGGAGAAAAAGAGTTCTCCATAAAAGAGTGGATGATAGGTCTACTAAAATATTTATTTCATGAGCTTGTTGCAAATGGAAAGTTACTTGGAACGCTCATTATGCTCACGATTTTCAGTGCATTGTTGCAATCGTTGCAATCTGCTTTTTCAAAGAGTAGCGTGAGTAAAATCGCTGATGCAGTCGTATACATGGTACTTATTATTTTCGCTTTAAATAGTTTTTATGTCGTCATGACATATGCAAGAGAGACGATACAAACAATGGTAGATTTCATACTAGCGTTATTACCAATTTTACTCGCACTCATAGCAACAGGCGGCGGTGTTGTTTCTGTATCGTTTTTTCATCCGATTATCATTTTCTTAATGAATACGAGTGGGCTTCTTATGAACTATATCGTTCTACCACTTTTATTACTTGCAACTATATTAAGTATTGTAAGCACGATGAGTGATCAATATAAAGTTACGAAATTGTCCAAGCTTTTGCAAAACGTTAGTGTTGGGATTATTGGTATCTTTTTGACGGTTTTTTTAGGCGTATTATCTGTACAGGGAACAGCGTCAGCCGTTGCTGATGGTATAGCTGTGAAAACGGCCAAATTTGTAACAGGAAACTTCATTCCTGTAGTAGGAAGGATGTTTACTGAGGCGGCGGATACTGTTATTAGTGCATCTGGATTATTAAAAAACACAGTCGGAATTATCGGGCTCGTTATTTTATGCTTAATTGTCGCTTTCCCAGCGATTCAAATTTTTTGTATCGCGTTTATTTATAAATTCGCAGCAGCAGTATTGCAACCAGTAGGCGGAGGAGCAATTATTCAATGTTTAGATATCATTGGACGAAGTATCATTTACGTATTTGCTTGCTTAGCTATCGTATCATTTATGTTCTTTTTAAGTATCACAATTATTATTGCTGCCGGGAACATTACTCTCATGATGCGGTAGGAGGTGAAGAGTATGCAATTTGTTACAGAGTGGATTAGAAATATTATCGTTTTTTTACTCTTAGCGACAATGCTTCATCTTATTCTTCCAAATTCAAATTTGCAAAAGTACGTTAAATTCGTTGTAAGTCTATTGTTAGTCGTATTAATTTTAACGCCTCTATTTAAGTTGTTACAAACAGATGTAAATGAAGTTATCGCAAATTTCAATGAGGAAAAGTACGTAGCAGATGGATCTGTAAAAAATTCGATAGATTCGAAGAAAAAAGAAATACAAGCTCTAACACGTGCATATAGTTTAGAAGAGATGGCTACCAAAATGAAAAAAGACGTAGGAAAAGAGTTTGAGAAAAAGTATGGTATGACAGTCTCTGAAATACAAATAGTCGCAGTGGAACATGCAGAAGAAGTAAAGTCAGCGAAAGATATTCAATCTGTTGTTGTGACGTTGAAAGAAAAAGAACGTAGTAAAAATGATGCAATCGAAACAGTAAAGCCAATTGAAATTAATATGAAAGAACCTCCAAAAAAAATAGAAGAAACGAATGTAGAAATGAAAGATTTCTTTTCAAGCAGGTGGCAACTAGAGGATAAACAAATCCAAGTTCAGATGGAAGGGAGGACAGGTAGCGTAAATGGACAATAAAGATAAAAATTCGAGGTTCTCATTTTTTCGAAACCTATTAAATGGGGATGGAAAAGAAAGTAATGAGAAGGGGAAAAAGGTAACACCTAAGTTTTTGCTTGTCCTACTCATACTTGGGATTGCGCTTATGTTTTCTAGTAATTTCTTATCACCTAAAAAAGAAGAAGTGCCTGTGTTTAAAGAAAAGACAAGTCAAAGCCAAGATAAAGATGTACCAACTTTCGGTCAAAAAAACAATGATAATATGTCAAATGTAGAAAAATACGAAAAAGCGTATGAACAAGAATTGAAAGCTTCTTTAGAAGAGATAGCCGGAGTAAAAGATGTAACTATTAAAGTGAACTTAGATTCATCTGAAGAAAAAATACTCGAGAAAAATACAGTAAAACGTTCACAAACGACAGGTGAAACTGATAAGGCAGGCGGGAAAAGGGAAGTAGAAGACGAGTCTCTTGATGAAAAGACAGTCATTATACGTGAAGGTGATAAAGAAACTCCAATTGTTTTGCGAACAGAGAAACCGAAAGTACGAGGTGTTCTGGTCGTAGCAAAGGGAGTGGATAATATACAAATAAAAGCAATGGTAAAAGAAGCTGTGACGCGATTATTAGATGTACCAGCTCATCGCGTTTCAGTATCACCGAAAAATTGATAGGGAGGAAATAAAGTGTTAAAAAAACAAACGGTTTGGCTATTAACGATGTTAAGTTTAGTGGTTGTACTATCTGTTTATTACGTAACAACTCCTGATAAAATGAATACAGCAGCACCGGCAACGGGTGAAAAGATGGGACAAGAAAAGCAAGGTGTTGATAAAGCAGTTACAAAAGAAACAACGAAAGAAACTACAAATAAAGAGACAACAAAAGAAAATACAAGCAAGGAAACTACAAATAAAGAAACAGACAAAAAAGAGAATGACAAAAAAGAAACAAGTAAAAAAGAGGCTAGCGTAACAGTTCAATCAAGCGATGAGAATTTTACAGCGCTACGTATGCAAATGGAAGATCAGCGTAGTGTAGAGAAAGAAAAGTTACAAAATGTAATGAAGTCATCAAAATCTTCAGCAGAAGAAAAGAGTAAAGCGAAAGATAATCTTGATGCAATCACTACGATGGAAACGAAGCAACAATTACTTGAGACAGTGATTAAATCTCAAGGCGGATATAAGGATGCTCTTGTAAGAGCTGATGGAACGGACATTAAAGTAACAGTTAAATCGGCAAAGCATTCACAAAAAGAAGCGAATAAAATTATTCAGCTCGTAAGAAGTGAAGGTGGTTCAAAAGATGTAGGTGTGAAATTTGATCCATCAGTAAAATAAATTGAAATTATAATAGGTGTTGCTGCTTCAAATTAGATAAAAGAATAATAGAAAAAAGCTATCGTTTTCGATAGCTTTTTTCTATTTCATCTTTGCAGTTGTATTTAGTATTTTCAATTGGAAACGGGGAAATACGCTGTGAGTAAAAGATTAATGGTTCGTGATGATGGTGATTAGTTTTTCCAGATTTGACGTGAATGAAGAGGACCAATGTCCAAATCACTACGGCAGGCAAGAACAGGATGAGCCATATCATATGTCCGCACCTCACTACAATAAATTTGCTACACTTTGAACATACTATTCTTTTATGAAGGAAGAATGAACGGCGCGTAAACAAAAAAATAATATTTGGTAAAAATATGTTTTTTTACCGTAGATAAAATGAAGAATGCTGAGGGAATTACGTTTTTACACTTTGCAGTTTTGAAAAAGTAAAGAATGTTTTTTAGGAAGTGGTCTTGCCAATTTTGTGTGAAACTTGGTATTATTACTAGGTAATAATTTTTTGGCGGAATAATATTTTTACAGGAGTTTCGATTTATAATAAAGAAATATAAATTGGAATGTTTAAAAAATTTAGCGTAAGATGGGAATAGTAAATATTTCTATTAGTAAATGTCATAGGAATAAATTTTCTAATAGAATACATCGTATTTTTACAGTAAATCAGTTTGATGCCAATCTGTAAAAACGGGACAAACAAGAGTATGGGAGTGGATTTTACATGTTTAAAATTCAAGAAGTTCGTGAATTAATTAAATTAATTGATAGCTCTAATATTGATGAATTTGAATACAAAAAAGACGGTACAGCAATCAAAATGAAAAAACGTGGTAATGAAGTTGTTGCTGTGCAAGCACCGGTAACGAAACAGGTAGTACAACCAGCAGCATCTGTTGAAGTAGAAACAGCAGTAGCGGCAGCGCAAGTAGAAGCGCCAAAACAAGAAGAGAAGACAGCTGTTCAAAATGAAAACCTACATAAAATCACATCACCGATGGTAGGGACATTTTATTCCTCTTCTTCGCCTGATACACCTCAATATGTAAGTGTTGGGGACAGAGTATCGAAAGATTCTATCGTATGTATTGTTGAGGCTATGAAATTATTTAACGAAATTGACGCAGATGTAGAGGGCGAAATTGTTGAAATTCTTGTTAATAACGGACAGCTTGTTGAGTATGGACAACCGCTATTTCTTGTAAAAGCGTAATAAGGGAGTCTTTGTGATGATAAAAAAAGTATTAATAGCCAATCGTGGGGAAATTGCTGTACGAATTATTCGTGCTTGTAAAGAAATGGATATTGAAACAGTTGCAATTTATTCAGAAGCAGACAAAGAGTCACTTCATGTGCAAATTGCAGATGAAGCGTATTGTGTTGGACCAACGATTTCAAAAGAAAGCTATTTAAATTTGACGAACATTATTAGTGTTGCGAAATTAACAGGTTGTGATGCAATTCATCCGGGATATGGATTTTTAGCAGAGAATGCAGATTTTGCAGAATTATGCCGTGAGTGTAACTTGATTTTTATCGGTCCAAGCCCAGAAGCCATTTCAAAGATGGGCACAAAAGACGTTGCACGTGATACAATGAAAGAAGCAGGGGTTCCGATTGTACCAGGTTCACAAGGGATTATTAAAAATACCGAAGAAGCGATCGAGCTTGCTAATCAACTTGGATATCCAGTTATCATTAAAGCGACTGCAGGTGGCGGCGGAAAAGGTATTCGTGTTGCGCGCCATGAAGAAGAGCTTGTAAAAGGAATTCAAATTACACAGCAAGAAGCCAGTACCGCTTTTGGGAACCCTGGTGTATACTTGGAGAAGTACGTTGAAGATTTCCGCCATGTTGAGATTCAAATAATGGCAGATACACATGGAAATGCCATTCATTTAGGAGAGCGTGATTGTACAATTCAGCGCCGTCTGCAAAAATTATTAGAAGAAAGTCCATCACCTGCACTTGATGAGAATATTCGCAAGCAAATGGGTGAGGCAGCAGTTAAAGCGGCGGTAGCGGTTGATTATACAGGTGCTGGTACGGTTGAGTTTATTTATGAATATAAAACGAAAAGCTTTTATTTCATGGAGATGAATACGAGAATCCAAGTTGAACATCCAGTTACTGAAATGGTAACAGGGATGGATTTAATTAAAGAACAAATTCTTGTTGCTTCTGGAGAAAAGTTATCGTTACAGCAAGAAGAAGTACAATTTAATGGTTGGGCAATGGAATGTCGAATTAATGCGGAAAACCCTGCCAAAAAATTTATGCCATCTCCAGGTAAAGTAGAAATGTACTTACCACCAGGCGGATTTGGTATTCGCGTCGATTCAGCTGTATATCCGGGATATTCAATACCACCTTTCTATGATTCGATGGTTGCTAAATTAATTGTTCACGGAAAAACACGTGAAGAGGCAATTGCAAAAATGAAGCGAGCGCTCAGTGAGTTTGTCATTGAAGGCGTACATACAACAATCCCGTTCCATTTGCAATTGCTAGAGCATCCTGATTTTGTAAAAGGTGAGTTTAACACGAAATTTTTGGAAGAGCATGAACTTGTGACGCAGTGATACATTAAAGGAGGTTTTTTTCATGGCTGAACATATGTTAGATATGGGTCAAGATACAACTCTTGGAAAAGTAGAAATTGCACCAGAAGTAATCGAAGTAATTGCAGGTATTGCAGCTGCTGAAGTAGAAGGTGTAGCGGCAATGCGTGGTAATTTTGCTACAGATGTTGTTGAGAAGTTAGGTAAGAAAAATCATGGTAAAGGTGTAAAGGTTGAATTAGCAAACGAAGATATTATTGTTGACCTTTATGTTGTGATGTATTTTGGTGTAGCGATTCCGGTTGTTGCACAAAAAATTCAAGACAATATTCGCCAAGCACTCTTTACAATGACAGGACTTGAGCCAAAAGAAGTGAACGTTCACATCGTTGGCGTAACATTCGAAACACAAAAAACAGAAATCGAACCAGTGTAAGAGTGGAAAAAGGTGCCTAGTAAAATAGGCATCTTTTTTATCGTTTCATTTCTTCACAAATTAAAACCCTCTAATTATTATACTATTTCAAAAAAAAAGAAAAATAAAACGGTATGTTTCATTTTTCCAAAAAACGTACATTGTGATAAGATATGGAACTTGAAGTTAATCTTTTTATTATTTTTCAGCCTTGTACCCCGTGTGTGAAACGATAAATTGTGTTATTATCATTGTATTATAAGGTTGGAAAATCAATGAAAACTGCAAGAGTAAGTGAATTGACGGCTTATAAATTATAATAATATAACAAAACATAAGGAAAGACTTGAAGTATAAAGGAGAGTTACAATGAAACGTAGGACGGCTAGAGAAAGAGCAATGCAAGCATTATACCAAATGGATATTACAGGTGAATTAGAACCGAAAGTAGCGGTGGAAAATACGCTAGATGAAGGCGAAGAAACAAATGAGTTTCTAGAATCACTTGTTGTAGGATTTGTAGACAACAAAGAAGAGATTGACGCAGCAATTCGTCAAAATTTAAAAAAGTGGAAGCTTGAGCGTATTAGTATTGTTGATCGCAGTATTTTACGTGTAGCTGTGTGTGAGATGAAATACATGGAAGAAATTCCGCACAATGTAACAATTAACGAAGCAATTGAAATCGCAAAAACATTTGGGGATGAGGAATCTCGTCGTTTTATTAACGGCGTTTTATCTAATATAAAAGATACACTGTAATTTCTTTAAGGGGGAAACTTAAAATGGTAGCAGTAATCATCAAAGGAAATGAAGTTGCGGAGAAAAAACGAGCACAATTAAAAGAAAAAGTTGTGAAGTTAAAAGAGCAAGGGATTGTACCAGGATTAGCAGTTATTTTAGTTGGAGAAGATCCAGCATCTCGTTCTTATGTAAAAGGAAAAGAAAAAGGCTGTGAGCAAGTAGGAATCTACTCAGAGCTAATTGAACTTCCTGAAACGATTACTGAGGAGCGTTTGCTTGCTGAAATCGATCGCTTAAATGGAGACGACCGCATTAATGGCATATTGGTACAATTACCTTTACCAAAACATATTGAAGAAAAAGCTATCATTGAAAGAATTTCACCGGAAAAGGATGTAGATGGATTTCACCCAATCAGCGTAGGACGTATGATGACGGGACAAGACACATTCCTTCCATGTACACCGCATGGCATTTTAGAATTAGTAAAAGAAACGAATCTTGATATTTCTGGAAAGCATGTTGTTGTAATTGGAAGAAGTAATATTGTTGGTAAACCAGTGGGGCAACTGTTTTTAAATGAAAATGCAACTGTCACATATTGTCATTCTAAGACGCAAAATATAAAAGAATTATCGAAGTTAGCTGATATTTTAATCGTAGCCGTTGGACGACCGAAAATGGTAACAGCTGACTATATTAAAGAGGGTGCGGTTGTAATTGATGTTGGTGTTAACCGTTTAGAAACAGGCAAACTTTGTGGTGATGTTGATTTTGACAATGTATTAGACGTTGCAGGTTACATTACGCCTGTGCCAAAAGGAGTCGGCCCAATGACTATTACAATGCTTCTTCACAACACTGTGGAGTCTGCAAAGCGTGCAGGTGTTGTTTGTCAATAATTTGAATCGGCTATGAGGAGAGAGAAATGGAGAAACAATATTTAACCGTTACAGCATTAACACGCTATATTAAAACAAAAATAGAGTATGATCCGCATTTACAGTCTGTTTGGTTAAAAGGAGAAATTTCCAACTTTAAATATCATAGTCGTGGTCATATGTATTTTACATTGAAAGATGAAAATGCAAGAATTGCAGCGGTTATGTTTGCGGGTCATAATCGTAACATTAAATTCAGACCGGAAAATGGAATGAAAGTACTTGTAAAAGGAAAGATTTCTGTTTACGAGGCGAGTGGTTCTTATCAAATTTATATTCAAGACATGCAGCCTGACGGAATTGGAAACTTGCATTTAGCTTATGAGCAATTAAAAGTTCGTTTAGAGGAAGAGGGCTTGTTTTCTCAAGTTTATAAAAAAATAATTCCTCCGTATGCTAAAACAATAGGTGTAATCACGTCGCCAACAGGAGCAGCAATTCGCGATATTATAACAACAATTAAACGTCGTTATCCAATTGGAAATGTTATTGTGTTTCCTGTACTTGTACAAGGGGAGTCAGCAGCTCCCTCGATTGTACAAGCAATTCGTACAGCGAATGAAATGGGAGATATTGATGTTTTAATTGTTGGACGTGGTGGAGGCTCTATTGAAGAATTATGGGCCTTTAATGAGGAAATAGTTGCAAGAGAAATTTTCACAAGTGAGATTCCGATTATTTCGGCTGTAGGCCATGAAACAGATTTTACAATCGCAGATTTTGTCGCGGATTTACGTGCACCAACACCGACTGCAGCAGCTGAGCTGGCGGTACCTAATACTATAGAGTTACAAGAAAAGGTATTACAAAGAACTCTGAGATTGCAAAGAGCAATGAGAGAGAGAGTACATAAAAAAGAAGAAAAACTGCAAGTGTTACAAAAATCTTATGCGTTCCGTTATCCAAGGCAAGTGTACGAGCAAAAAGAAGAGCAGTTAGACAGGGCTCTTGAACAACTTGTTTTAGCGAAAGAGCGTTATATAGATAAAAAAGTAAATCAATTAAAGCAACTTTCATTTTATTTAGAAAAGCACCACCCATCTCAAAAAATTATACAAACGAAAACGGCAATTGAAACGTTGCAAAAGCAGTTGCAACGTGAAATGCAAACATTACTTCAAACGAAGGAGTTCGTATTTGTGAGAGCGGCTCAAAAGCTTGAGGTATTAAGCCCGCTTAAAGTAATGATGAGAGGGTATGGGCTTGTATACGATGAAGAGAAACAAGTATTAAAAAGCGTGAAAGATGTTAGCCTTGGAGATGCTGTTTCGGTTCAATTACAAGATGGAATACTAGATTGTAGCGTATCAAGCATAGAGGAGCGTGAATTGAATAATGGAAAATAAGTTAAGCTTTGAAGAAGCAATTTCGCAGCTTGAGCATCTCGTTTCTAAGCTTGAACAAGGTGATGTACCTTTAGAGGAAGCAATTTCTTATTTTAAGGAAGGCATGGAATTATCTAAGCTTTGTGATGAGAAATTGAAAGATGTACAAGAACAAATGGCAGTTATCCTTGGGGAAGATGGAGAGCTTAAACCGTTTACTGCTTTAGGAGATGAAGCATAGTGACACATATAGCTTTTGATACTTTTTTGAAAGAGAGTAAAACTTTCGTAGAAGAAAAGCTTGTAAGCTATGCAAATGAATTACAATGTCCAAATGTGCTTCGTGAAGCGATGGCATATTCTTTGGAAGCGGGTGGGAAACGTCTCCGCCCGTTACTTTTATTTGCAACGTTACAAGCGTTTGGGAAAGAAAGAAATCTTGGAGTGGGTGCAGCTTGTGCCCTTGAAATGATTCATACATATTCGTTAATTCATGATGATTTACCTTGTATGGATGATGATGATCTAAGACGAGGAAAGCCTACAAATCATAAAGTATTTGGTGAAGCAATGGCAGTTTTAGCGGGAGATGGTTTGTTGACATATGCTTTTCAAGTTATTATGGCATATGAGCAAAAAGAAATCTCTGCTGAAAAAAAAGTAAGACTTGTACTTGAGCTTGCGAAAGCAGCAGGACCTGAAGGAATGGTTGCTGGACAAGTGGCAGATATGGAAGCTGAAGGAAAACGACTTACAATTAATGAATTAGAGTACATTCATAATCATAAGACAGGTAAACTGCTTGAGTTTGCTGTACTTGCAGGCGCGATACTTTCTGATGCTACAGAAGAGCAAGAAGAGAAGTTACTTGCATTTGCGAAATATATCGGTCTAGCTTTCCAAATTAGAGATGATATTTTGGATGTAGAAGGAACAGAAGAAGAGATTGGAAAACCGATTGGTAGTGATGCTTCCAACGAGAAGAGCACATATACGACGTTATTTACTGTAGATAGAGCAAAATCTATTTTAGAGGAGAAAATTGCAAAAGCAAAAGATTCTATTAGCTCCTTACAATTACAAGATGAATATTTACTATCTATTTGTGATTTAATCGCAAAACGTAATAACTAATATAACAGCGTTTCCATTTGTTGAGTCATTCATCATTTTATGATATAAATGTAGGAAAGGTTTTTCTTTTCTTGTTATTGGCAAAAATATATGTAGATTACATTGCCGTTATCACTTCGTGTTAGCGGCTATTTTTTTCATCACGTAAAGAAATATGATGTATAATATGATAAGTGAAAAAATGGAAGTGTTTTCTGAAAGCAGGACAAGATAAAAAGAATAGAAAAGATAATTTCTTGTGTTGTGTAAATGTTTCTTATAATATTTGACATGTTGACAGATTATGAAATGAAAGTGAGTGATCCATGTGGATCTAACGCAAATTCAAAACCCTAGTTTTTTGAAAGATATGTCTATCAGTGAACTAGAGGGGTTGAGTGAGGATATTCGTAAGTTTTTAATTGAAGAGCTCTCTCAAACAGGTGGACATATTGCACCTAATTTAGGTGTAGTAGAACTCACAATTGCTCTGCATAAATTATTTGATAGTCCGAAAGATAAGTTTTTATGGGACGTAGGACATCAATCCTATGTACATAAAATTTTAACAGGGCGTGCGAAAGAATTCGGCACATTAAGGCAATACCAAGGTCTATGTGGTTTTCCAAAACGCTGCGAGAGTGAGCATGATGTTTGGGAAACTGGTCATAGTTCGACATCGTTATCTGCTGCAATGGGAATGGCTCTAGCACGTGATTTAAAGAAAACGGAAGAATACGTTATACCAATCATTGGCGATGGTGCATTAACAGGCGGAATGGCTTTAGAGGCATTGAACCACATTGGGCATGAAAAAACGGACATGATTGTTATTTTGAATGACAATGAAATGTCAATTGCACCAAACGTCGGTGCACTTCATAATGTACTTGGTCGTTTACGTACCGCAGGGAAGTACCATTGGGTAAAAGATGAACTAGAGTATATATTGAAGAAAATCCCAGCAGTCGGCGGGAAAGTTGCTGCGACAGCAGAGAAAATAAAAGATAGTCTAAAATATTTACTAGTATCAGGCGTCTTTTTTGAAGAATTAGGCTTTACATATTTAGGTCCGGTCGATGGGCATGATTATGAAAAGTTATTCGAAACGTTGCAATATGCAAAGAAAACAAAAGGCCCAGTACTTGTTCATGTTATTACGAAAAAAGGAAAAGGTTATAAACCAGCTGAAAGTGACGTTATTGGAACTTGGCATGGAACAGGATCGTATAAAATTGAGTCAGGTGACTTCGTTAAACCGAAAGAAGTTGCACCAGCATGGAGTGCTGTTGTTAGTGAAACAGTGCTTAAGCTAGCGAGAACGGATGAACGTATCGTTGCAATTACGCCTGCAATGCCTGTTGGATCGAAACTTGAGAAATTCCAAAAAGAATTTCCGGATCGCATGATTGATGTAGGTATTGCAGAGCAGCATGCTACAACAATGGCAGCTGGTATGGCAACACAAGGGATGAAGCCGTTCTTAGCAATTTATTCAACATTTTTACAAAGAGCATATGACCAAGTTGTTCATGATATTTGTCGCCAGAATTTAAATGTTTTCATTGGAATAGATCGCTCTGGATTAGTAGGAGCAGACGGTGAAACGCATCAAGGTGTATTTGACATCGCGTTTTTACGTCACTTGCCGAATATGGTGCTTATGATGCCGAAAGATGAAAATGAAGGTCAACATTTAGTATATACAGCGATGCAATACGAAGATGGACCGATTGCTTTACGTTATGCACGCGGAAATGGACTTGGCGTTCAAATGGATGAAGAATTAAAGGCGATTCCAATCGGTACATGGGAAACGTTAAAAGAAGGCACACAAGCAGCAATTTTAACGTTTGGTACGACAATCCCGATGGCAATGGAAGCAGCTGAGCGTCTTGAACAAGCTGGAGTATCAGTGAAAGTAGTGAATGCTCGCTTTATTAAGCCGATGGACGAAGCATATTTACATGATCTTTTAGGGAAAAATATACCGATTTTAACGATTGAAGAGGCTTGTTTAATCGGTGGCTTTGGAACGGGAGTAGTTGAATTTGCTTCTGAGAACGGATACCATAGTGCTTTAATTGAACGAATGGGTATTCCTGATCGCTTCATAGAGCATGGTAGTGTAACAAAACTGTTAGAAGAAATTGGTTTAACAACAGATGCTGTTGTAGACCGTATTCATACAATGATTCCATCAAAACAAAAAAGGGCGTAACAAATGAGCGTAAAAAAAGAAAGAGTAGATGTACTATTAGTAGAGCGAGGACTTATAGAAACGCGTGAGAAGGCTAAACGTGCTGTTATGGCAGGTCTTGTATATGCGAATGAAATGAGACTCGATAAGCCAGGGGAGAAAATCTCACAAGATACGGAGATTACGGTGAAAGGGCAAGTCATGCCGTATGTAAGCCGTGGTGGTTATAAGCTTGAAAAGGCATTAGAAACATTTCAACTTGATTTACAAGATAAGGTTATGATAGATATTGGTTCATCAACTGGTGGTTTTACAGACTGTGCGCTTCAAAATGGGGCGAAGTTATCCTACGCATTAGATGTAGGATATAATCAACTTGCGTGGAAATTGCGTCAAGATGAGCGTGTTGTTGTGATGGAACGAACGAACTTCCGTTACGTGACACCGGCAGATTTAGAGCGTGGTTTACCGCAGTTTGCAAGTATTGATGTTTCATTTATATCATTAAGGCTTATATTGCCGGTTTTAAAAACAATGCTTATGCCAAATGGTGATGTAGCTGCATTGATTAAACCTCAGTTTGAAGCTGGACGAGAACAAGTCGGGAAAAAAGGCATTGTTCGTGATAGAAAAGTACATGAAGCTGTCGTGGAAATGATTGTCGATTTTGCTCTTAAGGAAGGCTATAATATCGAAGGTTTAACATTCTCACCAATTACAGGCGGGGATGGAAATATTGAATTTTTAATTCATCTAAAGTGGCACGGTGAGCGTGAGAATGGCGAAAATCATTCTCCGGTTTCTATTGAGCAAGTTGTTACAGAAGCACATGATGTTCTAAAACAAAAAGGGAAAGGGGAATAACATATGTTGTTCCTCTTTTTGTTGTAATCGTATAATGATTGTAAAAACAATTGTGTACAAGTAATGGATTATACGGTAACATAAATAAATGAAGTATACCAATGTTTAAACTATGGTAAGAGATAGTGTGAGGTGCAAATGTATGAATAAAGGTCAGCGCCATATTAAAATCAGGGAAATTATTGCTAACAAAGAAATTGAAACACAAGATGAACTAGTTGATATTTTACGTAATGTGGGGTTTAATGTAACGCAAGCAACAGTATCGCGCGATATTAAAGAACTGCACTTAGTGAAGGTGCCATTACATGATGGCCGCTATAAATATAGCTTGCCAGCAGATCAACGATTTAATCCGTTGCAAAAATTAAAACGAAATCTAGTGGATTCATTTGTAAAATTAGACACGGCAGGACATATGCTTGTGCTAAAAACATTGCCTGGTAACGCTCATTCACTTGGGGCACTCATTGATCATTTAGAGTGGGATGAGATTGTCGGAACCATTTGTGGTGATGATACTTGCTTAATTATTTGCCGTACACCTGAAGATACAGGTGTTGTCTCTGATCGTTTCTTAAATATGCTTTAACAGAAAAATCTTGTTTACTTTCCTCTGTAAGGTGGAAAGTAAACAAGATATTTTTATTGGCGAAAAATACGGATTTTCAAATACAATACATTATTTTTTTTGAATGAAGTTAGAAAATAGGTGGATTGACCCGTAAAACGAATGTTTGGTACAATGGAGCGGGTTAGAAGAGTAATTTATACATACAAACATATAGTATAACTATTTGAATGAAGAATACTGAGAAAAGCCCTTAATAGGGGATTAGTTTATAACGAGGTGAATGGGGCATTGTTATCGGAATTATCGATCAGAAACTTTGCTATTATTGAGGCATTAAATATTTCTTTTCAAAAAGGTTTAACCGTTTTAAGTGGTGAAACAGGAGCTGGAAAATCCATTATTATTGATGCAATTAGTTTGCTTGTTGGTGGCCGTGGTTCAGCAGAATTTGTTCGATATGGAACAGAAAAGGCTGAGATAGAAGGCTTATTCTATGTAGAAGATGACAAACATCCATGTATCGCAAAGGCAGAAGAGTTAGATATAGAAATAGAAGATGGCATGATTATTTTGAAGCGTGACATCGCTGCGAACGGAAAAAGTGTCTGTCGTGTAAATGGGAAACTTGTTACACTCAGCATATTAAAAGAGATTGGAAAAACGCTAGTTGATATTCATGGACAGCATGAAACACAAGATTTAATGAATGAAGAGCGTCATATGTTTATGCTTGATCATTTTGATGGAAATCGCATTGTTAAACAATTGGGCATATATCAAAATGTATATACAGACTATGAGAAGTTAAAAAAACAGCTGAAATCTTTAAGTGAAAATGAACAACAAATGGCCCATCGTCTAGATTTAATTCAATTCCAACATGAAGAAATTCGTAAGGCGGATTTAAAAATGGATGAAGAATATGAATTGACTGAGGAACGATTAAAAATCTCCAATTTTGAAAAGATTTATAAAGCATTAGGAGATGCGTATCGTTCGTTAAGTGGAGACGGACAGGGATTGGATCACGTAAGAAATGCAATGGGACAAATGGAGAGTATTACGCACTTAGATGAAGCGTATCAAGAAA
This sequence comes from Bacillus sp. SIMBA_074, assembly GCF_046534555.1. Lineage (NCBI taxonomy): Bacteria > Bacillati > Bacillota > Bacilli > Caryophanales > Bacillaceae > Bacillus > Bacillus sp. SIMBA_074. Next base: position 148,122 of record NZ_JAWRYM010000003.1, on the reverse strand, counting down.
ATCATGATTCTATTGCAAATAGTTATTACTTATTAGAAGAAGTTGCATACCAGCTTAGAGAAAAATTAGATATGATGGAATATGATCCGAAACGTCTAGATGAAATTGAAACACGTTTGAATGAAATCCGTATGTTAAAGAGAAAGTATGGAAATACTGTAGAAGAGATTTTAGCGTATGCTGATAAAATTGAACAAGAAATTTTTACGATTGAAAATAAAGACGTACATATTGAAACGACGAGAAAGCAGTTAACGAAATTAGAAGGTGTTATTGTAAAAGAAGCAACGTTGTTAAGTACTATGCGTCATGAGCTTGCAGATCATCTTACAAGCGCTATTCATCAAGAATTAAAAGAACTATATATGGAAAAAACGAAATTTGAAGTGAGAATTATGAAGAGGGTAGGAAATGTAGAAGAACCTCTCGTGGAAGGAACACCGGTAAAACTTACGGCGGATGGCTACGATCATGTGGAATTTTATATTTCAACGAATCCGGGTGAACCGTTAAAGCCACTTTCAAAGGTCGCTTCTGGCGGAGAGTTATCTCGTATTATTTTAGCTTTAAAAAGCATTTTTTCTAAGCATCAAGGTGTTGCATCTGTTATTTTTGATGAAGTGGATACGGGTGTGAGTGGTCGGGTTGCACAGGCTATTGCGGAAAAAATTTATCGTGTATCAGTAAACTCGCAAGTACTTTGTATTACGCACTTACCTCAAGTAGCTTCAATGGCGGACTCTCATTTATTTATTAGAAAACAAGTGGCGAATGATCGTACGATTACATCGGTTACTGTGTTAAGTACGGATGAAAAAGTAACAGAAATTGCTCGAATGATTTCTGGTGTTGAAATTACAGATTTAACGACAGAGCATGCGAAAGAGTTACTTACGCAAGCGCATCATTTCAAACAGACAGCAGAGGCTATCCAGTAATGGATAGCTTTTTTTTCTCAAATGACGATTTCTTAATTCTTCCGGTTATAAATAAAGCGCTGCAAGGAGAGATTAAAAAGTGAAGCCAAGAGGCTGAATGTGGGGTAGGAGCGAGGAGAGTGAACAAATTGAAATTAGAAAGATTTCGAAAAATAATAGGTCTTTGTCTCCTTGTTTCTCTAGTTTTTATTGGATGTTTTAAACCGCTTCGAACGTTTATTTCATCGCCGAAGCAACTTGTTGTTTTTGAAGGACAACAATCAGAAATAGCATCATTACCAGTTTTTAAGGCTGCATCTACAAATCGTAATGTATTTACTGTAAGTTCAAATGAACAAGAACTTATGGTAAATTCTCACCAAAATGGTGAAGCTGATATGGTGTTTCAACTTGCTGGTTTTCCAGTGAAAAAAGTAAATGTGAAAGTATTAAAAGATTTTAAAGTTATTCCAGGTGGACAATCGATTGGTGTAAAATTGAACACAAAAGGTGTACTTGTTGTAGGCCATCATTTAATTCAAACTGAAAAGGGTAAAGTATCTCCTGGTGAAACAGCTGGTGTACAGATTGGAGATATGATTACTGAAATCAATGGTAAAACAATTGAAAGAATGAGTGATGTAGCACCATTTATTCATAATAGTGGAGAAACAGGTGAACCGCTTAATCTTGTTTTATTAAGAGATGGAAAATATATTCGTGCTAAGCTAACACCACAAAAAGACAATGGTGAATCCTCTTACCGAATTGGACTGTATATTCGTGATTCAGCAGCTGGTATCGGAACGATGACATTTGTACATCCAGATTCTATGAAATATGGAGCGCTTGGTCATGTAATTTCCGATAATGATACAAAAAAGCCAATCCAAGTAGAAGATGGACAAATTATGCGTTCGACAGTAACGTCTATTGAAAGAGGAAGTCACGGGAACCCGGGAGAAAAATTAGCAAGATTTTCACCGGATCGTGAAGTGATTGGTAATATTACAATAAATAGCCCGTATGGTATTTTTGGGAAATTAAACACAGATATGACAAACGGCATAATGGATAAAGCAATGCCTATCGCATTATCCCATCAAGTAAAAGAAGGGCCAGCGAAAATATTAACAGTTATTGATCAAGATAAGGTGGAAGCGTTTGATATTGAAGTTGTTAGTACGGTACCACAAAAGTTCCCGGCTACAAAAGGTATGGTTATAAAAGTGACAGATAAACGTTTACTAGCAAAAACGGGTGGTATTGTACAAGGAATGAGTGGAAGTCCGATTGTACAAAATGGGAAAGTAATTGGTGCGGTTACACATGTATTTGTAAATGATCCAACGTCAGGATACGGTGTTCATATTGAATGGATGTTACATGAGGCTGGAATTAATATTTATGATCAAGAGAAAAAAGCGAGCTAATACATATTAGCTCGCTTTTCTTTTGAAAAATTCGTTGAAATTTTGTAAAAGCTCCGCAAGAGCTGTTTTTTGTTGTAAGATATAAGCAAAGGGTTGAACGTTTCGCTGTAATTCTATGATGGAATGTGTTGCGAAAGTAAAAAAATGAACGATAAACATATTTTTTTGTGATTTTATCGGAAAGTAAGAAACTTTAAAGGGAATTTTCACACAATTGTCGAACAATTCATGTAGCCTAGAAGCTTACACATGTCGGAAGAATCGATTCGGTAAGGGAGGAAAAACTGTGGAGAAAATTAAAGTATGTCTTGTGGATGATAATAAAGAATTGGTATCGATGCTAGAGAGTTATGTTGCTGCCCAAGATGATATGGAAGTTATCGGAATTGCTTACAATGGTCAAGAATGTTTAAACTTATTGAAAGAAAAGCAGCCTGATATACTCGTTTTAGACATTATTATGCCACATTTAGATGGTCTGGCTGTGCTAGAGAAAATGCGACATATTGAAAGGTTAAGACAACCTAGCGTTATTATGTTGACAGCATTCGGACAAGAAGATGTGACGAAAAAAGCGGTTGATTTAGGGGCATCATATTTCATATTAAAACCATTTGATATGGAGAATTTAACAAGTCATATTCGTCAAGTTAGTGGTAAGGAAAGTGCTACTATTAAACGTCCATTACCATCTTTCCGATCAGCAACAACGATCGATGGAAAACCGAAAAACTTAGATGCGAGTATTACAAGTATCATTCATGAAATTGGTGTACCCGCTCATATTAAAGGGTACATGTACTTACGAGAAGCAATCTCTATGGTGTACAATGATATCGAATTACTAGGATCTATTACGAAAGTATTATATCCAGATATTGCAAAGAAATATAATACAACAGCAAGCCGTGTCGAGCGCGCAATCCGTCACGCAATTGAAGTAGCTTGGAGCCGTGGGAATATTGATTCTATTTCGTCCTTATTTGGTTATACTGTATCGATGTCAAAAGCAAAACCTACGAATTCCGAGTTTATCGCAATGGTTGCGGATAAGCTAAGACTTGAACATAAGGCTTCGTAAACGCTGTAATATCAAGGTGTTAAGCGTATTTCATAACAAAATTTAATAACCAACGAATTACGTATGTAGGCAATAAAGTACATAGGTAATTGGCGGTTAATTTAAAAACCTTCTATTTATTGGATTGAAATTTTAATTCCAATAGCTAGGAGGTTTTTTTGTTGTATGAATAACTTTCAGATGAATGCTGAAAACTTTTTGCTTCATTGCGATGCAAAGCATCTAAGTTATTTGCTTCATATTTAGAAAGAGAATTAAAAGTTACGGATGTTGATAAGGTAAAACCTCTTCATATTCGGACGTATATTAAATATTTAAGGGAACGTGGTAAATACACATTTACATCTAATACAGCTAGTGAACAAATTAATTATCCAACACGTAGAACTGATTATGGAAAGACCATTAGTGAAACAACGATTGCTAATTATCTTCGCAATATTATAGAACAGTATTGTGATAATACTGAAGCAAATTTAATAACAACGTATTTAGAAAGCCCACATTTATCATATAGAGATTAAGGGTGTTTATACGGTATAAATCACCCTGAGAAAGTGAGGCGAATCCTTGAGTCTGCCAAGGAGAAGTTAAGGAAGGGGATATTTTGAAAGGACCGCCGTATATGTTCCTTTTATTTATATAGAAGAAAACTAGTTAATTCACCTCCTTTTTAAAGGAGGTGAATTAAATTTTCATTAAAAACCAAGTATTTAGAACAGTGCAATAATTAAGAGTGGTATAATTTTCTTATGAAATACTAGGAAAAGAAGGGGTATTATGGTTCAAATGAAAAGTGACTTTTCCTATCAACAGAAACAATTGGCAAGGGAGGTCAATGCATGAGTTTAAATATGTATTTGGGAGAAGTACAGAATCAGAATCAAAGCATGAATGCTGTATGTATCGCTACCATTCAAGGCATGGAACAAGTCATTCAGTCGATTGACGCCTTTGCAATTGATACTGTTCTACAAGGACAAACTTATAGCAGTGCAAAATCATTTTTTGTACAAACCTTTCTTCCTTTAGCACAAGGAATCATTTATCTGTGTGAAGAGTTAATTCGTCAGAATGATGCTTTTCCAAGTCAATTTCAATCACAAGTCGCTTCGACAGATGTAATCGAACAAGAAATATTAGAACAAATTCGAGAAATTGACCGAATGAAAGCAAATATGGAAGCCATCAGTCAAGCTATGCCAATCCCACGAATGGTGGAATATGCACCCAGCTAAATATCCTAATGAACATCAAGGTGGAATACACGGGAAAGATAAAATTTCAAGAGAAATCTTTAAAAATAAATAACGGAGGTAATTAAAACATGTTTAATTTTTTGAAAAAACACATTGTAGCAGACGAGAGTGTTAAATCTAATCAAACACCTATTTTTTATCCTTTACCAAAAGAAGAGATAGCAGAAGCAGAAGCAGAAGATTTGTTGAAAATGCAATTCCCAAAAGAACTAAAACGTTTCTATGAGGAAATTGGCTATGGATTTTTAAAGACTAATAAGACTCTTATTAACAGATTCATGGACCCGTTTTCTGTTGCAGATTTTCGTTTAAGACAAGATATTTATGAATATAATCCTGATTTCGACGATGTCGATGATGAAGAATCACTAGTATTTTTTGAAGTATCAGAGATTAGCTTTTTAACAATTAAATTTAAGCAGGAAAATGAATTAGGTCAATGTCCTATATATTATGATTCAACGGAAATAGCGGATTCTTTAGAAGAATTTTTAATAAAAATGGATGAAAATCCTGACTATTATATTTAATCTTTTTAAGACTTGCTGTAAGGTGTAGGATTTGAAAAATATCTAATCATGAGTAAAAAAGCTTATGTATAACTTGCATAAGCTTTTATAATGTCCATTACCTTTTTTTTATTGAAGGTACTTTGAATAGATGGTACAATCAAATTTAGATAAGCGATAAATTTTGCACTTCTAACCAATAAATAGAAGCATTTAATGATAGTTATGAAATATACAATGCCTTGATATAGCGGCGGTTATACAGTATCCATGTCAAAAGCAAAACCTACGAATTCCGAGTTCATCGCAATGGTTGCGGATAAGCTAAGACTTGAACATAAGGCTAGCTGAGAGGAAAAGTAGTAAGGGATTTAAGTTTTAGTAGAGCTTAATAATTCTTGAAATTTATACTCGATATCAATTTTAAAACCAATAAACTTTTATTTAATGACCAATGAATTTTAGAATTCGTTGGTCTTTTTATTTTGTTGAGAAAAAGAGGGAGAAGTGATATCGATTTTATCAAAATTATTTGGGTAGATAAAAGGGTTGTTTGATATTATGGAAAATAAAACCTGTTTTTAGTAATATTACATATAAGTGAGTTTTTTAAGGTAATTAAATAGGTATACAGAGGGAGAAGGAAAATGAAAAACAAAATATTAACTTGGCTAGGAATAGTAGCAGCTATGGGAGTTCTTGCTGTTGCAGTTACATTTGGAATGTTAGAGCTTGCCGATAATCCAGTAGATAAAGAAGTAAATGCTCAAATAGATAAAAAAGAAGACTCAACGATAGTAGGTAGAGAGGTAGATGGAGTCTTTGTTGATGTGTATGTTACTGAAAATTCTACTGAAAGCGAAGTCATTACAGCGATGTATCACATGACTCATCAAAAAGTAGTGGCAGAACGAAAATCGGGATCCATCCCAATGATTCAAAATAACGCTGAAAAATTAAAAAAAATCATAAATAAGAGTAGTTTTGCGAAGAAAAATGAGCTTGTAGCAATTGCTGATAGATGGGCGAAAAAAGATTTTAGTAAAATTGTAGAAGATCACAATTTTTTCTCGGATGCTCAAGAGGGTAATGTTTGTAAAGCCACTAGAGCGATGGATGCGGTAGAAGAGCAACATTATTTTAACTACATTCGGGGAGGAAAAAGCGAAAGAACTATACGAATCAGGGGATACTCCGCACGTTCAATAAAAAATAATATGAAGGGCTTCTAGTTTTTTTATTACCTTGCTTTAAGGGGGCAATGGTGACTTGTGAATAAATATTCTGCTTTCTTTATGACTTGTAACAAAAAAGAAGATATATAATTCATTATTAAATGATGAAGTAAAGGCTAAATCGCATCGTAGTACATCTGTTAAAGGATTTTAGCGGGGAAGTCATCCATGATATAATAGATGATAATAAAAAGCCCTGCAAAACAGGACTATATTATTCTTCGTCTTTATTTTGTTTTTCTAATTCAACTAACTTTTGGATTAAAATATGCTGTGGCATATGCATAAGTTGTTCAAGTGGAACACCTAACGCTTTTGATAGACGGACTGCAGTGTCTGGAGAAATTTGTAATGGTCTCATAGAAGTACCTCCTTTTTCGTATAGTATAGCATAAGATTGGGGGAGTGAGGATGACTCTTATATTTGCACATCGTGGTGCAGCGGGAACGTATCCGGAAAATACAATGATTTCATTTGAAGCGGCGGAGGCTTTCGGGGCAGATGGAATTGAACTCGATGTTCAATTCACGAAAGATGGAAAAGTTGTCGTTATTCATGATGAAACGGTGGATCGGACAACAAATGGAAAAGGTGCGGTTCGAAATTATTTATATGAGGATTTATGTAAGTTGGATGCGAGTTATAAATTCGGTGACAAAGTAGGTTTTTGCAAAATACCTCTTCTAGAAGAGGTGTTAGAATGGCTCGCAAAAACGAAATTGCTACTCAATATTGAACTGAAAAATAATAAAATCCCATACAGAGGTTTAGAAGAAGAGGTTATAACACTTGTACGTAAGTTTAGTCTAGAGGATCGTGTTATATTTTCTTCGTTTAATCACTACAGTATGAAAAAATGTCATTTGATGGCTCCTGATATTCAAACAGCTATTTTGTATCGTGAAGGTTTGCATAGCCCGTGGGCATATGCAAAAAAGATGGGTGCTACTGCAGTACATCCGAATTATCGTTATCTTCAAGATGCCATCGCTGAATTAACGATGGAAAGTGGTGTGGAGGTTCGTCCTTACACGATAAATGAAGAAACGCTTATGCGTAAATATTTTGATATGAATATATCAGCGATTATTACTGATTATCCTGAAACAGCAAGAACTTTATTACCGATAAAAAAATGAGACCTAATATAATGGTCTCATTTTTTATTTATGATATGTGAAAACTTTGACTTATCTTCTGAAGCGTGCTTGTACTTTATTTCTCTTACGATCTCTGTGTAAGACGAAGCCGCCGAAAATATAAAACCCGAGTGCGAAGCAAAGAGCGCCGATTAAAAATTGTAACCATAATATAGGGATTGGGGAGAACAAAATCCCAAATACAGTATCTCTCATTAGTTTAATACCAAGCACGGCTAATGAAATGGGGATGAGTGCTAATAATAGAGCGAGGTAACGCTGCATACATAACGCTCCTTTTCAGATTATTTTGTGTATTTTAATGATGTTATATGGAATGGGGGTTTGTCAAGAGGTTGCTGAACGAGTAAGATAAGAATGTGAAAAATTTTGCAGAGATACTTCGAGAGGAAGTGTAATGTATGAAACAAAATGTGTTAATTGTTGGAGCAGGTGAAGGTGGGAGTACACTGCTGAGTCTGTTGCAAAATTCGAATATATTTCAAATTATAGGGGTTATTGATATTAATCCAATTGCGAAAGGATTACAAATCGCAAAGGAATATGGGGTTCCGATTGGTGATAGTGTAACTCCGTTTCTTTCTATGCATATTGATGTAATGTTTGATATGACAGGTGATTATGATTTACATAAAGTTTTATTGGGAAGCAAGCATAAAGACACCCTTCTTATACCAGGGGATATTGCAAAAATTGTTACGAGACTAGCGCATGAGAAGGAAAGCTTAATTGGAAAGCTAGAAGAACAGACGCAACAAGGGAATTTAATTTTAAATTCAACGCATGACGGTATGATTGTTATAGACCAAGAGGGACAAGTTCGTCTGTTTAATAAAAGCGCAGAGCGTATTACTGGATATAAAAAAGAGGAAGCGATAGGGAAATATATTTTAGAAGTTATTCCAACGAGTAAGTTGCTTCGTATTATACGCACGAAAAAAATAGAAGTGAATCATGAACTGACGTTAGAGAATGAAAAAAAGATTATTACAACGCGTATTCCGATATTAAAAGAAGGTGGAGAGGTTCAAGGGGCATTTGCGATTTTTAAAGACATTACAGAAGTTGTAGATTTAGCGGAAGAAGTTACAGACTTAAAAGAAATTCAAACGCTACTTGAGGCGATTATTAACTCATCTGAGGAAGCAATTTCGGTTGTTGATGAGAAAGGAAGAGGACTAGTTATAAACCCTGCTTATACGAAGTTAACGGGTTTGACTGAAGAAGAAATTATTGGGAAGCCGGCTACAACTGATATTGTGGAAGGTGAAAGTATGCATATGAAAGTACTTCGGACGCGCCGAGCGGTACGAGGAATACATATGAAGATTGGGCAAAAAAAGCGAGATGTAATTGTAAACGTAGCACCGGTTATTGTCGATGGAATATTGAAAGGGAGCGTCGGGGTAATTCGCGATGTATCAGAAATTCAAAAGTTAACAAATGAATTGAATAGGGCAAGACAAATTATTCGAACGTTAGAAGCAAAATATTCATTTGATGATATTGTTGGTGATTCAGATGAAACGACGGCAGCTATTGAACAAGCAAAACTTGGAGCGAATACACCGGCAACAGTATTGCTTAGAGGGGAATCTGGTACGGGGAAAGAGTTATTTGCACACGCTATTCATAACAGTAGTAATCGAAAATACAATAAGTTTGTACGAGTAAACTGTGCTGCTATTTCTGAGACCTTATTAGAAAGTGAATTATTCGGTTATGAGGAAGGCGCGTTTTCTGGAGCGAAAAGAGGCGGGAAACGAGGATTCTTTGAAGAAGCGAATAATGGAAGTGTTTTTTTAGATGAAATCGGAGAGTTATCTGCAAATACGCAAGCGAAGCTCCTTCGTGTGCTACAAGAAAAAGAAATTGTGAAAGTAGGGGGAACGAAAGCGATACCTATTAATGTTCGAGTGATCGCTGCGACGCATGTGAATTTAGAAAAAGCTATTTTAGAAGGGAATTTCCGAGAGGACTTATATTATCGTTTAAATAAAATCCCGATTCAAATTCCTTCCCTTCGTCAGCGTAAAGGAGATATACCAGCGATTGCAGAAAGGTTAATTCAAAAAATTAATCAAGATTATGGTCGTAATGTAGAAGGACTCACCGATTCAGCCGTTTCGTATTTACAATCATATGAATGGCCAGGGAATGTTAGGGAACTTGAAAATATTTTAGGACGAGCTATTATCTTTATGAATTATAACGAGATATATATTGATGTACATCATTTACCGCCTTTACATAAAGAAGAACAAGTAGAGACGAAACAAAATAATTTATTAACTGAATTAGAAGAGAAGGCCCTTGAACACCTAGTGACAGAATTTGAGGGGAATATTATCCGTGAATATTTAGAGAAATTTGATGGGAACAAAACGAAGACTGCAAAAGCGTTAGGAATTTCAGTTCGAAACTTATATTACAAGCTAGAAAAGTATGACTGTGCAAAAAATAGCATGCAATAAATTGCGTACCGTGCAATTTATTGCGTGGTATACAAAAAGCGACAAAACGAGACAGAATATTTCGTCGTTTTCTAAGGTATTGATTTTACTGCATTTTGAATGCGTTTTCATTATTGGTAAGACCACTTTTGAAAGTTGGCACGGTATTTGCTTAATGAATAGACGAGGGACGACGGAAAGGGTTGATTACAAAATATGAAGTTAGAACACTTAATTGATCAAGCAGCAGGACAGCCTAAAAAAACTGTGGCTGTAGCAGTAGCTGAAGATCATGAAGTAATTGAAGCTGTAGCGAAAGCAATCAAGTTACAGCTAGCTCAATTTCGTCTATATGGAAATCAAGAGAAAATAATAGGGATGCTACAAGAGCATGGGTTACAAACTTCAGAACATATTGAAGTGATTGCAGCAGCGTCAAGTGCTGAGGCTGCAGAACTTTCTGTTAAATCTGTAAGCAATGGCGAAGCAGATGTGCTAATGAAGGGGAACATCCCAACAGCAAATATTTTGAAAGCTGTATTAAATAAAGAGTGGGGACTTCGTAAGGGCAGCGTGCTTTCACATGTTGCAGCGTTTGAAGTTCCAAATTACGATCGTCTTATTTTTGTTACAGACGCAGCGATGAACATTGCACCTGATGTAACACAAAAAGCTGCTATTATACAAAATACTGTAGAAGTTGCCCAGGCAATAGGAATTGATTTGCCAAAGGTAGCGCCAATTGCAGCGGTAGAGGTTGTTAATCCTGCGATGCAAGCGACAATTGATGCAGCGATGTTAACTCAAATGAATCGCCGCGGACAAATTAAAAATTGTGTCGTTGATGGACCACTTGCTTTAGATAATGCAGTATCACAAATTGCAGCAGAACATAAAGGCATAGTAAGTGATGTAGCAGGTAAGGCAGACATTTTACTCGTCCCAACGATTGAAGCTGGAAATGTGCTATATAAATCACTCGTCTATTTTGCAAATGCAAAGGTAGGAGCGATGATTGCTGGCGCTAAAGCACCGATTGTTTTAACATCACGTGCTGATTCAGCAGAAACAAAAGTATATTCATTAGCATTGGCAGTTGCGACTGCTTCAAAATAAACCAAATAGGGTAAAACAATTAGGGGGAAACGACAATGACATTAGAAATCTTCGAATACTTAGAAAAATATGATTATGAGCAAGTGGTATTTTGTCAAGATAAAGAATCTGGTTTAAAAGCAATCATTGCAATCCATGATACAACACTTGGACCAGCTCTTGGTGGAACAAGAATGTGGACATATGATTCTGAAGAAGCGGCGATTGAAGATGCATTGCGTCTTGCAAAAGGGATGACATACAAAAATGCAGCAGCTGGTTTAAACTTAGGTGGTGCAAAAACAGTAATTATCGGTGATCCACGTAAAGATAAAAGCGAAGCGATGTTCCGTGCATTAGGACGCTACATTCAAGGACTAAACGGACGTTACATTACAGCTGAAGATGTTGGTACAACAGTAGATGATATGGATATTATCCATGAGGAAACTGATTTTGTAACAGGGATTTCACCATCATTCGGTTCTTCTGGTAACCCATCTCCAGTAACTGCATACGGTGTTTACCGTGGTATGAAAGCAGCTGCAAAAGAAGCATTTGGTACAGATAACCTAGAAGGAAGAGTAATTTCTATTCAAGGTGTTGGTAATGTAGCATATCACCTATGCAAACATTTACACGCTGAAGGAGCAAAATTAATCGTTACAGATATTAATAAAGAAGCTGTACAACGTGCAGTAGAAGAATTCGGTGCAACAGCAGTTGAGCCAAATGAAATTTACGGTGTTGAATGTGATATTTACGCACCATGTGCATTAGGCGCAACAGTTAATGATGAAACTATTCCACAACTTAAAGCAAAAGTAATCGCAGGTTCTGCAAATAATCAATTAAAAGAAGATCGTCACGGCGACCTTATTCATGAAATGGGTATTGTATACGCACCAGACTATGTTATTAATGCAGGTGGCGTAATTAACGTAGCAGACGAATTATATGGATACAATAGAGAACGTGCATTAAAACGTGTTGAGTCTATTTATGACACAATTGCAAAAGTAATCGAAATTTCAAAACGCGATGGCATAGCAACTTATGTAGCAGCAGATCGTCTAGCTGAAGAGCGCATTGCAAGCTTGAAAAACTCTCGTAGCACATACTTACGCAACGGTCACGACATTATTAGCCGTCGCTAATCATTCATATATAACTTTTACAAAAGGTGTGGTTACCTCTTATGAGGTTTCCACTTCCTTTTAAATTTATTAGTGGAGGTAGCAACATTGTCTGTAAATCGAATTCTTGTTATTAACCCAGGTAGTACATCCACAAAGATTGGTGTTTTTGATAATGAAAGACCCGTTCTAGAAGAAACTATTCGTCATGACGTAGAACAGATTGGAAAATATAAGCGAATTATCGACCAATATGAGTTTCGTAAAGAAACGATTTTAGAAGTTCTACATTCTCATGGTATTAACATTTCAAAATTAAACGCTGTTTGTGGGCGTGGTGGATTACTTCGTCCAATCGAAGGCGGTACGTATACAGTAAACGATGCGATGTTAGAAGATTTAAAAAATGGATTTAGCGGTCATCACGCTTCAAATCTCGGAGGCATTCTAGCTTATGAAATCGCTTCTGGATTAAATATTCCTGCATTCATTGTGGATCCTGTCGTTGTAGATGAAATGGAACCGATTGCTCGTATTAGCGGTATTGCCGGTATGGAACGTAAAAGTATTTTCCATGCATTAAACCAAAAAGCGGTTGCTCGTAAAGTAGCAGATGAATTAAACCACAAATACGAGGATTTAAATTTATTAGTTACACATATGGGCGGCGGTATTACAGTTGGTGCTCATAAAAAAGGAAAAGTTATCGATGTGAATAATGGCTTAAACGGAGAAGGACCATTTAGTCCAGAGCGTGCTGGTACAGTACCAGTAGGACAATTAGTTGAAATGTGTTTTTCTGGTGAGTATTACCGAGACGAAATGGTTAAAAAACTTGTCGGACAAGGTGGACTTGTAAGTCTTATCGGTACAAACGATGCAATTAAAGTAGAACAAATGGTTGAAAAAGGTGACCCTGAAGCAACTCTTATTTATAAAGCAATGGCGTATCAAGTTGCAAAAGAGATTGGCGGAGCTAGTGCTGTACTTCACGGGAAAATCGATGCAATCGTATTAACTGGTGGACTTGCATACAGTAAAATTCTTGTCGATGAAATAAAAGAACGTGTTCACTGGATTGCAGATGTTATCGTACATCCAGGAGAAGATGAATTACAAGCGTTAGCAGAAGGAGCACTTCGTGTATTACGTGAAGAAGAAGCTCCAAAAGAATATATTGTACGAGAAAAACAAACAGTAGCTAGGGGTTGAGATAATGGCAAGAGAATATGATTTAGTCATCGTTGGCGGCGGTACTGGTGGATATGTTGCTGCTATTCGTGCATCACAACTAGGGTTAAAAACTGCACTTGTTGAAAAAGAAAATCTTGGTGGTACTTGTTTACACAAAGGATGTATTCCTAGTAAAGCTCTTTTACGTAGTGCGGAAGTATACGCAACTGCTAAAAAAGGAGAAGAGTTCGGAGTTATTGCAAGTAATGTAGAACTAAACTTTGCTAAAGTACAAGAGCGTAAAGAGAAGATTGTAACGCAGCTTCATAAAGGCGTTCAGCATTTAATGAAACAAGGTAAAATTGATGTGTTTGAAGGTATTGGCCGTATTCTTGGCCCATCTATTTTCTCTCCAATGCCAGGTACAATTTCAGTTGAACTTGCAAGTGGAGAAGAGAATGAAATGTTAATTCCAAAAAATGTGCTTGTTGCAACAGGTTCTCGTCCAAATTCATTACCAGGATTAGAGTTAGACGGAGAGTATGTAATGTCTTCGGATCATGCCCTAAAAATGGAAACGCTTCCTAGCTCAATCATTATCGTTGGTGGCGGTGTAATTGGTATTGAGTGGGCATCTATGCTTGCTGACTTCGGTGTAGAAGTTACTGTATTAGAATATGCGAAAAACATATTACCACTAGAAGATAATGACGTTTCAAAAGAAATGCAACGTCTATTCAAGAAAAAAGGTATTAAAGTGGTAACTGGTGCAAAAGTATTACCAGAAACATTGGTAAAAGATAATGGAGTAACAATTCAAGCTGAACATAACGGTGAGAACAAAGCATTTAAAGCAGAAAAAATGCTTGTATCTGTCGGAAGACAAGCGAATACGCAAAATATGGGCTTAGAGAACACAGATATTGTTGTGGAAAAAGGATACATTCAAACAAATGAGTTTTATCAAACGAAGGAATCTCATATTTACGCAATTGGAGATGTAATCGGTGGCTTGCAACTTGCTCACGTTGCTTCTCATGAAGGAATTGTTGCAGTAGAACATATCGCTGGTAAAGAAGTTACACCAATTGATTATTCTATGGTATCAAAATGCGTATATAGTAGTCCAGAAGTTGCTTCTGTCGGCTTAACAGAACAAGAAGCAAAAGAAAAAGGCTATAAGTTAAAAGTCGGTAAGTTCTCATTCCGTGCAATCGGAAAGGCACTTGTATACGGAGAATCAGACGGTTTTGTAAAACTTGTAGTTGATGAAGAAACAAATGACATTCTCGGTGTTCATATGATCGGACCACATGTAACAGATATGATTTCTGAAGCTGGTCTTGCAAGAGTACTTGATGCAACACCTTGGGAAGTAGCACATACAATTCATCCGCATCCATCATTATCTGAGGCGATTGGTGAAGCTGCACTTGCTGTAGATGGAAGAGCGTTACACGCATAAAAATGTGGATTTAGGAGGTTATGAAAAATGGCAGAAGTAAAAGAAAAGCGCCATGAAGAGCTTGGCTTAAGTGATGAGCAAGTATTAGAAATGTTCCGTACGATGTTACTTGCACGTAAAATTGACGAACGTATGTGGTTATTAAACCGTGCAGGTAAAATTCCATTCGTAATTTCTTGTCAAGGACAAGAGGCTGCACAAGTTGGAGCGGCGTTCGCTCTTGATAGAGAGAAAGATTATGCATTACCATACTACCGTGATATGGGTGTTGTACTAGCGTTTGGTATGACAGCTAAAGAGCTTATGTTGTCTGCTTTCGCAAAAGCTGGAGATCCAAACTCTGGTGGTCGTCAAATGCCTGGTCACTTCGGTCAAAAGAAAAATCGTATTGTTACAGGATCATCACCAGTAACAACGCAAGTACCACATGCAGTTGGTATTGCACTAGCTGGAAAAATGGAGAAGAAAGATTTAGTAACGTTCGTTACATTCGGAGAAGGCTCTTCAAACCAAGGTGACTTCCATGAAGGAGCAAACTTTGCTGGTGTACACAAACTACCTGTTATTTTCATGTGTGAAAATAATAAATACGCAATCTCTATTCCAGTTGAAAAACAATTAGCATGTAAAAACGTATCAGACCGTGCAATTGGTTACGGTATGCCTGGATATACAATAGACGGAAACGATCCGCTTGCAGTATATAAAGCTGTAAAAGAGGCAGCAGACCGCGGCCGTCGTGGTGAAGGCCCAACTTTAATTGAAACAGTATCATATCGTTTAACAGCACATTCTAGTGACGACGATGATCGTGTTTATCGTGATAAAGAAGAAGTAGAAGAAGCAAAGAAAAAAGATTCAATTATAACATTTGCAGCTTATTTAAAAGAAGCTGGCGTGTTAACTGAGGAATTTGAAAAACAAATGTTAGACGAAATTATGCATATCGTAAATGAAGCAACAGAATATGCAGAAAATGCTCCGTATGCAGCACCTGAAGATGCATTGAAGCACGTATACGCAGAATAGGGGGGAACGTTTCATGGCTGTAATGTCTTATATTGATGCTATTACATTAGCAATGCGCGAAGAAATGGAACGCGATGAGAAAGTATTTGTTTTAGGTGAAGATGTTGGTAAAAAAGGTGGCGTATTTAAAGCGACACACGGATTATATGATCAATTTGGTGAAGATCGTGCGCTTGATGCACCGCTTGCAGAATCTGCAATTGCTGGGGTAGCAATTGGTGCGGCAATGTATGGTATGCGTCCAATCGCTGAAATGCAGTTTGCTGATTTCATCATGCCAGCAGTAAACCAAATTGTTTCTGAGGCAGCAAAAATTCGTTATCGTTCTAATAACGATTGGACTTGTCCAGTTACAATTCGTGCGCCATTTGGCGGCGGTGTTCACGGTGCATTGTATCATTCACAATCTGTGGAAGCGATGTTTGCGAACCAACCAGGTTTAAAAATTGTTATTCCTTCTACACCATATGATGCAAAAGGTTTATTAAAAGCAGCAATTCGTGATGAAGATCCAGTATTATTCTTTGAGCATAAGCGTGCATATCGCTTAATTAAAGGTGAAGTGCCAGAGGATGATTACGTATTACCAATCGGAAAAGCAGATGTAAAACGCGAAGGTGATGATATTACTGTTATCACGTACGGATTATGTGTTCACTTTGCTCTTCAAGCAGCTGAAAAGTTAGCGCAAGATGGCATCTCTGCACATGTTCTTGATTTACGTACTGTATATCCATTAGATAAAGAAGCAATCATTGAAGCAGCTTCTAAAACAGGTAAAGTTCTTCTTGTAACAGAAGACAATAAAGAAGGAAGTATTATAAGTGAAGTGGCAGCAATTATTGCTGAAAACTGTCTGTTTGATTTAGATGCGCCAATCGCACGTCTTGCAGGTCCAGACGTTCCAGCAATGCCGTATGCACCAACAATGGAAAAATTCTTTATGGTAAATCCAGATAAAGTTGAAAAAGCAATGCGTGAACTTGCGGAATTTTAATCGGGGGGACTATACATGGCTGTAGAAAATATCACAATGCCTCAGCTCGGGGAGAGCGTTACAGAGGGTACAATTAGTAAATGGCTCGTTAATGTTGGCGATCACGTAAACAAGTATGATCCGCTTGCAGAAGTAATGACTGATAAAGTAAATGCTGAAGTACCATCTTCTTTCACTGGTATTGTGAAAGAATTAATCGCTGGTGAAGGTGAGACGTTAGCTGTAGGTGAAGTAGTTTGTGTTATTCAAGTAGAAGGCGCAGATGAAGTAGCAGCGACAGCTGTTGAGGAAAAAACAAAAGAAGAACCAAAGGCAGAAGTAGCTACGTCTGAAAAAGCACCGAAAGCAAAACAACCAACTGATGGAAAACCACGTTTTTCACCAGCTGTTTTAAAACTTGCAGGTGAGCATAATGTTGATTTAGATTTAGTAGAAGGTACGGGAGCAAATGGCCGTATCACTCGTAAAGATATTTTAAAGCTAGTGGAATCTGGAAATATTCCGCAAGCAGGTGCGAAGAAAGAGGAAGTTGTTGCAGTAGCAGAGCGTCCAGAAGCACCAAAATCAGCGGCAGTAGCACCGGTAGCGCAAAAAGTAGAAGCTGCAAAACCAGTTTCTGTGCCGACAATGCCTGGAGATATCGAGATTCCGGTAACAGGTGTGCGTAAAGCAATTGCAGCAAATATGTTACGCAGTAAACATGAGGCACCTCATGCTTGGATGATGATTGAAGTAGATGTGACAAACCTTGTATCATACCGTAACTCAATTAAAGGCGATTTCAAAAAGCGTGAAGGCTTTAACTTAACGTTCTTTGCTTTCTTCGTAAAAGCAGTAGCACAAGCGTTAAAAGAATATCCTCAAATTAACTCAATGTGGGCTGGCGATAAAATCGTTCAGAAGAAGGACATTAACCTTTCTATCGCTGTTGCAACAGAGGAAGAACTATTTGTACCAGTAATTAAGCACGCGGACGAAAAAACGATTAAAGGCATCGCTCGTGAAATTACAGAGCTTGCAGGAAAAGTACGTACGAAATCGTTAAAAGCGGACGAAATGCAAGGTGGAACATTTACAATTAATAACACAGGATCATTCGGTTCTGTTCAATCTATGGGTATTATTAATTACCCACAAGCGGCTATTTTACAAGTTGAATCAATTGTAAAACGCCCAGTAATTATGGATAATGGTATGTTCGGTGCTCGCGACATGGTTAACTTATGTTTATCACTTGATCACCGTGTACTAGATGGCTTAATTTGTGGTAAGTTCTTAGGACGTGTAAAAGAAATTTTAGAAAATACGTCAGAAAACAATACATCTGTATATTAATAAAAAGCTCGCTTATGCGAGCTTTTTATCATCTTATTTCTTCATCTGCATCCTACTATATGTACAAAACTTTTCCCAGTAATCTTACAATGAACGATTATGTATTAGGAATTTACGAAAATACATTGCTGATATATGGTATATAGATATAAAATAAGAAAAGAATAATTTTTTTGGCAAATCTTACTGATGAAACTGTAGTATAATATATTGTATTGTATGAAAAAGAGAGTTATTCTATATAAGTGTTTTATAGATAATGTGTAATCAGTCGTCAAAACATGAAGAATGTTGACTCCTGGTTTTTTATTTTGCTGTAACAATGTTTCAGGAGGATGTCATGAAAAGAAGTACCGAGTTTCTAAAAAGTTTAGATGTAAAATTAATTTTAATTTTGTGTGCATTTTGTGTTATAAGTATAACTGCTATATATAGCAGTCAGCAAACCGGACAGTATGGAGATGCAAACTTTGCTATGAAGCAGGGAGTTAACTACATAATTGGGGTTGTATTGTTACTTCTTGTTGCTAGCATCGACTTAGATCAGTTGCAAAAATTGTCTTGGCCGCTTTATATTGCTGGGTTTGCTTCACTTATTCTTTTGAAAGTATTACCACCATCAGGTTTCACACCTGAAAAGTTAGGGGCAAAAAGGTGGTTCGTTTTTCCAGTACTTGGACAAATTCAGCCATCCGAGTTTTTCAAAATCGCATTGCTTCTTGTAGTAGCAAGTATAGCAGTGAAGCATAATGCACAGTATATGGCAAGGACATTCCAAACGGATTTACAATTAGTAGGTAAAATTATGCTAGTATCCCTCCCGCCTATGGCCGTTGTATATAGCCAACCGGATACAGGTATGGTGTTCTTA
Source organism: Bacillus sp. SIMBA_074 (assembly GCF_046534555.1). Lineage (NCBI taxonomy): Bacteria > Bacillati > Bacillota > Bacilli > Caryophanales > Bacillaceae > Bacillus > Bacillus sp. SIMBA_074. The sequence continues at coordinate 128,973 of NZ_JAWRYM010000003.1, read as the reverse complement.
TATGCAGCAGCTATCGCATGTATTTTATTTATGTCAGGAATTCAAAAGAAATTAATTGCGTTATGTACAGTCATTCCGGTGACCATATTGTCTACATTAATATTTATATTTGTAAAATATCCAGATTTCTTCTTTAATAAATTAGTTACTTTGTTAAAACCTCACCAACAATCACGTATTATAGGTTGGCTAAATCCATTTGAGAATGCAAATGAAGGCTATCAAACACAGCAATCGATTTTAGCTGTAGGTAGTGGAGGTATGGAAGGGAAAGGATTCGGTGAAGGGAACGTCTATATTCCAGAGAAACACACTGACTTTATTTTCGCTACAATTGCCGAAGAAGGTGGATTTATAGTAGCGGCGTTAGTTGTGTTCTTGTTCCTATTACTACTATATCGAACAATTATTATCGGTTATTCTGCTGATAATTTATTTGGTACATTATTATGTGCTGGATCAATCGGAATATTAACGGTTCAAATATTCCAAAATATCGGTATGATCGTTGGATTAATGCCTGTAAAAGGGATTGCATTACCGTTCTTATCATATGGGGGAAGTTCCTTATTTTCGAATATGATTATGATGGGGCTCATATTATCGGTACGGAAAACGTATAAAAAATATATGTTTTCAGTTAAGTAAAAAAGCTAGTTCGTGTAAAAACGAACTAGCTTTTTTACATATATGCCCTTAAACGTTGCAAACTAAGACAGAATAGCAGTTTGAGACGGGTAAGGAGTGCAAAGTGATGCATATGCATATTTTTGAAGGAGCACGGCATCTATCTAATAGTGAATGGGTTATTCGAGCTATCATAGCATACATATTTTTAATATTAGTTGCGAAAGCGATGGGGCAAAGGTCCATCGCACAACTTCGTTTTTTAGATGTCGTATTAGTATTATTGCTTGGTGGGAATATTTCTAACGCATTATCTGATGAAAAAGTGGGGTTACTCGGCTCGATGATTACAACGTTCATACTCGTTGTACTTCACATTATAAGCTCAGTCTTAATGTTGAAATGGGATAGATGGAGACGCTTTTTAGAGCCAGCACCTATTATTCTTATACATAATGGTTCCATTGATTTTAGCAATTTGAAAAAAGCGAGAATTACGGTGGAATATTTATTTTCGGAACTTCGTATGCGAAATGTGAGCGATATTCAAACGATTAAATTAGCATTGTGGGAAGCGAATGGTGTTGTTTCTATATTTCAGTATCCAGAATATGAAGCAGTTTCGCGGCTTGATCTGAAAGTGGCGGGAAGAAGATCTCCAGTTTCTTTTGTACTAGTAAAGGATGGGAGGATTCAGCAAGATGTTCTAGCTTTAGTAGGAAAAACAGAAGAGTGGGCGAGAGAATTTCTAGAGAAGAGTGCAGAAGTCGAATCCATTATGTTAGCTACAGTAGATGAAGCGCATAAAATAAATGTTTTGTTAAAAAAATGAAAAATATACGCATTTTGTCGTTTCATACATATGATACAATAGTGTGGACAACGAAAAAGGAGGGATACGATGGGATATGTAGAGGAGTTACGAAAAGTAGTTGGTCATCGCCCTTTAATTTTAGTTGGTGCTGTTGTACTCGTTATAAATGAAAGTGGATATGTATTATTACAGCAAAGAACAGAGCCTTACGGAAAATGGGGGTTGCCTGGCGGGCTAATGGAGCTTGGTGAATCACCAGAAGAAACAGCTTACCGTGAAGTATATGAAGAGACAGGAATAGAAGTAAAGAACCTCCGATTAATCAATGTATTTTCTGGAGCGAACTATTTTTCAAAATTAACAAACGGTGATGAGTTTCAATCCGTAACGACAGCCTATTATACCGATGAATACGAAGGGAACTTTGTTATGAATAAAGAAGAAGCGGTTCAGCTTACATTCTTCCCGGTAACAGAGCTACCTGATTATATTGTAGGATCGCATAAAAAAATGATTGGTGAATATATGAAAATTATGGGAAATAAGATATAATATAATGAAGGAGATACAAAAACACAGTTCTGGTCGGTAGTCCAGACGCATGATTTTATGTCAGTAACCTTCCCCTCCGGGATGTCCAGTATTTCTAATTTTTTTAAAGGAGGGGCTGTCAATGGATTTGACAGTATATCACGATGGTCAATTTTTCGTAGGAATTATTACGCATAAAGAAAAAGGGAAATTGTATGGAGCAAGATATATTTTTGGAATGGAACCTTCAGATGAAGAAGTACTTATATTTGTGAATGGTCCAATGTTAGCATATTTCCAGCACGTTGCAAAATGCAGTGTGGAAGTGAAAGAAAAACAGCGTCCCAAAAATATAAAACGTATCATACGACAAGCGGCAAAAGAAGTAAATGTAAAACGTTTTACTAAGGCACAAGAAGCGATTAGTTTATCTTATGAATTGTATAAACAAGAAAAGAAAGTGCAGTCTAAAGAGAAGCGAGAAGCTGAAAAACAAAGAAGACGTTTAATTAAAGTACAAAAAGCAAAGCAAAAGCATCGTGGCCATTAAAAAAAGGTGTTAGAGCAAGGGCTCTAACACCTTTTCTATGCCGAAATACAAGTAAACTTACTTGTATTTCATAAACATTAACTGGTAAGATACAAATAGGTAGAATTAGAGGAGGGAAAAGATTGATTAATTTTAACTTTTTTATGAATGATGTTGTCCGTCAAGCGCGTGAAGAGATTGTCTCTGCGGGATATACAGAATTGACGACACCAGAAGCAGTCGAAGAAGCATTTAAAAGAAATGGTACAACACTTGTAATGGTAAACTCTGTATGTGGTTGTGCAGGTGGCATTGCTCGTCCTGCTGCTGCACATTCCGTACATTATGATAAACGCCCTAACCACCTTGTAACGGTATTTGCGGGTCAAGATAAAGAAGCAACAGCAAGAGCTCGTGAATATTTTGAAGGATATCCACCTTCATCTCCATCATTTGCGTTATTGAAAGATGGAAAAATTGTAACGATGGTAGAACGTCATGAAATTGAAGGTCATGAACCAATGCAAGTAATTGCAAAACTACAATCTTATTTCGAAGATAATTGCGAAGAACTATAAGGAAGAGAAAAAGGCGGTACGTCCACAATCAAGTGGGTGTACCGCCTTTTTTATTTAGTTTTTAAAATAATTAAACATGCAGGGAGTTGTTATTTTATGCATGTTTTTATGCATTAACAACAGCTTTAATACTGTTTTTATATTTATTTTTATTTTATATATTGCATAAAAATTAAAGTGCTGATACAATACAAACATCGAATAAATATTCTATTAAACTTTTAAATATACATTATTAGGGGGAAGAAAGATGAAGAAGTTATTATCAATATCGTTTGCACTTATTTTAATTGTAAGTATGTTCAGTGCTTGTAGTAATGGGGAAGAAAAGGCTACGGGAAAAAATAAAAAAGTACTCGTTATGGGGACTTCAGCAGACTATAAACCGTATGAATACGTGGAAGCTTCAAAAAGTGATGAAATTATCGGCTTTGATGTTGATATTGCCAAATATATCGGAAAAGAACTTGGATACGAAGTGAAAGTGAAAGACATGGATTTCGGCGGATTATTAGCATCTCTTAATTCAGGAAAAGTTGATTTCGTTATGGCGGGTATGACGCCAACTGCAGAGCGTAAAAATAATGCTGATTTCACAGATATATATTTTGTTGCAAAAAATATGATCGTTTCAAAAAAGGGCTCTAATATTAAATCGTTAGAAGATTTAAAAGGGAAAAAAGTAGGAGTACAAACAGGATCAATTCAAGAAGAAAAGGCAAAAGAATTTCAGAAACAAGTCGATTTCAAAGCTGAGGGACGTGACCGTATACCAGAAATCGTACAAGAAATTAAAGCTGGTCGTTTTGACGCTGCAATTATAGAAGACACAGTTGCAAAAAATTATTTAGAAAAAATGAAAGAACTACAAGGAATTGAAATTCAAGAAGCACCAGAAGAAGTAGGTGCAGCAATTGCTCTTCCGAAAAATAGTGATAAAACAGAAGAATTTAATAAAGTAATTAAGAAAATGCAAGAAAATGGAGAAATGGATAAATTAGTGAAGAAATGGTTTGGCAGCGGAAAATAAGCTGCCTTTCACTTTTCTGTGAGGGGAATGAAAAGGATGAATCTAGATTTTTCGGCAATTACGCCTTCAATACCATATATATTAAAGGGATTAGAAGTTACATTGAAAATTGTAGCTGCATCAGCTGTGGTAGGATTTATTTTAGGAACGTTATTAGCACTTTGCAAAATTGCTAGAATACGAGTATTAAATATTGCAGCAGATATTTATACGTCAATATTTCGTGGCACACCGCTAGTATTACAATTAATGATTATTTATTTCGGTGTTCCGCAAATGATGGGTTATGAGATACCAGCCTTTTTAGCAGCTGTACTTGCATTTAGCTTAAATTCAGGTGCATATATGTCAGAAGTAATTCGTGCCGGCATTCAAGCAGTCGATAAAGGACAAACAGAAGCAGCAATGGCTTTAGGTATTCCGTACAGTAAAATGATGAGAAATATTATTTTTCCTCAAGCTTTAAAAAATATATTACCAGCACTTGTGAATGAGTTTGCGACACTTACGAAAGAGTCGGCTGTAGTAACCGTAATAGGAGCGACTGATTTAATGCGCCGTGCTTATATTGTAGGTGGTGAAACATTTAAATATCTTGAGCCATTACTTTTTGTTGGACTTATTTATTATATATTAGTAATTATTCTTACATTAGTCGGGAAAGCCATTGAAGGGAGAATGAAGAAAAGTGATTAAAATTGACAACCTTCATAAATCATTTGGGAAAAATGAAGTATTAAAAGGAATTACAACAACGATTGAGAAAGGAGAGGTTGTTGCAATTATTGGACCGTCTGGATCTGGAAAGTCAACGTTTTTACGCTGTATGAATGTATTAGAAGCGCCGACAGATGGTCACATTTGGATTGGAACGGAAGAAGTAACGAATCCGAAAACAAATATTATGCACGTTCGTGAAAATGTCGGAATGGTATTTCAACATTTTCACTTATTCCCTCATATGACTGTATTAGAAAATATTACGTATGCTCCTATCAATGTAAAAGAAGTAACGAAGCAAGAAGCTGAAAAAAAAGCTGAGAAACTTCTAGAAAAAGTGGGGTTATTAGATAAGAAAGATGCATATCCAAATCGTCTTTCAGGAGGACAAAAGCAACGTGTAGCAATTGCAAGAGCGTTAGCGATGGAACCGGAAGTTATGTTATTTGATGAACCGACCTCTGCGCTAGATCCAGAAATGGTGAAAGAAGTGTTAGAAGTTATGAAATCATTAGTTACGACAGGAATGACGATGGCAATCGTTACACATGAAATGGGATTTGCAAAAGAAGTAGCAGACCGTGTTCTCTTTTTAGATGGTGGAAAGCTCGTAGAAGATAGTAATCCGGAAGAGTTTTTTACAGCACCAAAAAGTGACCGTGCAAAAGAATTTTTGCAAAAGATATTGTAATATGTGAAGGGTACGTGAATAATAGGTAGAAAAGGATGACATTGCGTCATCCTTTTTTTATAATAACTGTAAATAAGTTTATACCATATAGGAGCATTAAACAGTAGTCAAAAAAGTAAACCATCATAGACATATGTATTAAAATGTAATTATGAACGAGTATATGTTGAAAGAATTTTTGGGAATAATTCATATGTCTATTGAAACATTGAAAAGATGGGATAATTCAGGTGTTTTAACTGCTTATCGAAATCAAAAAAATAAATGAAAAACGATCTCCACAAGAAGAACTTGTTCAAGATTTGCTATCTATCATTCATGTATGTAGTCGTAGGATATATGATTGAGAAAATACAAAAAATGTCGAGGGATAAAGAGATATGAGAAGAGCATATTTTATAGAGATAAAACCGACAAATGAACAAATAATCAAGATCAATCAAACAATTGGAGTGTGTAGGTACGTTTACAATCTGTATCTCTCCAAAAACAAAGAGATGTATGAATCAGAGGGAAAGTTTTTGAGTGGATATGATTTTTCTAAATGGCTAAACAATGTCTATACAAAAGAATGTAGCCAATGGATTAAAAAGGTATCTAGTAAAGCGGTAAAACAGGCAATTATGAATGGAGATAAAGCTTTTAAAAGATTTTTTAAGGGTTTATCTGGATTTCCACGTTATAAGAAAAAGAAGAATCAAGATGTGAAATGCTATTTTCCTAAAAACAACAAAACAGATTGGACAGTAGAAAGACATAGGGTAAAAGTCCCAACGATTGGTTGGATGAGGTTAAAAGAATATGGGCATATCCCCAAAAATGCGATTGTAAAAAGTGGAACGATAGGTAAAAGAGCAGGAAGATATTTTGTGTCTGTGCTTTGCAAATGGGAAGAAGCAGGAACGAAGCCAATACTCAATCAAACAGGTGTAGGGATTGATTTGGGGGTGAAGGATTTTGCTATACGTAGCGACGGTATCGTTCATGAAAACATTAATAAAACAATACAAGTAAAAAAGATAGAAAAACGCTTAAAACGTGAGCAACGTTCTTTATCGCGTAAATTTGAAAATATAAAAAAGAGAGGTGAACAATCTGTTACTAACAAAAGAGCGAATATAGATAAAAATATTCTTAGGGTGCAAAAACTACATGCCAGGCTAGCAAATATTCGATTAGCGTATGTAAAGTCTATTGTAAATGATGTGGTGAAAACCAAGCCAACGTTTATTACAGTGGAAGATTTGAATGTGAAAGGTATGATGAAGAATAAACATCTATCTAAAGCAGTTGCTAAGCAGTGCTTTTATACATTTAAAACATGGTTATTTACGAAATGTAAGGAATATGGAATTGAACTACGTCAAGTAGACAGGTTCTATCCATCTTCAAAGCTATGTTCATGTTGCGGTCAAAAGAAAACGAATATAAAGCTATCTGACCGAGTATATACATGTGAATGTGGAAATGTAATGGATAGAGATTTGAACGCGTCAATCAACCTTTTACAAGCAAAAAAATATACAATACTAACGTGAATAGATTGTATATATGTACGGTGGGCTACATCGGAATTTACGCCTGTGGAGTGTTAGATCAAACTGTAGTAGCGAGTTAGTGGTGAGACAGGACACATAGAAGCAGGAATACTCTAAGAATATACATTTGTCTATATTTTTTGTAGCAGTAATGATATGTTTAAAATTGGATACCGTACAGTGAAAACAGCACTTGGAACGGGTGTGGCAGTTTTTATTGCTCAGTTATTAGGATTAGAATTTTATAGTTCAGCTGGTATTTTAGTCATTTTATGTGTGCAAAATACGAAACGAAAATCCGTTCAAGTATCGTTGCACCGTTTTTTAGCTTGCGTATTATCGATGGTATTCGCGTTTTGTATTTTTGAAACGATTGGCTATACACCACTTGCGATTAGCGTATTACTGCTTACCTTTATTCCGACTGCAGTTATGTGCAAAATTCAAGAAGGCATTGTCACAAGTTCAGTTATCGTTATGCATCTGTACTCATTAAAGCAAATTACATGGTCTATAGTTGGTAATGAAATTGCTATATTAACGATTGGAATTAGTGTCGCTTTATTAGTAAACATGTACATGCCAAGCAGTGAGGATAAACTGAAAGAGTATCAAGGAAAAATAGAAGAGCATTTCAGAACGATTTTGTTTGAAATGGTCGTTTATTTAAGGAATCGAGATAGTAATTGGAGTGGGGCCGAATTAATTGAAACAGAAATGATGCTGAAAGAAGCGAAAGATTTATCATTTAAAAAACTTGAGAATGAATTTATGCGTGAAGATGACTATTATTATCGGTATTTTGATATGCGTATGCAACAATTTGAAATTTTGGAGCGCATGATACCATTAGCTGCATCACTATCTTGGACGTATGAACAAGCTGATATGATTGCAGACGTAATTGAAAATATAGGGAATTCTATTCGACCTGAAAGTACAGGGGTCATTTCGTTAAGACAACTTCAAGAAATGCGAGAAGTATTTAGAGAAATGCCTTTACCAGTCTCGCGAGAAGAATTTGAAATACGTGCAAAACTCGTTCAACTTGTTTATGAAATGGAGCAATATTTACTCATTAAAAGTCGTTTTAAGGGAAAGGATAATATAAAAGAACTTATTTAGAAGGTAGGAACTATATATGCCGTATCTTCTTTCTTTAGTATTATGTCTTTCTCTATCACCGATCTGGCCTCTTGGTGATAACCCACGTGCTGGAGATCCTTTTATAATTGTAAATAAAGCAACGAATAAACTAGCTTATATCGATGATGGGAAGATCCAAAAGGTTTTTCCAGTAGCGACAGGGAAAACAAATGAATTAACCCCAGAAGGGACCTTTGACATTGTATTGAAGGCGAAGGATCCCTATTATATTGCGAAGGATATTCCTGGGGGCTCTCCAAAAAATCCACTTGGATCGAGGTGGATGGGATTTAATGCAAGAGGAACGGATGGAAGTAAGTATGGGATACACGGGACAAACCAGCCTAGTTCAATTGGAAAATATATTTCGCAAGGATGTATAAGAATGAAGAAACATGATGTGGAATATTTGTTTGATCGTATTCCAATTGGAACGAAAGTATCGATTGTGAAATCGAAAAAAACATTTCAGCAATTGGCGAAGGAAAAAGGGGCCATAGTATTTGGAAAAGTCAACGAAACGGTTGGCTTTTTCTTTTATTATAAGTTGTCTTGACATGTGTACATAACCATGCATTAATGAGAATATATAAAGATAATTGAGTAAAGGGGTTGCTCATATGTATTTAAATCCAAAAATTTCTTACATGCAGTTTTGTGTTGGTTTTCTATTTGTTATTACATTCATATTGGCAACTTTTAATATATGTTCTTACGTTGTAGCGATTGTATTTATGGCATTACTCAATCTTACTTTTGTTATTGGGGCATTTCAGCAGAAACAATATACAAGTTTTGTAATAGCACTTGTAATGGCCTTTTCCTTTAGCATTGTAGCAATTGTAATATATATAAAATAAAATGTTCATTACAAGATAGACTATCTCGATTTCGAGATGGTCTATTTTGTATGTGTAAGCAGTAAAAAAAGGACGAGTGAATCGTCCTTTTTACCAAAACATACTTGCGCCAGTAAGTAATGTTGTTACAAGCATAGAAATTAGCATTATATAAACCATAATTTTTTGAGCTTTTTTATGCATCGTTAAACCTCCTTGCAAATCAGTACAATTTCATTGTAACGAGAAATGAAATTGTGGACAAGGGGAGAGAAAGGACAAAATTCGGGAAGGGGGTGCAAAATATTACAGGGAATTTGAGCATACGTAGAGAATATGTTAAAAGATAGATTATTAATTTTTTTTATGCAAGCTGAAGAATGGAGATACAATGATGAAAATATACGAGACAGATCGTTTACATTTAAGAGAAATTGATGAGTCGTATGCGGAAAAAGTTCTTCAATATTACGATAGAAATCGTGAATTTTTAAAAGCGTGGGAAGAGTATAGACCGGAGGGGTTTTTCACGTTAGATTATCAAAAGAAAAAGTTACAAAAGGATAGAAAAGAGTTCGCGGAAGGCAAGATTATCAGGCTTTGGATTTTTAAAAAGGGTGATGATACAAAAATTATTGGATGTATTTCATTTAATCTAATTGTTCGCGGAATTTATCAATCTTGTGTACTCGGTTATAAATTAGATAAGGAAGAATTGAATAAAGGTTACACAACAGAAGCGCTTAGAAAAGCAATTCAAGTTACCTTTGAAGAATTTCATTTACATCGTATAGAAGCACCAATTATGCCACGAAATTTAGCATCTATACAAGTAGTGACGAAGATAGGATTTCAATATGAAGGTGTATCTCGAAAAATGCTAATGGTAAATGGCATCTGGGAAGATCATATGCGCTGGGTATTGTTAAACGAGTAATAGAAGGCAGATGGGTATCTAGATGTGTTAACCATCTGTTTTTTGTCTTGTATTTCGAAACTTTTGCGAAATTCTGTTATAATTAATGTTGTTACATACATAATGGTAGTGCAGGAGGCGCAGTCTTATGATTAATCAAGAACGTTTAGTAAATGAATTTATGGAGTTAGTACAAGTAGATTCTGAAACAAAATTTGAAGCAGAAATTTGCAAAGTGTTAACAGAGAAATTTACTGCTTTAGGTGTAGAAGTATTTGAGGATGACACGATGGGTGTGACTGGTCATGGTGCAGGTAACTTAATTTGTACTTTACCAGCAACAAAAGACGGTGTTGATACAATTTATTTCACTTCTCATATGGATACAGTAGTTCCTGGTAATGGAATTAAGCCTTCTATTAAAGATGGATATATCGTATCAGATGGTACTACAATTTTAGGAGCCGATGACAAAGCTGGATTAGCATCTATGTTTGAAGCAATTCGTGTCTTAAAAGAGAAAAACATTCCTCATGGTAAAATTGAATTTATTATTACAGTTGGAGAAGAATCTGGTCTTATTGGCGCAAAAGCGTTAGATCGCGAGCGCATTACAGCAAAATATGGTTATGCATTAGATAGTGATGGAAAAGTTGGTGAAATTGTAGTTGCAGCGCCAACACAAGCGAAAGTGAATGCGATTATTCGCGGGAAAACAGCTCATGCTGGCGTAGCACCAGAAAAAGGTGTATCTGCAATTACTATCGCAGCAAAAGCAATCGCAAAGATGCCACTTGGTCGTATCGATTCTGAAACAACTGCAAATATTGGACGTTTTGAAGGTGGTACACAAACAAATATCGTTTGCGATCATGTTCAAATCTTTGCAGAAGCTCGTTCTTTAATAAATGAGAAAATGGAAGCACAAGTTGCAAAAATGAAAGAAGCATTTGAAACAACTGCAAAAGAAATGGGTGGTCATGCAGACGTTGAAGTAAACGTTATGTATCCAGGATTTAAGTTTGCTGCTGGCGATCACGTTGTAGAAGTTGCGAAACGTGCAGCTGAAAACATTGGTCGTACGCCTTCTCTTCACCAAAGTGGTGGCGGAAGTGATGCGAACGTAATCGCAGGACATGGTATCCCAACAGTTAACTTAGCAGTTGGTTATGAAGAAATTCATACAACAAATGAAAAAATTCCTGTTGAAGAATTAGCGAAAACAGCAGAATTAGTTGTAGCTATTATCGAAGAAGTAGCGAAGTAAGTAATAAAGTCAAAAAGACGTGTGAACCAATTATGGTTTACACGTCTTTTTTTATTTTGATTCAATTGCTTTCACGAGGCGGATAAGCCAATATAAGAAGACCCACGGAAGTACATAAGTTGTTGCAAAACGTATGAAATGAGAGAAGATTCCTAAAGCGTAAATGTTAATGTTAAAAAGGGGAAGTAACAAATAATTAATCGCAAGGATTACTATAATAATAATAAATACATAATTGAGTTTATTATGTTGTTTCATAACGATTCACCTCCTTTACAATAATATCCATTTGTTACGTACAGTATAGCAAAAAATAGATAGAGAAAAGCCAATAATTATTATAACGTGTAAAGAAATTTGATATAATGAAGGAACAAATGTTCTTTAAGGGGTGAGTAGTATGCGAGAAATGTATCCGAAAAATGGACGTGTTATTTTACATGTAGATATGAATTGTTTTTTCGCATCTGTCGAAATTGCTCATGACCCATCATTACAAGGAAAGCCATTAGCGATTGCGGGGAATGAAAAAGAGAGAAAAGGGATTATCATAACATGTAGTTATGAGGCGAGAGAATATGGAATACGTACGACGATGCCTCTATGGGAAGCGAAGCGATTATGCCCGCAATTAGTTGTGAGGCACCCTAATTTTACATTATATCGAGAAGCTTCATTTCAAATGTTTCAAATTCTTTCCCGTTTTACAGAAAAAATACAACCGTTTTCTATAGATGAAGGGTATTTAGATATTACAGATTGCTATGCGCTCGGTTCGCCTCTTGAAATAGCGAAGATGGTTCAACAAGCGTTACTAACAGAGTTACAGCTTCCATGTAGCATTGGGATTGCCCCAAACCTTTTCCTAGCAAAGACTGCTTCAGATATGAAAAAACCTCTTGGAATTACAGTACTTCGAAAACGTGATATCCCAGAAATTATTTGGCCACGATCAGTTGCAGAGATGCATGGAATCGGAGAGAAAACAGCTGAAAAACTAAAAGACATTCATATACATACAATTGAACAGTTAGCAAAAGGAGACGAGCATATCATTCGCGCTAAAATTGGAAAGCACGGTGTTGATTTACAAAAACGTGCAAAAGGTATGGATGACAGGGAAGTTGATCCGAATCAAATGGGACAACATAAAAGCGTTGGAAATTCGATGACTTTCTCAAAGGATATGGACGAAGAAAAAGAATTACTTGATATGTTAGAAAGATTATCGAAATCAGTAAGCAAAAGGCTACAAAAACGAACTCTCGTTAGTTATAACATTCAAATTATGATTAAATACCATGATCGTCGCACGGTAACACGGAGTAAACAATTGAAAAATGCAATATGGGAAGAACGGGTTATTTTCCAAGCAGCATCACGTTTATGGAAGCAACACTGGGATGGTGATTCTGTTCGTCTGTTAGGTGTTACAGCTACTGAATTAGAGTGGAAGACAGAATCAGTGAAACAGTTAGATTTGTTTTCATTCGAAGAAGATGCGAAAGAGGAGCCGTTACTTGCTGTTATTGATCAAATTAATGAAAAGTATGGAACACCTCTTTTACAGAGAGGTAGTCAATTATTGCGTAAGCAAGAAAAGTCGTTTCAGCAAAAATTAGAAAATAAGTTTATGTAGAAGGTTTTAGAGATTTAAACCCTTCTTTTTTAGATGGAAGAGAGGATCCAGCCATTCGATGTCTCCATTGTCTTTCCATTCCGATGCAAGCTCCTACAATAATTGCTATAAATAACCTTAATACGATGTCATACCATATCATCATGGTTACCTCCATACATATAAGTACATGTTATATTTTTTGAGAATGAGTGAGAAATACCCACTCATTCTCATTTTTACAACCAGCTGTGGAATTTTTTAATATAAAGCTTTTTCAGGAATTGTGTTAAGAAAGCATAACCTAATAATATTCCTATGAGCCACGGGAAGTAGCTTAGTGGTAATGCTTGTAAACCAATTGCTGCACCAAGTGGTGAGAATGGAATGTAAATTCCGATTGCCATAATACAAGCGGTTAATATAAGAACTGGTATTGATGCTGTACTTTGAATGAACGGAATTTTCTGTGTTCTAATCATATGGACAATTAATGTTTGAGTTAGCAACCCAACGACAAACCAACCAGATTGGAATAGCGATTGTTCTCCAGGTGTATTTGCACCGAACACATTCCACATGACAACGAATGTGATAATATCGAATATAGAGCTAATTGGACCGATGCAAATAATGAAGTTACGCAAGTTTGCAGTATCCCATTTTCTAGGCTTCTCTAGAAATTCCTTATCCATTTTATCCCATGGAATTGAAAGCTGTGAAATATCATAAAGTAAGTTTTGAATTAAGAGATGAATTGCAAGCATCGGTAAAAATGGAATGAAAGCACTTGCCACTAATACACTAAATACATTTCCAAAGTTAGAGCTAGCTGTCATTTTTATATATTTTAAAATATTGCCGAAAGTAGTGCGTCCTTCTAAAATACCTGCTTCTAATATAGTTAAACTTTTTTCAAGTAAAATAATATCGGAAGATTCTTTTGCAATGTCAGTAGCAGTATCAACAGATATTCCAACATCAGCATCACGTAGTGCAACGGCATCGTTAATACCATCCCCCATATAACCTACAGTATGACCATTACCTTGCAATACGCGAATGATGCGGGACTTTTGCATTGGATTTAGTTTTGCGAACACTGTTGTTTCTTCTGCCAGTGTTGCTAATGTTTTATCTGGTAAAGAATCAATTTCGTAACCGAGGACAGGTTCGCCTATATTTAATCCCACTTCTTTACAAACTTTTTTTGTAACAATTTCGTTATCGCCTGTTAAGATTTTCACTTGTACGCCATGTTTTTGCAATGCTTGAATTGCAGAAGCAGCAGATGGTTTAGGTGGATCTAAAAAGCCGATATATCCAGTAAGGATCATAGCGGATTCATCTTGTACTGCATAAGCTTTATGATAAGGTTTGTTATCGTTCTTGTATGCTACAGCGATGACACGCATTCCTTCACTATTTAAAGTTTCGCTAAGATGTTTTACATTTACTCTCATTTCTTCAGTGAGAGGGACAATTTGTCCATCAACTTCAGTGTAGTTACAAATTGATAAAATTTCTTCTACGGCACCTTTACAAACCATTGTATGTTCACCTAAAATATTTTTCACGATGACAGACATGCGACGCCGAGCAAAATCGAATGGAATTTCATCTAGCTTTTGAAAAGCTGATGGATCAAATTTATGGTTCTCCTCTGTATGTTCAATATCTTTTTAATCTATTTTTTTTTGAAAAATCAAATAGATTTATGATGGCTATATAGTAGGAAATAAGCGGAGTTTTTTGAAATAAGGCGGGAAAATAAATACTTTAATGAACATAAATAAAAAGCACTGATTACAGTGCTTTTTATTATAGATTATGAGATTGTAGGATTTTCAAAAATAACAATTTCTGAGTTACTTGTTGTTGAAACGCGTTGTGCGTAATATGTTAAAGCTGAAGAAATATATGTTGGTAACGTCTCATTTGTATGTGATGTTGTATATTCATGGATTAATTCTTTTAAAGTCGTCCATTCTAATTGTGCTGGGTGATCAGAAACGAAAGAACTTACCCAGCGATCAAATGAAGATGAAAAATCAGTTTGTAAACGAAATACTTCTTTCATAATAAAACGCTCCCTTAAAATGTAGTACAATCATTTTACCACAAAATACGAACGATATCTAAATTTTTTAAGTATAACGTTCGTGTTATATAGTTGTCTAGATGATTGGTTATACAAATTCAATTTGCCATTTGAAATAACATTCCGTAAGATGAAAGATAGATTATATAAAGAGCTGGAGGAAAGAAAGTGGAATTTGTATTTTTAGGGACTGGTGCAGGTGTTCCTTCGAAAGGAAGGAATGTTTCAGCAATTGCTTTGCAGTTGTTAGAAGAACGAGGACAGACTTGGTTATTTGACTGTGGCGAGGCGACGCAACATCAAATACTACATACGTCTGTACGTCCACGCCGCATTGAAAAAATATTTATTACGCATTTACATGGCGATCATATTTTTGGATTGCCGGGTTTATTGGGTAGCCGTTCGTTTCAAGGTGGAACAACAAAATTAACAGTGTACGGACCAAAAGGAATTAAACAATTTATTGAAGTGGCATTATTAGTAAGTACGACACATGTTAAATATCCACTTGAAATCGTTGAGATTACGGAAGAAGGTATTGTGTTTGAGGATAATGAATTTTGTGTAGAAACAAAAAGGTTATCACATGGAATTGAATGCTTCGGATATCGAATTGTAGAGAAAGATATACAGGGAGCTCTTTTAGTGGATAAGTTACTGGGAATGGGTGTGAAACCTGGTCCAGTTTTTAAACGCTTAAAAGATGGTGAAGTAGTTGAATTAGAGAATGGCACAGTGTTAGATGGAAAAGATTTTATTGGCCCACCTCAAAAAGGAAGAGTTATTACAATTTTAGGCGATACACGATATTGCGAAGCGAGTAGAGAGCTTGCGCAAGATGCTGACGTACTTGTTCATGAAGCGACTTTTGCGGCAGAAGATGAACAACAAGCGTATGATTATTTTCATTCCACATCTAAGCAAGCTGCGAGTATTGCACTTCAGGCAAATGCAAAACGCTTAATATTGACTCATATTAGTTCTCGTTATCAAGGAGATACATATAAGGAATTATTGAAAGAGGCAAGAGAGCTATTTTCTAATACAGAAATAGCTACGGATTTAAAATCATTTCCAGTAGAAAGATAATAATGTTGTGAAAAAATGGTGACGATAGGTTGCCATTTTTTTTATTTCTAAAAAAATTAAAAATAAAACTGTTATCATTTTATTTTTATATAGGATGACACAGAAAGTTTTAATGATGTGAAGATAGAGGAGAAAAATACATAATACCGATTATTTAGAAAAACTGTTATATAAGTCAGACGACATACGAGTGGTACAAGTAGCAAAAATGGATTTTTATTCAGAACTTTTAAAATTCATTAAAAGTAAGCGTTTTATTAAAAATAAGCTATAATGAGGGCAGATTATAATTTATTGTAGGCTACATGCGTTTTAGCCATTTGTCATAACAAGCGAAGTTGACTAAATCGTGAGAGAGCAACATGGAAATTATAATAGGAAGGATATTACTATTATTTGTACTAAGTCTTTTTTCATTTTTTAGCTTTAAAATATCAAAAGGTATGAAAGCAATAGGAGTTTCACTTGTTTATGCTATGCTTGTAAGGGGTTCTGTGTTAAACTTTGGATTGCTACCAGACTTTATTGTGGACTATCTTATATTATTTTTAAATGCAGGTAATGCTAAGTTTCTTATTTATTATTATAACTGGTATTATTTCAGGATATATTGCTTCACTGTTATTCAAAAACTATCCAATTCTTACAGCGGAACAAATTCGTGGTACGACTGGAACAGCAACCGATTCGGTAGCTTAATAGAATAGTAAATAATTTTTTCATAGAGGTTTAGGGGGAGTTATGATGAAGTATCGCTCAGTGTTTGATATTATTGGTCCGGTTATGATTGGTCCATCAAGTTCACATACAGCAGGCGCGGCAAGAATGGGGCAAGTTGCTCGTCAGCTGTTTCGTCATGAACCAGAGAGAGTTAGCATTTCATTATATGGTTCATTTGCAAAAACATACCGTGGTCACGGTACGGATGTAGCGCTAATCGGTGGAATACTAGGATTTGAAACAGATGATTTACGTATTCCAAGTGCGTTAGATATTGCAAAAGAACGCGGGATTGAAGTGGAATTCATTGAAGAAGATGCAAATGCTCCGCATCCAAATACAGCGAGAATTCGTCTGTATAAAGGTGAAGAGGAAATTGAAGTTGTTGCTTGCTCAATTGGTGGCGGTAAAATTGAAGTTGTAGAATTAAACGGATTCGATCTTCAATTAACAGGCACGAGTCCAGCACTACTTATTGTAAATAACGATCGCTTTGGTGCTATCGCAGCTGTAGCTTCAATTCTTGCTAAGCATGAGATTAACATTAGTACAATGAGTGTTTCTCGTAAGGAAAAAGGAAGAAGAGCGCTTATGGTCATTGAAACAGATGAATTATTAGCAGATGAAGTGATTGAAGAAATAAATGGACAACAAAATATTTGCCAAGTAACTATTATGGATTAATTGCAGGGGGGACACACCATGTTTCGGAACGCAGCGGAACTAGTGGCGCAAGCTAAAGAGAAAAATGTAAAAATCGCAGAAATTATGATTCAATGTGAAATGGATACAAGACGTATTTCACGTGAAGAAGTAATTGCTGGTATGGAAAAGAACTTAGTCGTGATGGAACAAGCAGTAGAACGTGGTATTCGTGGTGTAAAATCACCGACGGGTTTAACTGGCGGAGATGCTGTGAAAGTTCGAGAGTATATGAAGAGCGGAAAAGGCTTATCTGGGGATACAATTTTGGACGCAGTGAGTAAAGCAGTTGCGACAAATGAAGTAAACGCAGCGATGGGAATCATTTGTGCAACACCAACAGCAGGTTCTGCTGGAACAGTGCCAGGTGTACTGTTTGCATTGAAAGAAAAATTACAGCCTACACGTGAAGAAATGATTGAATTTTTATTTACAGCAGGAGCTTTCGGTATGGTTGTTGCGAATAATGCTTGTATTTCTGGCGCGGCAGGAGGTTGCCAAGCTGAAGTAGGTTCAGCAAGTGGAATGGCAGCTGCAGCAGCAGTTGAGATGGCTGGTGGAACACAAGATCAAGCAGCTACAGCGATGGCGATTTCATTAAAGAATATGCTTGGTTTAGTATGCGATCCTGTTGCAGGGCTTGTAGAAGTACCTTGTGTAAAACGTAATGCAGCAGGAGCTGCGAATGCCATGATTTCAGCTGATTTATCATTAGCTGGTGTAACTAGTACAATTCCATGTGATGAAGTCATTGAGGCGATGTTTAGAATTGGACAAACGATGCCAGTAGCACTTCGTGAAACAGCAGAAGGTGGCCTTGCAGCAACACCGACAGGTCGTCGTTTGCAAGAAGAGATTTTTGGTAAGAGTAATAACTAAAAGCATATCATATGATTAAAGTAAAAACGGAGCTCAAATAAAGTTGAGCTCCGTTTTTTATTTTTCTTTTGCTATTTCTTCTAATGTTTTTCCAAGATCGTGTGATCGTTTCGTTGCTTGTGTAATACATGAGATTAATGCTTGTTGAAAATTATGCTCCTTTAATACTTCAATACCTGCTTCAGTTGTTCCGCCAGGAGAAGTAATTTCTTTTCGCAAAATAGAAGGGTGTTTTTCGCTTGCTTTTAGCATTTCAGCAGAACCAATCATCGTCTGAAGAATAAGAGATTTTGCAACATCTTCTTTTAAACCAATTTTTTTTGCTGCCTCTTCCAGTGCCTCTACCACGTAATAAATATAAGCTGGTCCACTTCCAGATAATGCAGTGATAGCATGCATATCTTCTTCTTCTACAACAGAGACGAGACCAATCGTTTCAAATAAAGATGTTGCAGTGCGAATATGTTCCTCCGTTGTGTGTTCTGAAGGTGAGATAGCGGTAGCGGATTTTAAAATGGCTGCAGATGTATTTGGCATTGCACGAATAATCGGAACGTCTTTTTGAAGTAGGTTTCTAATTGAATGAGTAGAAACACCTGCTAATAACGAAATAATAAGCAAGTCATTATTTATGTATTCTTTAAGAGGAATAACCGCTTCTGCGACATCTTTTGGCTTCATAGCTAGAAAAAGAATATTTGCATCAGCAAGTAATTCCTTTTTATTATGTGTACCTTTGACACCGTATTTTTTGTGTAACTCCTGTAATCTTGTCTCGTTAGAACGATTACTTACAGTGACGTGTTCTCCCTTAACAACATTTGCGTTTAATAAGCCACCAATAATCGCTTCGGCAATAGAGCCTGCACCGAGAAAGGAAATGTTTTGCATAGACATGATGTGCCTCCTTTAAATTTGGTTAGAAATACTTATAAATGTACATACATTCGTTTTTTTATGGAAAAGACCTCTTTTTATCTGAAAATAATGACAAATTTATAGGGAAGTTGTAAACTGAAGAGGTATTCATTTTTGAACCGGAAAAAGACAGGGGGGCTAAGCATGACGGCGATTCATCGAATGGAGATTCCTGTTCCATTTGCAGTTGAGACAGTGAATGTGTTTTTAGTTGAGGGAGAAACATTAACGTTAATTGATACAGGGACAAATACAGAAGAAGCAAAGAAAGCACTAGAAAGTCAATTAGGTGCATTAGGATATAAGATAGAAGATATTGAAACGGTAGTGATTACGCATCACCATGCGGATCATTGCGGACTTTTAAATACATTTTCTGAAAAAGTAAAGATTATCGGACATCCTTGGAATGAACCGTGGATTACACAAAATGCTGAATTTTTAAAGAGGTATCATGAATTTTTTAAAGAGACAGCCTTGCAGTTCGGCGTTCCAGCAGTATTTCTGAATGGTGAGGCATTATTGACGACGAAGACACTTAAATATTCTTGTAATAGATCGTTAACACATACTGTGAGAGAGGGAGATCGTATAGATTCGTTACCTGGATTTACAGTGATTGAAACCCCGGGTCATGCTTCCACTCATATTTCATTATATAGAGAATCTGATGGAATATTAATTGGTGGGGATGCTCTCATTAGTCATATTTCTTCAAATCCAATATTAGAACCACCATATGAAGGGCAAACAGAAAGAGCGCATCCTTTATTGCAGTACAATCAAACGTTAAAACGTTTAAGTGAAATGAATATTTCACGGATTTTATCAGGGCATGGGGAAGATGTTCTGAATGTGAAACAACTTATTGAAACAAGATTACAAAAGCAAGAGACACGTGCTTTTAAAGTGCTTGAACTATTAAAGGAAAAGCCAATGACAGCATTTGAGGTGTGTGTAAAACTATTTCCGGTATTATATAAAGAGCAATTACCACTTACTATCTCAGAAACTGTTGGACAATTAGACTTTTTAGCATATAATCAACAGGTGATGATTGATGAATCTTCACAACAATTGATTTATTATGCAAAGTAGGTGACAGCAATGACGGGACGTTTACAAGAAAAAGTAATCGTCATTACAGGTGCTTCTAGTGGAATTGGAGAGCAAGTTGCAATGCAGGTTGCAGAGCAAGGGGCGACGCCGGTATTAATGGCTCGAACAGAAGAGAAGCTACAAGCATTAGCAGACAAAATTAAAGTAACGTATAATACGCCTTGCTATTACTATGTATTAGATGTAAGTGAAGAAACGGAAGTACAATCTGTTTTTTCAAAGGTATTACAAGAAGTAGGACGTATTGATATATTGGTAAATAATGCTGGGTTTGGTATCTTTAAAACGTTTGAAGATGCTTCAATGGATGAAGTAAAGGATATGTTTCAAGTAAATGTATTTGGATTAGTAGCTTGTACGAAAGCGGTATTACCTAATATGGTAAAAAGGAACGAAGGACAAATTATTAATATTGCTTCATTGGCTGGAAAAATTGCAACTCCGAAGTCGAGTGCTTATGCAGCAACAAAACACGCTGTATTAGGATTTACGAATAGTTTACGTATGGAGTTATCTAACACAAATGTGTATGTAACAGCAATTAACCCAGGACCGATAGAAACGAACTTTTTTGAAATAGCCGATCAATCAGGTACATATGTGAAAAATATGGGACGTTACATGTTAAAACCAACATATGTAGCAGAACAAATCGTAAAGACGATGCAAACGAAAAAACGTGAAGTAAACTTGCCGAAGTGGATGGGAATGGGGCCAAAGCTCTACGCATTATTCCCAGGTTTATTTGAACGCGTTGCAGGCAAATCATTAAGTAAAAAATAGGAGATTTCCATATGGAAATCTCCTATTTTTTATTTTCCAGTCACATAATCGTAAACGATATCCTCAACAGCCTCGTATACATCAATTTCAGTATTTGAATGAATTATCATTTGAATATGTTTAATTAGCATTTCCTGATCCTCTTTTGAAACAGGATTACATTGATATTGCCGAAAACTTTTTATAATCATTTTCTCAATTAATTTTTTATTCATGTTTTTCCCCGCCTGTATGTATACATGTATTGTTTTATTGTACTTGAAGTGAAATGAAAATACTACTATGCACTATTTTTGCATAAAAATCCACTTGTGTATATTGCTTTTATAGCAAGATTAATATTTTGAAGTTTTTAAAAATTATAAATATTTAATTGACTTTATAATTATGCAATATTATAATCAAACTTAATTTAAAGAATAGATATGAGGAGGAGCTTATGAAAGTCGCAATTATTGGAGCAACTGGATATGGAGGTATTGAGTTAATTCGGTTATTAGAGCAACATCCATATTTTTCGATAGCATCTCTCCATTCTTTTTCACAAGTCGGTGAATTTATAACAAATGTATACCCGCATTTTCGAAATGTTCTTGTCCATACGTTACAAGAAATTGATGCGGAGAAAATAGAGAAGGAAGCTGAAATTGTATTTTTAGCAACCCCAGCGGGAGTATCGGCAGAGTTAACACCAAAATTATTGGCAGTAGGTTTAAAAGTAATTGACCTATCTGGAGACTTTCGTATGATAGATCCCTCGTTATATGAATTGTGGTATAAAAGGCCAGCTGCACAGGAAGAACTTCTTAGGAAAGCAGTATATGGATTAAGTGAATGGAAAAGGCCTGAGATCCAAAATGCAAATTTAATTGCAAACCCAGGATGTTTTGCTACAGCTGCATTATTAGCGGTAGCGCCGTTAGTACGTAGCGGCATGATTGAAGAAGCTTCGATTATTATTGATGCGAAATCAGGAGTATCTGGAGCGGGCAAAACGCCAACAACAATGACTCACTTTCCTGAGTTATACGATAACTTACACATTTATAAAGTTAATCAGCATCAGCACGTTCCTGAGATTGAGCAAATGCTTGCAGAGTGGAATCGTGAAACGAAGCCAATCACGTTTAGTACACATTTAATACCGATATCACGAGGGATTATGGTTACACTTTATGCGAAAGTGAAAAAGGAAATGAAAATAGAGCAACTTCAAAAGTTGTATGAAGAAACGTATGAATACTCAGCTTTCGTTCGAGTTCGCTCGCAAGGAGAATTTCCAAGTCCGAAAGAAGTAAGGGGCTCAAATTATTGTGATATTGGGATAGCTTACGATGAAAGAACAGAAAGAGTTACGGTCGTTTCTGTTATAGACAATATGATGAAAGGTGCGGCAGGGCAAGCGGTTCAAAATGCAAATTTATTAGCGGGACTAGAAGAGACAACGGGTTTACAGCATATGCCGCTTTATCCATAAGGGGGAAATTATGATTAAAGCATCGTCTATTACAAAATTAGCAAATGGTTCAATTGTTACACCAAAAGGCTTTTTGGCAATCGGTACTGCAAATGGTCTGAAAAAGGTGAAAAAGGATATGGGTGCAATCGTTTGTGAGGTGCCAGCATCATGTGCCGCTGTGTATACAACAAATCAAATACAAGCAGCGCCGTTGCAAGTAACGAAGGATAGCATAGCAGCAGAAGGGAAATTACAAGCAATTGTTGTAAATAGCGGCAATGCAAATGCTTGTACGGGGATGAAAGGATTGCAAGATGCTTATGAGATGCGAACATTAGGAGCGGAACACTTTGGAGTAAAAGAAAAGTACGTCGCAGTCGCTTCAACAGGTGTAATTGGAGTACCTTTACCGATGGATATCATTCGAAAGGGAATTGAATCTCTTGTGCCAACAAAGGAAGTAAGTGAAGCTTATTCTTTTTGTGAAGCAATTTTAACGACAGATCTTATAACGAAAGAAACTTGCTATGAGATGATAATTGATGGGGAAGCAGTGATCATTGCTGGGGTCGCAAAAGGATCAGGGATGATCAAACCGAATATGGCAACGATGCTTAGTTTTATTACAACAGACGCCAATATAGAGCATGAAGTATTGCAAACAGCATTATCACAAATTACGAATCATACGTTTAATCAAATTACGGTGGACGGAGATACTTCTACAAATGATATGGTCATCGCTATGGCAAGTGGATTATCAGAAACGAAAACGATGAATATGGAACATGAAGACTGGGAAACTTTCGTAGTTGCTTTACAAAAGGTATGTGAAGATTTAGCGAAAAAAATTGCACAAGATGGTGAAGGTGCTACGAAGTTAATAGAAGTAAACGTGTTAGGGGCTAGAACAAATGAAGAAGCAAAGAAAATTGCAAAACAAATAGTCGGTTCCAGTCTTGTGAAAACAGCGATATACGGTGAAGACCCAAATTGGGGACGAATTATTAGTAGTACTGGACAGAGTGAAGTAATTATTAACCCAAATACAATTGATATCACTCTTCAATCTATCGCCGTATTAAAAAATAGTGAGCCTCAAATGTTCTCTGAAGAGGAAATGACAAAGAAATTACAAGAACATGAAATAAAAATTGATGTGTGTTTACATTTAGGAGATGAAACGGGATCAGCTTGGGGCTGCGACTTAAGTTATGAATATGTGAAAATAAATGCTTGTTATCGTACATAAGGAGAGAGAAGATGAGTGATTATATTGTAGTTAAATGTGGCGGTAGCATGTTGAATCGATTAAATAGTGTCTTTTTTGATTGTATAAAGAAATTGCAAAATAAGTATAAGGTTGTTATTGTCCATGGCGGTGGCCCAGAAATTGATGCCAAGTTAGAAGACGCTAATATCGAGATAGAAAAGAAAGATGGATTAAGAGTAACGCCGAAAGAGGTTATGGATGTTGTTCAAATGGTGCTATGCGGAAGTACGAATAAAAAATTCGTAATGAATTTACAAAAACATGATTTACTTGCGGTGGGGCTTTCAGGATGTGACGGTAATTTACTTCAAGTTCAACCTGTTGGCGAAGCGATAGGATATGTAGGAGAAGTAAGTTATGTAGAAACAGCCCTATTGAAAGGGTTGATAGATATGAATTATATTCCTGTCATTGCCCCAATTGGGATAAATGGTAATGAGGTTTATAACATAAATGCAGATACCGCTGCAGCTGGAATTGCAGCCGCACTATCCGCAAAAGAACTCATTTTTATAACGGACGTAGATGGAGTATTACACGAAGGAAGATTGGTAAAGAAAACGGATGAATATGAAATTCTTACTTTTATAGAACAAGGCGTCATTACAGGTGGAATGATTCCGAAAGTACAGGCGGCACTTACATCGTTAAAAATGGGAGTGAAAAAGGCTAGTATCGTAAATGGTACAAAGGATTTTACTGAGGTTACAGGAGAGTGTGTTGGAACTACGGTAACAAAAGGAGTGAGTATCGTATGACAAGCCATCTTTTTCAAACATATGGAAGAAGAGAAATTGAATTTCTAAAGGGCAATGGGGCGAAAGTTATTGATAAAAGTGGTGAGCAATATTTAGATTTCACTTCTGGTATTGGAGTATGTAACTTAGGACATTGTCATCCTACGGTTGTAAAGGCAGTAGAAAAGCAACTTAGAAATATATGGCATATATCTAACTTATTTACGAACTCCTTACAAGAAGAGGTCGCATCATTATTAACAGAAGATACAGCATTAGATCATGTGTTTTTTTGTAATAGCGGGGCGGAGGCAAATGAAGCGGCTTTAAAGCTAGCACGTAAGCATACTGGAAAATCTCTCGTAGTAACATGTGAGCAATCTTTCCACGGGAGAACATTTGGAACGATGAGTGCAACAGGGCAAGATAAAGTGAAAGAAGGATTCGGTCCATTACTTCCGTCTTTTTTACATATACCATTTAACGACATACGAGCATTAGAGGAAGTAATGAATGAAGAAGTTGCGGCGGTAATGGTAGAAGTTATTCAAGGAGAAGGAGGAGTAATATTAGCTGATCCATCCTTTTTGAAGGAAATTGAAAAACTATGTAATCAGTACAATTCTCTTTTTATTATAGATGAAGTACAAACTGGAATAGGCAGAACAGGAACACTATTCGCTTATGAGCAAATGGGAATAATTCCTGATATCGTTACCATCGCAAAGGCGCTTGGGAATGGTATTCCAGTTGGAGCGATGATTGGCCGAAAAGAACTAGGTTCTTCTTTTACTGCCGGGTCACACGGTTCAACTTTCGGTGGGAATTATATTGCTATGACTGCAGCGAAAGAAGTATTGCAATTCATTAAGGAACAATCGTTTTTTAAAGAGGTACAGGAAAAGGGCGAGTACGTATTAAAGAAATTGCAAGAAGAATTACGACACGTTGAATGTGTTCAAAATATTCGTGGTAAGGGACTTATGATTGGAATCGAATGCAAGCATGAGGTTGCAAATGTCATAGAACAACTAGAAAAAGCAGGACTTCTCGTATTACAAGCAGGGCCTAATGTTATAAGACTATTACCACCACTTATTGTAACGAATGAAGAGCTAGAACAGGCAATATATATGATAAAAAGAGTGGTTTGTACAAAAAATGCATCAATAATATAAGGGGGAAATTTCATGTCAACTGTACAAGTACCGAAATTAAATACGAAAGATCTTTTAACGTTAGAAGAATTGACGCAAGAAGAAATCATTTCTTTAATTGAGTTCGCTATATATTTAAAAAAGAACAAGCAGGAGCCTTTATTACA
Organism: Bacillus sp. SIMBA_074; assembly: GCF_046534555.1. Lineage (NCBI taxonomy): Bacteria > Bacillati > Bacillota > Bacilli > Caryophanales > Bacillaceae > Bacillus > Bacillus sp. SIMBA_074. The sequence goes on along the minus strand of NZ_JAWRYM010000003.1, from coordinate 103,022 downwards.
AGGGAAAATATTAGGTCTCATTTTTGATAAACATTCAACCCGTACTCGCGTTTCTTTTGAAGCAGGAATGGTACAGCTCGGAGGACATGGAATGTTTTTAAGTGGAAAAGAGATGCAAATTGGCAGAGGAGAAACGGTTTCAGATACTGCGAAAGTACTATCTCATTATATTGATGGAATTATGATACGCACATTTTCACATGCGGATGTAGAGGAGCTTGCAAAAGAGTCCAGTATCCCAGTTATTAACGGTTTAACTGATGATCATCATCCTTGCCAAGCATTGGCAGATTTAATGACGATATATGAAGAAGTTCATACGTTTAAAGGAGTTAAATTAGCTTATGTAGGTGATGGGAATAATGTATGTCATTCACTATTGCTAGCGAGTGCAAAAGTCGGAATGAATATGACTGTTGCAACTCCCGTAGGGTATGAGCCGAATGAAGAAATTGTTAAAAAAGCATTAGCGATTGCTGATGAAACAGGGGCTGAAATTGAAATTTTGCATAATCCTGAATTAGCGGTAAGTGGAGCAGATTTTATTTATACTGACGTTTGGATGAGTATGGGCCAAGAAGGAGAAGCAGAAAAATATACTTTATTCCAGCCTTTCCAAGTAAATAAAGAGCTTGTTATACATGCAAAGCAAACATATCGTTTCCTGCACTGCCTGCCTGCTCATCGTGAAGAAGAAGTAACTGGAGAGATTATAGATGGGCCACAGTCTATCGTTTTTGAACAAGCTGGTAACAGGTTGCACGCGCAAAAAGCTTTATTAGTGAGTTTATTTAAAAATATAGAAGAGCCTTCCTAAAAGGGAGGTTTTTTTATATGGAAATGTCGGATGTATATTTAGTTAATTATCTCTATATCATTTATAATAAAAAGAGAAAACTAAATTTGTTTTTCATATCATGTAAGGACATACTAGATAAAAAAATATAGTTAAAGAGATGATGAATTTGAAAACAACTAAGAAAACATATTCGTTTTTTCAGCGGATGTGGAGAATATTAAAGTTTCAATATTTTAAGTTGCTTCGATCGCCAGAAGGAGCAAAGAAAGTGTCGCTAGGTTTTGCTATTGGATTTGGTTTAGAAATGTTGGTGATTTATACGGCATCGCTCGTATATTTAATATTTTATCCAATTGTAAGGTTAGCAAAAGGATCTTTTCCAGCCGCAGTCATTGGTAATATTATTGGGAAAATATCGTTTCTCCCAGTATTTTTATTTCCGTTTGCTTATGCGCTAGGAAAAATGATTTACCCATTTCATGTACAGAAAATACATCATGAACCATTTACGATATCAGATTTGTTTTCGAGCCATATTTTTACGATGTTAAAGAGCTTATTACAGAGTGAAGTATATGTATTAATTGGTATGACGATAATAGGAATTGTGTGTGGGGTAATTTCATATTTCGTTGTGCATTATTTATATGAAAAGAATCGTAAGTTACGTTTGAAGAAAAGAAAGAAACAAGTGAGAGAACCACTTGTTCAAATATAAAGAATGTCACATTCATTTTCTCCTTTGAATATGTTTAAGAAAAAGGGGGAGAGAATGAATGTATTATTATTACGTACCGCAAGTATACCCATATGTAAATTATTATCCGGTTTATGATATGAGTAGACAATACGAGTTATATCGACAACAACAATTACAGCAAATACCACAAATACCACAAATACCACAACAACAGCCTACGCAAGAACAAAAACCATATTTAACGACATGGCCGTATTCAAATGTATACTATGGTAATTATTACGAATCATAAAGCTGCTTCTATTTAGAAGCAGCTTTATGCGTTTGTTTTCAAAATTAAATTTTGAATGGTTTTAAGAGAATAAATGAGCTTTTCACGCTCTTCCTCAGATAATGTTTGAAAATTTTCTTTTAGTTTGCCTAAAATGAATTGCTGATACTGACTTACTAACACTTTCCCTTCAGTTGTTAGGGAAATTAAAATGACCCTTCGATCTTTTTCGCTATAATGACGCTCTATTAGCTCTTCTTGAATAAGTTTGTTTAATAGAGGGGTCATGTTAGGCCGTGAAATCGCTAGCCGCTTGCCAATTTCTGAAACTGCTAATGTACCATTTTCATGCAAAAGCAGTAACACTTGCGTATGTGATGGCGGCATATGTCTTTGAGAAGAAAACTCTCCAGGAAGCATAAATTTGCGATAAAAAAGAGGCACTAGCGAAAGAAGATGATCAACAATACGTTCCCACTCGCGTGATTCCATATAACGGCCCCCTTCCACTATCATTGTAACAAAAAAGACAAGGTATAAAAATAGAATTGTTTCATGGTAGCCTTAATATTTGTAGGATAACACTTGCTTTGTAAATGTATTGGCAATAATCGTATAACCGTTATCATTTGGGTGTACTTGGTCAAATAGTAAATCTTTTTTATCCTTAGATATTAATTTGCGAATTGGTAAAACAATCGATGGTTGATGTGCTTTTGAAATAGAATAAATAGAATCATTCCAACCATCTAAAAACATATCTGCATAACTTGCGATGGAGTCATCAAGTTGTAAAGGGTTATAGAGTTCAGATAGAATGAGTAAAGCATTCGGATTTTGATCTCGAACGGTCTTTACAATATTTTTTACATCCGTTTCAAAACGGGCTTTTTCTTTATTTAACATTTTAATACCATCTATAACACCTACATCACGATTTAAGCGGAATAAATTATTTCCTCCAATATTAATAGTAATTATATTTGCTTCCCTAATTTTTTGTTGAACTTCTTCTGACTGGACTTTTTTAACGAGACGATCTGTAGTGAGACCATTTACACCGAGGTTTTCTACCGTAATTGGTTTATGAATTTGTCCTTCTAATTGTTTAGAAGCTAATTCGGCAAATCCCCCTTGTGTAGATCCATATCCTTTTGCAAGTGAATCACCTAATACGAGGTGATAAAAGGAATCATTCGTTTGCTTATCAATCCAGCTGGGAGCAGATGTTTTTTCTGTTTTTCTTTCATTTTCTTTTTGTTTTGTCTCATCGTTCTTTTCAAAATTAGAATAAGAAATGATTAGAAGGAGGAGACAAACAATTGTTAAGATGACTTTTTTCATAAATTCATCCTCCTTGTAATTGGTAATTGTATCATATTCAGCAGTATAAGCAATGTAAGGGCATATTATATATTTATGAAAACTTTACAGAAAATTTGTAGAAGTGTGTCAAAAAATATTGACGATATGAAAGCACTTTAGATATGATAATGTCAGATAAGGTGAAGATTATCGCTCTAATAGAAGAAAAAAGGTATGTGGTTAGAGACTGATAGAGATTCACTTCATTATTTTGGGGTAATTGTATAAGGGGGATTTTTTGTGAAAAAGTCAAAAAAAATGCTAGCTGGAGCAACACTTGCTATTGGCGTTATAGCACCGCAAGTGTTGCCGACAACAGCTCATGCAGAGGAAAAAGCTGGGGAGAGTACAGTTAACTTACGAATTTTAGAAACATCAGATATTCACGTTAACTTAATGAATTACGATTATTATCAAACGAAAACAGATAATAAAGTAGGTCTCGTGCAAACTGCAACACTTGTTAATAAAGCACGTGAAGAAGCGAAGAACTCTGTCTTATTTGATGATGGGGATGCATTACAAGGGACACCGCTTGGAGATTATGTAGCGAATAAAATAAATGATCCGAAGAAGCCTGTGGATCCTAGTTATACACATCCATTATATCGTGTAATGAATTTAATGAAGTATGACGTCATCTCTCTTGGGAATCATGAATTTAACTACGGTTTAGACTATTTAAACAAAGTAATTAGTAAAACAGAGTTCCCGGTTATTAACTCGAACGTCTATAAGGATGATAAAGATAATAATGAAGAGAACGACCAAAACTACTTTAAACCATATCATGTTTTTGAAAAAGAAGTAGAAGATGAATCAGGTCAAAAACAAAAAGTGAAAATTGGCGTAATGGGATTTGTTCCACCTCAAGTTATGAACTGGGATAAAGCGAATTTAGAAGGAAAAGTGAAAGCAAAAGATATAGTTGAAACAGCGAAGAAAATGGTGCCAAAAATGAAAGCAGAAGGTGCAGATGTTATCGTTGCACTAGCGCATTCCGGTGTTGATAAGAGTGGATACAACGTTGGCATGGAAAACGCGTCGTATTATTTAACAGAAGTTCCTGGTGTAGATGCAGTATTAATGGGACATTCACATACTGAAATGAAGGATGTATTTAATGGTGTTCCAGTTGTAATGCCTGGTGTCTTTGGAAGTAACCTAGGTATTATTGATATGCAATTGAAAAAGGTAAACGGAGAATGGGAAATACAAAAAGAGCAATCGAAGCCGCAACTTCGTCCGATTGCTGATAGTAAAGGGAATCCATTAGTACAATCCGATCAAAGATTAGTTAATGAAATTAAAGATGATCATCAAGCGACAATTGATTATGTGAATACAGCTGTAGGAAAAACGACAGCGCCAATTAATAGTTATTTCTCATTAGTACAAGATGATCCTTCTGTACAACTTGTGACAAATGCACAAAAATGGTATGTAGAAAAGCTATTCGCTGAAAACGGACAATATAGTAAATATAAAGGAATTCCAGTATTATCTGCAGGAGCACCATTTAAAGCGGGTGGCCGAAACGGTGCTACATATTATACGGATATTCCAGCTGGAACGTTAGCAATTAAAAACGTGGCAGATTTATATGTATATCCAAATACGTTATATGCTGTAAAAGTAAATGGGGCACAAGTGAAAGAATGGCTTGAAATGTCTGCAGGTCAGTTTAATCAAATTGATTCAAAGAAAACAGAAGAACAGCCGTTAGTAAATATAGGCTATCCTACATATAACTTTGATATTTTAGATGGCTTAAAATACGAAATTGATGTAACACAACCGGCGAAATACGATAAAGATGGAAAAGTTGTAAATGCAAATACGAATCGTATTATAAATATGACGTATGAAGGGAAGCCAGTAGCTGATAATCAAGAGTTCATCGTCGCTACAAATAACTATCGTGGAAGTAGCCAAACGTTCCCAGGTGTAAGTAAAGGGGAAGTTGTATACCAATCACAAGATGAAACACGTCAAATCATTGTGAAATATATGCAAGAAACACCAATTATTGATCCAGCAGCAGATAAAAATTGGACGTTTAAACCGATTGTTGCAGATAAATTAAATACAACATTCGATTCTTCACCAAATGCACAAAAGTATATAAAAAAAGATGGAAAAATCTCATACGTTGGACCATCTGAAAATGAATTTGCTAAATATGCAATTGATATAACGAAGAAGAATGATGATAAGGAAACTGGTGGAGAGACTCCAACGACACCACCAACAGGTGATGGTAATAATGGAGGTAATGGAGAAAATCCAACGACACCACCAACAGAAGAAGGTAATAATGGTAATGAACCAAAACAAGATGGAAACAATGCTGGATCTGGACAAACTACAAAAGATGATCAAAATACAAAAGAAACAACAACAACTGTAAGTGAAAATAAAGAAGCTGAAAAAGATGAACGTGATTTACCGAAAACAGGTACAAGCGTCACTTCTACAATTGGAGCAGGACTTGCGTTTGTAGGAGCAGGTTTACTTATGTTATTTAGAAGAAAGAAAGCAAATAGATAGTAAAGTATTGTACAAAAAAAGGATTACCAATTATGGTAATCCTTTTTTATGTGTATATTATGAAACTGGTACTGCTTTTTCTTTTTTCCAAGAAAGACCGAATCCAGTAAATCCAACGATAATAGTTACGACTGGACAAGCTAAACAGAAGATTGCGTATGGAACATAATCGATTGTTGGAACGCTAAGGACGTTTGTTAAGAATACGCCACTTACACCCCATGGTACGAGCGGATTAATTACTGTACCAGCATCTTCTAGTACTCGTGATAAATTACGACGTTCTAAACCGACTTCATCGTATTTGTTAGCGAATGCTTGTCCTGTTAAAACGATTGATAGGTATTGCTCGCCGAGTAAGAAGTTTACACCAATTGCAGTGGAAGCGGTAGAAATAATTAAGCGTGTACTAGTTTTTACAAAGCTAGAGATGATATTCATCAGCTGTGCTATAATACCCATTCCTTGTAATAATCCTCCCATACAAAGAGCTAGGAAAATAAGAGCGATTGACATCATCATACTTTGTAAACCACCGCGAGATAATAAGCTATCAATATCTTTTATACCAGTTTTAGAAACGTAACCATCTTGCATAATTTTCATTAAATCAGCTAAAGAAGTGCTAGGTTTAAAAATAAAGAGAATAATAATTCCTACCACAATTCCTGCAAGCAATGTTGGAACTGCTGGAACTTTTTTAAATGCGAATAGGAACAGTAATAAAATTGGAATAAGTGTAACGATAGAAATCGTTGTGTTTTTTTCTAACGTGCTAATAAAGTTTGTGAAGTCAACGTCTCCACTAGTGCCGCTTCCTAAAATTAAAAATGCGATAAAAGCAATAATGAAAGCAGGAACTGTTGTCCAAAGCATGTTGCGAATATGCTCAAATAAATCTACACCCGTTACAGCAGGAGCTAAGTTTGTTGTATCAGATAAAGGAGACATTTTATCTCCAAAGAATGCACCAGAAATAATTGCACCAGCAATCAGAGCTGGATCGTATCCGAGAGCACTACCCATTCCCATAAAGGCAAGCCCTACTGTTGCTGCAGTTGTAAATGCACTACCGATACTCGTTCCAACAATTGCACAAACAACAAAAACAGTAGGAACGAAAATTTTAGGAGATACAAGTTGGAATCCGTATACCATTAAAGTTGGAATTGTTCCAGCTGCGATCCAAACACTAATTAATACGCCTACAAGTAAGAAAATAAAAATAGATGGAATACCAGCTGAAACACTACTTATCATTCCTTTTTCCATAGTAGACCAAGAGATTTTTTTCATAAATCCAAATGCTAATAAAAGAACGATACCAAATAAAATTGGGATGTGTGGTGAAACTTCTAATTTGATAACACTAAAGCCAATACAGAAAAAGATAAATAATGTTAAAAGAACAGATTCAATTTTTGAAACCATTGTTTTTCCCTCCTAAGTAATTTAAAATAGCTCTTTTTTATATAAAATTCGCCAATATTGTATATTTCCTTCTAAAATTTAGAATTTTGTGACAAATTACCGGTAATTGTCAACATCTCAATATGATACGGAAATGATTGGATAAAAAAACGCCCCTGCATATAATTATGCAGGGACGAAGAAATCGCGGTACCACCCTAGCTTGTGAAAGGAATGTATCACAAAATAAAGGGTCATATGATATGCGCTCATAAAATAAAAACGCCCCTGCAATATATGCAGGGACGAAAAATTCGCGGTACCACCCTAAATTGTGAAACAGTTTCATTTCACCACTCTTTAGACATAACGGTCTAAACCGTCTTTCACTACTCCTCACGTTTCGTAAAAGAAGCTCCAGGGGGTAATTCATAAATCGCTCTGTACTGGTTCGCACCGACCACCAGCTCTCTGAAATCAGAAAACGAAATACTACTAAATCCTATCAACGCCGATTCATATGATGTTAGTTAAATTTTTATCATATATTCATCATACATGTCAATAAAAACATTCGATATTTTTTTAGGGAAATAAAGGAGAAATGTTTTTCATACTGTAAAAATGTGCGTTATAATGAATTTGAAAGGGGAGGAAAGAGTGAAGAAAAAAATAATTCTTTTTACCACCTTACTAGTCGTTGGCGGAAGTGCTGGAATTTACACAGCTTTTGCAGCTGAATCAGAGCAGTCGAAACAAAAGCAAATACAGCAGTCAGAAGTGAAGAAAGTGAAAGAAACTGAAGAGAAGAAATCGATGGAAAAAGCAGCTACGAAACTAGGAGTTTCTACTGAGGGGAAAACAAAAGAAGAGGTTACAAAAGAAGTAGATAACGCTAGATTTGAGCAGCGCCATGATTTGTTAATTGAGCATGCTAAGCAACTTGGAATTGATACAGAAGGAAAAAAAGATGAAGAGATTATTTTAGAAATTGGAAAGATACAACATGGAAAGTAGAACAACTTATCGTATGATAAGTTGTTCTTTTTTGAGAACTGATTGATTTAAAAATAATTGACAGTCATTTGTTTTTAATGTTAACTATATTTATAAATAAGTTAACATTAGGGGTGACAATTGTGGCTGTTAATAGTAACACGAGTGAAAAATCGTCTTATACATATGAAGAATTATCGAAGAAGAATAAAGATTACGTATGGCACCCATTTACACAAATGAAAGATTATTTAGAAGAAGATCCTGTCATTATTGAACGTGGAGAGGGAAGAAAGCTATACGATGTAAATGGAAATGAATATTGGGACGGTGTTTCGTCTATTTGGTTAAATGTTCATGGGCATCAAGTACCGGAACTAGATGAGGCAATTCGTGAGCAATTAAATAAAATTGCTCATTCTACTATGCTAGGACTTGCTAACGTTCCATCTATTTTATTAGCAGAAAAAATAATTGAAGTTGTACCAGAAGGTTTGAAGAAAGTATTCTATTCAGACTCTGGTTCTAGCGCCGTTGAAATTGCAATTAAGATGGCCTTTCAATATTGGCAGCATAAAGGAAAACCGAAAAAACAAAGATTTGTTACATTAAAAGAAGCATATCACGGTGATACGATAGGTGCTGTTTCAGTAGGAGCAATAGACTTGTTTCACCAAGTGTATAGTTCACTATTATTTGAGGCAATTAAAATGCCGTATCCATATACATATCGTTCTCCTTATGGAGATAATAAGGAACAAATTGTAAAGAAACATTTAGAAGAAATGGAAGAAATGCTACAAGAAAAACATGAAGAAGTAGCAGCTATTATTGTGGAGCCATTAATGCAAGGTGCTGGTGGGATGATTACAATGCCAAAAGGATACTTAAAAGGGCTTCGCGATTTATGTACAAAATACAATGTATTATTTATTACAGACGAGGTAGCGACTGGATTTGGGCGTACCGGGAAAATGTTTGCATGTGAACACGAGGATGTGACGCCAGACATTTTAACAGCCGGAAAAGGTTTAACAGGTGGTTATTTACCGGTGGCAATTACGGTAACGACAGATGAAATTTATAATGCCTTTTTAGGAGGCTATGAAGAACAAAAAACGTTTTTCCATGGTCATAGTTATACAGGGAATCCGTTAGGGTGTGCCGTAGCAATTGCAAATTTAGAACTATATGAAAAAACTAATTTAATAGAAGATGTTGCGCATAAAGCAGAATATGTAGAGGCACAATTAGAAGCTCTTAATGAATATAAGCACGTAGGAGATATTCGTCAGTGTGGGCTAATGGTTGGTATTGAACTTGTGAAGAATAAGGAAATGAAAGAATCGTTTGAATGGACAGAAAGAGTCGGCGTTCAAGTATGTAAACGTTCAAGAGAGCTGGGCATGATATTGCGACCACTCGGTAATACGATTGTATTTATGCCTCCTCTTGCATCTACGGTGGCTGAGATTGATGAGATGTTACGCATTTTATATAAAGCAATCTCGGATGTTACGGAGGGAGAGTAATGAGTGGTTTCTTTATAGCAGCAACGGATACAGAAGTTGGCAAAACGGTAGTGACAGGAGCATTGGCAGGTATATTTCGAGAGCGTGGACATAATGTTGGTGTATATAAACCGTTGCAAAGTGGACATGTTGCATCAAATCCTGAGGGTGATGCAGCAAGATTAAAAGCATTATCGGGTGTACCGACAAAAGAAGACGAAATTTGTCCTTATTCCATTGAAGAACCACTTGCTCCGAGACTTGCTATGAAAAGAGCTGGAAGGACGGTAATGTTAAAAGAAATTACTGCTCACTATAATGAACTACTAAAAGAGTTTAATAGCCTATTGGTAGAAGGAGCTGGTGGGCTTGCCGTCCCATATACAGAAGACGCTTTAGTGATTGATTTTGCAAAAGAATTAGAGCTCCCTCTTATTGTAGTAGCGCGTCCGACACTAGGGACAGTTAATCATACTGTCTTAACAATTTCTTATGCAAAGGCACACGGTTTAACAGTAGCGGGTGTAATTTTGTCTGGTTGTAAAGAATGTGAAAAAGAAAGAGTGCAAGAAAACAAAGAAATGATTGAGGAGTTAAGTGGAGTACCTGTTTTAGGTTTATTACCATTCCTTGAAGGTGAGTTTACAAGGGGAGAATTATTGGAATCGGTAAAAGAACATATTATGATTTCAAAATTAGAGGAGCTCATCCAAAATGAATCAAATGTGGCGCACGCATCTTCAATCTAAAGTAGAACAATTAAAGGAGCAAGGGCAGTATCGTAATTTACATGTAACAGAGAAAGCGGAAGAGACCTGGCTTATTCGAAATGAGAAAAGGATGCTAAATTTAGCATCAAATAATTATTTAGGGTTAGCTGGAGATGAAAGGTTGAAAGAAGCTGCTATTGCCTGCACGAGAAAATATGGAACTGGAGCGACAGCATCTCGTCTCGTTGTAGGAAATTATCCACTGTATGAAGAGGTTGAGAGAAGTATATGTGATTGGAAAGGTACTGAAAGAGCATTAATCGTAAATAGCGGGTATATAGCAAATGTAGGTGCTATATCTGCTTTAGCCTGTCGTCACGATATGGTTTTTAGTGATAAATTAAATCACGCAAGTATTGTTGATGGAATTATATTAAGCGGAGCAGAGCATAAAAGATATCGTCATAATGATTTGGATCATTTAGAAAAGATGTTGCAAATAGCGTCACCAGAAAAGAGAAAATTAATCGTAACAGATACGATTTTTAGTATGGATGGAGATATTGCATATTTGAGAGGCTTAGTTCAGCTGAAAGAGAAATACGGGGCGATCATTATAGTTGATGAAGCACATGCAAGTGGAATATATGGAATCGGTGGAGCAGGATTATCTCATGTAGAAAAAGATATTGCTCAAAAAATTGATATACATATGGGGACGTTTAGTAAGGCTTTAGGGTGTTATGGTGCGTATTTAACGGGTGATTCCATTTATATAGAGTATTTACAAAATATGATGAGAAGCTTGATTTTTACTACAGCTTTACCACCAGGAACATTAGGGGCGATCCGAAAAGCAATTGAAATTGTGAAAGAAGATAACGAAAGAAGAGAGCGACTTATAGAGAATGGTGCATATTTCAGGACGCATTTACAAGAAGCTGGTTTTGATATTGGGAATAGCTCAACTCATATTGTACCGATTGTAGTTGGGTCAAATGAAAATACTTTACGGTTTAGTGAAAGGTTACAAGAGGTAGGTATCGCAGCCATTGCAATTCGTCCGCCGACTGTTCCAGTTGGTAGTTCTCGAGTCCGTTTTGCAGTTACGTCACAACATACAATAGCCGATTTAAAATGGGCTATTCAGCATATTATACGCATTGGCAAAGAAGAGGGGTTTTTAGTATGAAAGAGCTAAAGCTTATTTTTATTCCAGGATGGGGAATGGAAGAAGGTGTTTGGACTTTGGTTCTGCCGTATTTTAAAGGATATTCTGTTCAATGTATAGATTGGCGTAACGTGAAAGAACAAAGTGAATTTACGGGGCGAATAATAGATGTAGCGCAGGATGAAAATGTAATTTTAGTTGGATGGTCACTAGGAGCGTTAGCGGCAATACAAGCTTATAAAAAGATTAAGACCCAAGGTATGGTACTAATTGGTGGTACCGCTAAATTTACCAATACAAGTGACTATACAAGTGGATGGAATTCCTTGCATGTAGAACGTATGAAAAAGAATTTAACGAGAAAAAAAGAAGATACTTTGAAGCGTTTCTATGAAAATATGTTTACAAAAAGTGAGCTGAGGGAGAATACGAGTTTTGAAGAGATAGCGAAGAAGTTTAAAGGAGACTCGATTCAGTCTTTACAATTAGGCTTAGATTATTTAATAGAAACAGATATGAGAAATGAAGTAATAGATATGAAAGCCCCGCTGTTACTCCTTCATGGAGAGCAGGATGTAATATGTCCATTGTCTGCAGCCCATAGTATGGCGAATAATACGAATGCCAATCTAAAAGTAGTAAGCGGTGCTGGGCATGCATTATGTGTAACGAATTTTGAATATTGCGCAAATGAAATTATTCAATTTGTAGAGGGGGTACGACATGATCAACAAAACGTTACTGCAAAAACGGTTTAACGGGGCGGCTGTATCCTACGATCAATATGCAAATGTACAAAAAAAGATGGCGCATTCGTTACTTTCTACATTGAAGGAACGATATAGTGAAACATCATCGATACGTATTTTAGAACTTGGATGCGGGACAGGATATGTAACAGAGCAATTATCAAATTTATTTCCGAAAGCTCATATTACAGCTGTGGATTTTGCTGATGAGATGATTGCAGTCGCGAAAACTAGAAAAAGTTTGGGAAATGTGATGTTTCGATGTGAAGATATTGAACAATTAAAATTAGAAAATCCATATGATGTCATCATTTCAAATGCTACATTTCAATGGCTTAATGATTTAAAAGAGACAGTGAAAAATTTATTTAACTATTTGTCTGAAGAAGGAATATTATTATTTTCCACGTTTGGTAATACGACTTTTCAAGAATTGCATACGTCTTTTCAGCGTGCTAAGAAAGAAAAGGGGATACACAATTGTACTTCAATAGGACAACGATTCGTTTCGAAAGAACAGTTAGTGAATATATGCAAAAATCCATTAGGAAATGTACATGTTTCTGAAACGTGTTACATAGAAAGCTTTACAGAAGTTAGGGAGTTTCTACATTCTATTCGAAAAGTAGGGGCAACCAATAGTAATGAAGAGTCTTACTGTCAAAGCCCTTCACTCTTTCGTACGATGCTTCGTATATACGAAAGAGACTTCACGGGAAAAGAAGGGATAATGGCAACATATCATGCTTTATTTACGTATATAACAAAAGAGGGGAAGAGATGAAATGAAACAAGTACAAACAAAAAGGGATTGGAAAAAACTTGCATACGACGTAGTAGAAGAGAAAATGATTACGAAAGAAGATGCAATTGCAATATTAGAAGCTGATGATACAGAGGTTTTAGAAATTATGAATGCAGCTTACATCATTCGCCATCATCATTTTGGTAAGAAAGTAAAGTTGAACATGATTATAAATACGAAATCTGGATTATGTCCTGAAGATTGCGGGTATTGTTCACAGTCTATTATTTCAGAAGCACCGATTGATAAGTATGCATGGTTAACACAAGAGAAAATTGTTGAAGGAGCGCACGAAGCAATTCGTCGTAAAGCAGGTACATATTGTATTGTTGCATCTGGTCGTCGTCCGACGAATAAAGAAGTAAATCACGTTATTGGAGCAGTTAAGGAAATTCGTGAAACGACAGATTTAAAAATTTGCTGTTGTTTAGGATTTTTAAATGAAGATCAAGCAGGTCAGTTAGCAGAAGCTGGTGTGCATCGTTATAATCACAATTTAAATACGCATGCCAACAATTATGATAGCATTTGTTCAACGCATACGTATGACGATCGTGTTGATACAGTCCAAAAAGCGAAGCAAGCCGGTATTTCTCCATGCTCTGGAGCAATTTTCGGAATGGGAGAAACGATTGAACAGCGCGCTGAAATTGCATTTGAATTACAACGTTTAGATGCGGATTCTATTCCATGTAATTTCCTTGTTGCTGTAAAGGGTACTCCGCTTGAAGGACAAAAAGAATTAACACCTGTAGAATGTTTAAAAGTGTTGGCGATGATGCGTTTTGTAAATCCAACAAAAGAAATTCGTATTTCAGGTGGTCGAGAACTTAATTTACGTTCTGTACAGCCACTTGGTTTATTTGCAGCAAACTCTATCTTTGTCGGGGACTATTTAACAACAGCTGGACAAGAGCCGACTGCGGACTGGGGTATGATTGAAGATTTAGGATTTGAGATTGAAGAATGTGCGCTATAAGATAGATGAAAAGCAAACTCTTTAAAGGGGTTGCTTTTTTTTTGTAAATAAAATGTAATAAAAGTCCATTAACGCTTGATAGTAGTCACTTTTGGACGAGAAAAATAATTTTGTGGACGAATTTTCCAAGCCCTAATTGTACATAGTAAAAATGTAATTTATATCGGGTTGGAGGATTTTACATGTACAAATACATATTAACTATTATGACCTGTCTGATTTTAATAAAAGCGATAAGTGCTGATCCAGTTAAGGCGGCTGAAAATCCTGAACAAAAAGAAATGCAACAAAGAATTGAACAGCATTTTCGAACGAAAGCTGAACATTTTGGGCTTGAAACAGAAGGAAAAGATTTAAAAGAAGTGAGGAAGGAAATTTCTATTATAGAAGAAGCGGAAAAGAGAGAAAATGTGTGGAGAACAGCACAAGCTCTTCGTATAAAAACAGAAGGAAAAACGATGGATGAATTAATAGAAGATGTACGAAAAAAGGTGAGAAAATAAAAAAAGAGGCCGTAGCCTCTTTTTTAAGCCCATTGTTTTGATAAATGAGCCATTTCGATCGCAGCAACTGCCGATTCATATCCTTTATTACCAGCTTTTGTACCTGCACGTTCAATCGCTTGTTCAATTGTTTCTGTCGTTAATACACCGAAAATAACTGGAATGTCCGTTTGTAGTGATAAAGACGCAACACCTTTTGCTACTTCATTACAAACGTAATCGTAATGTGTTGTAGCACCGCGAATTACTGTACCTAATGTAATAACAGCATCATATTTTCCGCTATTGGCCATCTTTTTAGCGATTAAAGGAATTTCAAATGCACCAGGAACCCATGCAACATCAATATCATTCTCTTCTACACCGTGACGCTTTAATCCATCTAAAGCTCCGCCAAGTAACTTACTTGTAATAAACTCATTAAAACGTCCAACAACAACCCCAACTTTTAATCCTGTACCAACTAAATGACCTTCGAATACCATAATGTATCTCTCCCTTAATTATAAGTTTAGTAAATGTCCTAATTTGCTTGCTTTCGTTTGTAAATACGTTTTATTTTCTTCTTTTGTTGGCATTTGTAACGGTACACGCTCGGTTACTTCTAAATCGTAACCTTGTAAGCCAGCAATTTTTCGTGGATTATTCGTTAATAATCGTAAACTTTGTAAGCCTAAATCTTTTAAAATTTGAGCGCCAATACCGTAATCACGAAGATCAGCTGAGAACCCAAGTTTTTCATTTGCTTCTACAGTATCTAACCCTTCTTCTTGTAACTTATAAGCGCGAAGCTTATTCAGAAGGCCAATGCCTCGTCCTTCTTGTCTCATATAGAGAAGAACACCTTTTCCTTCACGCTCAATTTGAGCAAGTGCAGCATGTAGCTGTGGTCCGCAATCACAGCGGCACGAACCAAATACATCTCCTGTTAAGCATTCTGAATGAACGCGTACAAGTACAGGTTCGCCTGTTGAAATATCACCTTTTACGAGCGCGATATGTTCTTTCATATCTAATGAGTTAGAATAGCCAATTGCATGGAAAGTACCGAAATCTGTAGGTAATGTAATTTCCACTTCTCTCGTCACAAGTGTTTCGTGATGGCGGCGATAAGCAATTAAATCTTCTATTGTAATCATTTTTATATCAAATTGTTTTGCGCACTCTAGTAAATCAGGTACACGTGCCATCGTACCGTCCTCATTTATAATTTCGCAAATGACTCCAGCTGGTTCTGCTCCGCAAAGTTTGGCTAAATCGACAGCGGCTTCTGTATGACCAGCACGGCGCAGTACACCGCCTTCTTTCGCAATTAATGGAAAGATATGTCCAGGGCGATTGAAATCAGCGCCTTTTGATGCAGGGTTTAACAATTCTTGTATCGTAGTTGCACGTTCATGAGCACTA
This sequence comes from Bacillus sp. SIMBA_074, assembly GCF_046534555.1. Classification (NCBI taxonomy): domain Bacteria; kingdom Bacillati; phylum Bacillota; class Bacilli; order Caryophanales; family Bacillaceae; genus Bacillus; species Bacillus sp. SIMBA_074. Next base: position 87,096 of record NZ_JAWRYM010000003.1, on the reverse strand, counting down.
ATCCCTGTTGTTGTAGAAACATGATCAATGCTCACTGTAAACGCAGTGTGATGTGAATCTGTATTATGAGATACCATTGGTTCTAACTGTAGACGTTCTGCGTACTCCTCCGTAATGGGTACACAAACGAGACCACGACCGTGTGTAATCATAAAATTAATCGTTTCTGATGTAATGTACTCTGCTAAAGCAATAAAATCGCCTTCATTTTCTCGGTTTTCATCATCACATACGATAACAACTTTTCCTTGTTTTAAATCTTCTAGAGCTTCTTCAATACGATGAAACATTGTGCTTCCTCCTTATAGAAATCCGTTTTCTTGTAAAAAGCTTTCGGTCATTGAACCAGTTCTTTTTGCGGGCTTTGAGATAAAGCGTTCAATATATTTTCCAATCATGTCACACTCAATGTTTACGATGTCCCCGGCTTTTTTTTCTCCGATTATAGACTCGCTTACTGTGTGGGGGATGAGTGAAATTGTAATTGAAGATTCGTCTATATCAAATATTGTTAAGCTAGTGCCATCAACAGCAACGGATCCTTTATGCAAACAATAGCGTAGTAATTCATCAGAAATTGCTATTTTGTAATAGATGGCATTGTAATGTTGTTTTTTAGTTAAAATCGTACCGATGCCATCGATATGTCCGGTGACGAAATGTCCACCGAATCGTCCGTTTGCAGCCATCGCCCGTTCTAAATTCACTTTGGCACTTGGCTTTAGCATACGAAGTGATGTTGCTTTCATTGTTTCAGGCATTGCGTCGACAGTGAATGAAGTAGTCGTAAAAGTAGTTACTGTTAAGCAAATGCCGTTAACTGCGATACTATCACCTAATTTGACATCCGATAAAATTTGCTTTGCGCTAATAGTTAGCTTCATTGCTTCACCACTTTGAGTCACGCTTGATATCGTTCCTAACTCTTCTACGATTCCTGTAAACATTCCGTCACCTCGCTTTTTAAGGTTGCAACAATTTTTATATCATTACCGATTTGTTTCATCTCTTGAATTGTTAAGGAAAGTGCATCTTGTAACTTCGAAAAACCAGCTCCGCCAAATAAGGTGGGTGCATCTTTTCCACCAATTAATTTCGAGCTTATATAGGTCACGATTTCATTAAAACTATTTGTTTTTAAGAAGTTTGCATGCACCGTTTGACCACCTTCAACGAACAGAGAAAGAATTTGTTTCTCACCGAGTAGGGATAGGACATCTTGTATTTCAATTTGCTGTGTTTTCATTTGGAATACAGCTATATTGTTAGATTCATAAGACGCTATTTTCTCTTTGTTTACATCCTTACCGACAATAATCCATGTCGGAGTTAAGCCATCTGTTATGACATGAGAAGATGGCGGCGTTCGTAAGTGGGTATCTAAAATAACGCGTATAGGATGCTTACCTCCGTTTGGAATTCGTGTTGTTAAGTGTGGATTATCAGTTAGAACTGTATTCACACCGACTAGAATAGCATCATGTATATGACGATATTGGTGAACGTCAGCGCGTGCTTCTTCGCCTGTAATCCACTTACTTTCACCGGTTACAGTTGCTGTTTTTCCATCTAAGCTCATTGCTGTTTTTATTGTTACAAAGGGACGTTTCGTTTTCATATAGTGAAAAAAGTATCGATTTAATAAAGTGGCTTCCGCCTCAAGAACACCAGTAGTCACCTTAATTCCAGCTTCTTCTAATATTCTTTTTCCATTGCCGGAAACGAGTGGATTGCAATCAAGAGTAGCAATTACAACACGCTGAACTCCTTTTTCAATGAGTAATTCACAGCAAGGGGGTGTTTTTCCAAAATGGCTACACGGTTCAAGTGTTACATAAACGGTAGCGTCTTTTGCTCTTTCACCAGCCATGTGAAGAGCATGAACTTCAGCATGTTCTTCACCAGCACGCATGTGGGCACCCATTCCAACAATTTTTCCATCTTTAACAACAACGGCACCAACCATAGGATTTGGGCTTGTTTGTCCCGATGTTCCTTGTGCTAACTGCAAGGCAATCCTCATATATTCTTGATCTGTCATTCTTTTCACCTCTCCTGAAAAAATCAAAAAACCCCAAGGATTTTATATCCTTGGGGTTTGGGAGACGTGATTTCTAGAAATATAGTTCGAATACGAAAGTATAGGAAAGAAACCTAACGATGACTGATATTTTGGCATAAGGAAAAAACCTAGCAAAATATCAAATTCTTTCAACGCTAGTCGTATCTTTTTATTTCAGTATAGAAACATAAGTATACAAAATAAAACATATATAAAGATTCAAAATGAAACTTTAAAAATATGCATACTGAAATAAAAGTGTATTCGCTATATAAAATTACTAGAAAACATATCCTTCTCCCATCCAGACTATACTGTCGGCCCTAGAGTTTCACTAGATCCACCGTTTTCGCGTTGAAAACGGGTCACGGACTTAGAAGCTATCGCTTCATCACCGCCGGTTGGGAATTTCACCCGACCCCGAAGGATGTTGTTTGCTCACATTATAGCACAAAAAAGAAAAAAGCATAGTAAAAAATGTTCGAATGTGAAGAATTGTTTGAAAATATATGCCGATTTGAATGGGGACGAAAGTAATAGAAATGTTGAAAGGGGAAGGGCTGTATAGGCTTTGATCAAAAGAAAAAACATACACAAATAAATGTGCATGCTCTTTAAATATTTATTCTGCCTCTGGTGCTCTAACAACAGACTCGAATTTGCCTTTATGCGAAGCATCGCAATAAGGCATGTTTTTTGATAAACCACAACGACATAAAGAAAATGCTGGTTTTGCTGGGAATACATTCCCTTGTGAGTCAACTAATTCCACGTCCCCTGTAACGCGAAAAGAGCCATTATCATTCACTTTAATTTGTACTTTTGCCAACGTTATCCCTCCTTTCCAAACGCTTACTCTCATCATATAATTAGGGAGAGTACTTGACAATATAAAGTGAAACTTTAATCAGTGGGGGCATCCCCACTGATTATCAGCCCGCACCAATCGGGCGTTTACGGGCAGTTAATCTCCCACCTTACTTCTTTGCCTAAGCTGAATTTTGAGGTGGGAGTCTTACTGCCCGTTAATGCGGGATAAAAAGAGCACTTTGTTTGAAAGAGAAGAGAGTGTTATAATAGTTTTTATAACTGACTAGAGTAAGGTGACGAAAGATGGATAAAAAATTACACACACTACAAAATATTGCAAATGAGCGCACATGGGCATCATTTTTGAATGATAATCATCCATATAGTTTACTTCATTGGTCAATCGCAGGTGTAGGACAAGAACCGAAAGATGTTTGGTTACTTCAAGATGAGGTAACTTTTCAAACGACGGAATTCCCAACGCTAGACGAGGCAGTAAAGTGGATTTCTGAAAATATGGAACAAGTTACAGACGTTTTAGCGCAGTAAAAAAACAGGCTTATGCAAGCCTGTTTTTTGTTTCTTTTACATATGTGTTTAAAAATTGATCGATGGCATCTTCGTACTCTTCTTTATTTTCATTATAAGAGCAAGCGTGTGCACCATGTTCTGCAATATAAAGCTGTTTATTATTTTCTTTCGCTTCATAAAGTGATTTCGTCATATCAGATAAAATATAGTCATCATCTTTACTATGAATAAAGAGAACCGGATTGTTAATATTTTTTATACAATCAATTGGTGAAACTTCACGAATTGTATAGCCATCACGAACTTTTAAAAAGGCATTTGCTAAAGGTAATAAAGGCCATTTTGGCAAATGAAACTCAACTTTCAAACGATGTTGTAACTGTCCATAAAAATCAGAGAAAGGACAATCAGCAATATAAAAATCAGCACCATCTTCTACAAGTCCTGCATATTGAAGAATAGTTGCAGCACCCATAGATTCACCATGAATTCCGAGTGTAATATTCGTTCCGAAACGATCTTTTAGCCAGTCAACTACTGACTTTAAATCATGTTTTTCATAATAGCCATAACTTGTTGTTTTACCACCGGTTTTACCATGACGGCGATGATCATAAATAAATACGTTATATCCTCTATTTAAAAATAAGTTTGCATATTTAACGGAATTCATTTTATTTACAGTCACACCGTGGCAAAAAATCATAAATTTATTGGAATGACCAGCTGGCATGTAATATCCGTGAAGTTCGTATCCGAATTGAGAAGGGATGTGAACCTCTTCTTTTTGAATAGCCTTAAAATCGTCCAAATGAAAATGCTTTTTCGTTTCGCGTTCTAAAACTTCTTCCTCTGTTTTTTTCTTCAAGTACATAACTTTATTTGTAAAGAAAATCCCAATCGCAGTTAGTGCACCTAGTATAGTAAACAATGCTGTAAAAAAACGTTTCATACTTTACCTCATCCTCCAAATACCTCTACATGTGATACACTAACATTGTATCACAATGATGTGAAAAGGGGAGAAATCGTGTATGGTTCATATACAAAAAATCACACCAGAAATGAAAGAAGCAATTCAGGATTTTATGTGTGAAAACTGGGGAAGCTCAATGATGGTCTCGCGAGGCAGAGTACATCAATTAGAAGAATTACCTGGTTTTATTGCACTTAGAAATAACAGAATAGTGGGAATTATAACATATAAAGTGATAGAAAACATGTGTGAAATTGTATCGTTAAATAGTTTTGAGGAAGGGAAGGGGATTGGTACAAAACTGGTGGATGGTGTATTGCGAGTGGCAAAAGAGAACGAATGTAAAAAGGTGTGGCTTATTACGACGAATGATAATATGAACGCACTTCGTTTTTATCAAAAACATAACTTCATGATGACGAACTTGTATATTGATGCGGTAAAGGAAGCACGAAAAATAAAGAAAGAAATTCCGTTTATTGGTTATGATAATATCGCGATTTCACATGAAATTCAGCTGGAGTATATTTTCTGAGTAGAGTGGAAATTGTGTAACAATTTTCAGAAATATAAAACAATAACCTTGACGAATGTTATATTTTGGTTTAATTTAAAATTGTAATCTATTACCATATTAAGGGGTGACGATGTGGCAACTATACGTGATGTTGCAAAATTGGCCGGTGTTTCAGTCGCAACCGTTTCAAGAGTCATTAACGAAAAAGGATATGTCCATGAAGATACGGTCAAACAAGTAAAAAAAGCAATTGAAGAATTACATTATAGACCGAATGCTACAGCAAAGCCTTTATTTAAACAGCCTTCAACGGTGATTGCATTACTTGTAGATAATTTGCATAATCCATCATACATCACTTTGCTCCGTTTCGTTGAGGAAATAGCATACAAAGAAGGGTATCAAGTAATAGTTTGTAATATAGAAAATAAGAATAGATACATAGATATGTTGGAACAAAATAACATTGCAGGCGTTATAATGACGAAATCTGTTTTTCGAAGTATAGGAGAAATCTCACTTCCTTTCGCTGTGCTTGAAGAACGACAATCTCTTATGAGCTATTATGAAAGTGGACAGAAAGCTGTTTCTTTATTAAAAGAGAAAGGCTGCCAGTTTCTTGCTTATATCGGTGAGGGAGTAGAGAGTGAAGAAATGGAAGAGCATGTGGCAGGATTTCTAGATACTGCTTGGAAAGAAGGACTTTCTTATCGAGAGGAAATTGTACAAGGGTATACGAATCAACAGTTTCTTGAATTGTTACAAAAGCATCCATACATAGATGGGGTTGTAGCTTCAAGTGATAAGGTCGCTATTGAGCTAATCAGGGCGGCGAAAACTCTTAATATTCATATACCAGGTAAGTTACAAATCATTGGATTTAACGGGAGTGTAGAGGGTGAATGGATAAGTCCATCATTAACGACGATTGGAAGTTATATCGAAGAAAATGGGGAAATAGCTTTTCAACAGTTAATAGGAAAAATAAAGAAGAAACAAGTGCGACAAGAAGAAGTGGAAACAGAATTTAGGTGCATTGAGAGAGAAACAACAAAGTAAAAGGTGCGTTTTTAAAACGCACCTTTTATAGTGTAATTGCGGCAATAAAGCCGAATATAAGTAACGGTATATTATAGTGTAGAAATGTTGGGACACATGTATCCCATATATGATGGTGCTGACCATCAGCATTTAAACCGGACGTTGGTCCAAGTGTACTATCAGATGCTGGAGAACCTGCATCACCAAGTGCACCAGCTGTACCGATAATTGCGATTGTAGCCATGGGACTAAATCCGAGCTGGACGCATAATGGTACGAAAATTGTTGTTAAGATTGGGATGGTTGAAAAGGAAGAGCCAATTCCCATCGTAACGAGAAGTCCAATAATGAGCATAAGAAATGCAGCAAGCGGTTTATTATTTCCGATTATATGTGCACTCGTTTGCACAAGAGATTCAACATGTCCAGTTTTTCGAAGAACAGCGCCAAATCCAGCGGCAGAAATCATAACAAATCCGATAAAGGACATCATACGCATTCCACTCGTTAAAATAGCATCGGCTTCTTTAAGAGGGAGGCTACCGCTAACTGATAAGACGATAATACCTGCTAAAGCACCAAAAATCATTGATTCTGTTGCTAATTGCACAGTTAATGTAGCGAGTATTGATAATAAACCCAAAGTAATGCTTCTTTTCGTATAGGGAACGATTTCATTCTGTGCAGAATGAATTTGTTCTGTTTCATATGTACGTGGTTTTCGGTATGTAATGAAAACCGCTACACATAATCCGATAATCATACCGATTGCTGGAATAGTCATCGCTTTTGGAATAAGTGCGACATCAAATGTAAGACCGCTTTGCGCAGCATTTGTTTGCAATACGTCATGATAAATTTTTCCGAACCCTGCTGGAACCCACATGTAAGGGGTAATTAACCCAAATGTAATAAGACATGTTACAAGCCTACGATCCACCCTCAGCTCATTTAATACTTTTAAAAGTGCTGGAATTAAGATTGGGATGAAGGCGATATGAACAGGGATAATATTTTGTGAGAAACAAGCCATTGTTAAAATGATAAATAATATAAGTATTTTAGAATAGACTTGTTTTTTCGTGTCTTGTTCGTTGCCGATCCATTTTAAAGCTGATTGGATCATTGCATCAGGAAGTCCTGTTTTTGAAAGGGAAATAGCAAATCCACCGAGCATTGCGTAGCTTAATGCGATAGGAGCACTGTTCCCAAGACCGGCTGTAAAAGTACTAATTGTTTCTGAAATACCGAGTCCGCCGATAAGTCCGCCTGTTAAAGCTCCAACGATAATGGCGACAATGACTTGGACACGTAACAAACTAAGCAGTAGCATGACTGCTACTGCGATGAGTACAGCGTTCATAATAAATGTAATCTCCCTAATTTTTATTCTGTTAAGGCAAGCAAGTGTTTGTAGTGACATATACTTGCGACATATCATTATAAAATGTTTTCTATGAAATGTAAAAGCGCCTTTTGTTATTAATGCTGAAAAGATAGTTCTTGTTTAATTGATTGTAAAGATTTAGCGAATAACTCAGGCTCTTCTAAATCTGGAGAATGTGCCGAGTTTGGAAACCAAATCATCTTTTTAATAGGAGCTTGAATGATATCGCAATATTGTTGAACGAGTGCATAAGGAGTTTGATAATCATAGCGACCAGAACAAAAATAAACAGGAATAGATAAACTTGAAATAGATGAAAAGAAATCGATTGTCAGCATCTCTTCCCATAAAACTCCGGATTTTAAATTTCCTGCGAGAAATTTGAACCAATCTAATAGCGTATATTCAGGAGAAAAGAAGCCTTTTCGTATGAAAGAAAAGGAAGATCCATTTTGGATTGCTCCTCCGAATGTACCAAGCCACTTTCTTTGAATAATGAGGCGTCTCGTATCTAAAAAGGGTGGTTTCCCTAATTTTAAAAGAGAAGCTAATGCCTTTTTATGGTCATGTTTTTTGGCAGAGCTAATTAAATGTTGATATAGTAATTCTTCATTTTGCTTCATATGTACGATTTGACCGATGCCGATGTATGCTTCTATATATTCGGGACATTGATTAGCGATTTGTAGTCCGATAATACTTCCCCAAGAATGACCTGCGAGAAATAGTTTTTGCTTATTAAAGCGTTTGAGAAGATATTGAATAACCTTTTTTGCATCTGAAAAAAATTGATCAATCGTAAGATTTGTTTGGATGTCCCGCCATAAAAAGGATTTACCTGCCCCTCGCTGATCCCAATTAATAACGATAAAGTGTTTTTCTAACTCTTTTTGAAAATGGCGAATAAAGCCGATTTGTGCCATACCAGGGCCGCCGTGACAGCATAATAAAATAGGCTGTTCCACGTTTTGGCCGCGTATAAGGAGAGATTGTTTCCGGTCATTAATCATAACGCTTTCTATCGTAGCGATACTGTTAGGGATTAGTTGCTTCTTTTCGTTGTAAAACTGAGGGGTGTGGCTACGAAAAAGCATATGTAAACCTCCTTTTCTTAAATGGTATGAATCGCACAGGCTCTTTCTTTTGCATATACTACTAGAAAATCATTGTATCATAACATACTGGTTTGATTTCAAGTTTAGGCGATTAAGAGAGGAGGGAGAATGTGACGATTGGAGAAATTATTGATTCTTTAAATAGACGCGAATCAATCGCTATTATAGCGAAACGGCTTGAAATGAGCCCATATACATTATCAAAGAAATTAAGGGTGATTGGATATGAATATGATGGAGAGCAGAAAAAACGTATCTTTATAGGTGATGGCGAAGAGCCACGTCATTTGCAAATCCAAGAAGCTACTGCCCTTCAATATGCAAAAACAGACTATCAATTACTAATTTATGAACAATTACAAAGCATTTATGAATTGCTAAGAAAAAGAGAAGAAGTAAGTGTTCAAATTATAAGTAAGAGCACAGAGAAAAAGAAACGAACCTTTTCGATTAATATAGAAGTATTAGCAAGACTAGATGTTATATCGGAATCAAAAGGGATTCAAAAGTCTAAAATTGTAGAAGAAGCACTACAGGAATTTTTGCAACGGTATGATGTTAATCATGAAACGTATCCAGAGAAATAAAAGAAAGGATACTATGTTCCATATAAGAGCGTGTATCCTTTCTTTTATTTCATTTTTTGTTTTGTTTCGAAAAGTAATATAGGAACCAAACGGCATGATTTTGTTCATCAGCTGCTGCGCGCCGAAATGTTTCTTTCACTTGTTGATTTGTCGTTTCGTCAGCAATTTCTAAGTAAAAATCAACTGTTCGTTGCTCATCTTGCCGAATTTCAAGGATTTGAGTTCGTTCATTTATGTCTGGAGCTAAAGTAGCTAATCTAGCATAAAAATGAATGGCGCTATATTCTCCATTAATTGCTTTCTTAATACTACGAATGTGTTTGTCGATACAATGTATCGTCATTGTTTGATAGAAATACATACAAATCTTCCCATTATAGTTTTCTATATACTACGAAGAAACAAGGGGCTATGTGCGTATCCTTTACTGTACTAGAAGAATGACAATACGTATGACTCTAAAAGAAGAAGCTCCTTGCATATAAAAGGAGCTTCTTCTTTCGAGTGTCACGCACTAGTTTGAATAGTATTTAATTGTTTTTTTGAATACGTCCATCAATAATCGGCTGAATTGGTTCTTTCACTTGTTTTACATAATCGACTAATGCTTCAAAATCGTTTGGACCAGTTTCAGCATTTTTTCCATTTTTAAAGGATACGAATCCATCACCGCCAGAAGCTAGGAAAGCATTTGCAACTACGCTATACGTTTTAGAGGGAACTAATTCTTCACCATTTGTTAAACGGATATTCGTAACCTTTTCGTTATTTGGTTTATTTGCATCCCAAGTGTATTGAATACCTGAAATTTGAAGCATTCTCGTTGCTCCTTTTTGCCATTGTTGATTTAATATATCACGAATATCTTGACCTGTTAGATCTACTTTAATTAATTGGTTTCCGAAAGGCTGAATGCCGTATAATTCGCCCCATGTAATATCTCCAGCGTCTAGATCATTACGAATTCCACCAGGATTCATAAGAGCGATTTGTGTTTGCATAGTTTGGCGCTGGGCATCCGCAACTAAATTTCCAAGTGTAGATTCACCAGCATCGTTTTGTTTACGGTCGATAGGTGCTGTGGATTTTCCGACTACTTCATTTACAAGAGGTGCGATTTTTTCTTTATATTGATCTAACTTTTGTTTTACTTGTTTATCAGGCTCTACACCTTCATGGTACGTTGTAATAACTTCAGCTTTTTTCTTCACAATATCTTTTGTTTTTCTATCAATCGTTACATCTACATCAGAGAAAGCCATCCCGTAAGAGTTCGCTTGCACGATAAGTTTATTATTTACAGTACCATTTACGTACGTATGACTATGTCCGCCGAAAATAACATCAACTTCGGGATCTGTTTCATTTGCAATGCGAGTAAGGTCACCGTTTGTTACACCAGTGTCATCAGTTGTACCTCCAACGTGTGCAAGGACTACGATAGATTTAACACCGAGACGCTTTAATTGCTGAGTAGATTTATTAATAGCTTCTACTTCATCAGTAATTTGTACATTCTTTAGCATAGTTGGCATAACGACATTCGGTGTATCCGTTGTAACAACTCCGATGAATCCTACAGGAACTCCATCTACCATTTTTACAGTAAATGGTGGTAAAAATAAGCGGCCAGTTGATTTATTATAGAAGTTTGCAGCGACATAAGGGAAGTTTGCTCCTTTGAAATTCCCTGTTTTTTCATGATATCCACCATAAATGAGGCGTCGCATTTCATCAATGCCTTCATCAAATTCATGATTTCCAATTGTACCAACATCAAACTTTAAGTCATTTAAAAATTCAATTGTTGGTTCGTCTTGTAATAATGCGGAAACTGGTGGGCTGGCTCCGACAATATCACCGGCATGTACGAGAAGTGTATTAGGGTTTTGTTTTTTGCGTTCTTTTAAATAAGTAGCTAAATAATCAGCGCCACCAGCTTCTTTATTGTTAACTTTTTTTACAGTATCTAGTTGACCATGTAAATCATTAATACCAAGCATTTGTACGTCTATGTATCGGTTTTGTTCGGCAGGAGTCTGAGATGGAGGAGCGGCGAATACGCTTGAAAAAGTAATAGTACTTAAAACAGCAACAGCAGGAATAATTTTTTTCCACATAATTAATTTCTCCTTTTTTTATAATCTGACATCATACGACATAATTTTAATAGATTACTAGGATTATATCTATATAAAAATTTAGTTTTTTCGAAAAATTAACATATTTACAAAAGATAAATAATAGAGTAGGGAACCTTTTTTATTGTCGATTTCATCATGTATCCTCTATAATGGAGAAAAAAGTAAAAGGTGAATAGTATGAAGAAAAAGAAGCAAAGACAAACACAAAGACACTCTCAAATGAATCAACCAGAGAAAGAATCACTTACACTAGGTGATCAATTGAACGATTCGTTAATGCAACAATTAAAGAATAAGAAAAAAGAGTTGCAAGTGAGAGAAGAGAAAAAAGAGGCAGCAGAACAAGAAAGAAAGCGTAAGGAACAAAAAGAACGTGAAAAGAATAAATCATTTGAAGAACTGTTAAGTGAAAGTAGCCTTACTTGGAAAGACTTTAAATAATAAAAAAATGATCAGTGAAATGCCGCTGATCATTTTTTTGACGAGTTTGTAAGAAAAGGGGAGTTAGAATGAGGAAAATTGTAGTCGTTCCGTATGAAAATCATTGGAGTGAGAAATTTCAAATGGAGGCCGAAAGATTAAAATCGGCGATGCCAGAAACGGTAAAAATCCATCATATTGGAAGTACGTCAGTGCCAGGACTAGCAGCTAAACCAATTATAGATATGATTATGGAAGTAGAGAGTATCGACAGAGTAGATCATTGGAATGAGCGATTTAAAGAGCTTGGTTACATCGTGAAAGGGGAAAATGGTACTTCAGGTCGTCGTTTTTTTATTCATGGAACTGAGGAGAAACGCTCGTATCATTTGCACGTATTTGAAAAAGGGAATCCTGAGATTACAAGGCATTTATCGTTTCGTGATTACATGATGGCTCATTGCGAAGAAGCAGAGGCATATGCAAATTTAAAGAAAGAACTAGCGGAAAAATATACATATGATGGCACGATGTATACGGAAGGAAAAAATGAGTTTGTACGTAATGTTGATGAAAAAGCGAAAGAATGGAAAGGAAATAACGTGAATGACTGAGTTCACGTTATTTTTTTAAATGTGTATAAAAGTATTATGTAAACTGTACGTATGTTTTGACTTTTTGGATGAATCTTGTTGAAATAAAGTTGTGGTTTATAAAAATGTAACAATGAAAGGGAGAAAGACTGTGCATATTCCAACAACTACACTTCATAATGGTGTGAAAATGCCGATGATTGGTCTAGGCGTTTATAAAGTGAAAGAAGGCAATGAGGTTAAACAAGCAGTAAAAACAGCATTAGAAGTTGGATACCGTTCGATTGATACAGCAACTGTATATGAAAATGAAAGCGGTGTCGGAGAAGCGGTTCGTGAATCTGGAATCTCGCGAGAAGACTTGTTTATTACAACAAAAGTTTGGAACGACGATCAAGGGTACGAGGAGACGCTCGAGGCGTTTGAAAAAAGTTTAAAGAAATTACAAATGGACTATGTAGATTTATATTTAATCCATTGGCCGATAAGAGGGAAGTATGTTGATACGTACCGTGCTCTAGAAAAGCTATATGAAGAAGGTAAAGTGCGTGCCATTGGTGTTTCTAATTTTCATAAACATCATTTAGAACTGTTATTACCAAATTGCAAAGTGAAGCCGATGGTAAACCAAGTTGAACTTCATCCAATGCTAGCGCAATTTGAATTGCGTGATTTCTGTCAAGGTGAGCAAATTCAAATGGAAGCATGGAGTCCTTTAATGAGAGGCGGCGAAGTATTCCAGCATCCAATTATTCAGGCTATTTCTAAAAAATATGAAAAGTCACCTGCACAAGTTATATTAAGGTGGGATGTTCAAAGTGGGATTGTGACTATTCCTAAATCTGTTACGCCATCTCGTATTAAAGAGAACTTTACTATTTTTGATTTCTCATTAACTGAAGAAGAGATGGATCAAATTAATACGTTAAATCGTAATTTACATGTAGGAACGAATCCTGATAAATATGATACGTTATAAAAAAAGACTGCCGCCTAGTGTTGGGGGCAGTCTTTTGCTTTTATCGGTATCAATATTTTAGCGATGCAAAGCATATGAATCATACTTAACAATCTTTTGAAGTTGTACATATTCTTCTTTCGTTAAAGATAACTGTTGGCTAGCTTGTATATTTTCTTGCAACTGTTGAATAGAGCTTGCACCAGGTATAACAGATGCAACAGCTTCATTATGTAAGCAGTATTGAATGGCCGATCCAGTTAAAGATTTTTCTCCTATAATTTCTTTTACACTCGCGAGTGTTGTATGTAATTCATCATAAGAATAGGAGAGGTAATCTTTTTCCTTTACTCTTTCTATCTTGCTTGCATTGTTGTTAGTTAAAATGCCTTTCGCAAGTGGTCCGCGTGCGATGACACTAATTTGATATTCGTTAAGCGCCTGGAACCATTCTTCAGGACGACGATTTAAAAGGCTGTACTCCATTAATACACTAACGATATTTGAACGTTTTGCATACTCACGAATGACATTTGGACGTATAGAAGAGATACCATAATGACGAATAATCCCTTCTTTTTTTAATTCTTCAAAGGCTTCAACTGTTTCATCTATAGGATCTTCAATCGTCCCGCCATGCAGTTGATATAAATCAATATAATCTGTTTGAAGTCTACGTAAACTCTCTTTTACTTCGGCCTTTATATAAGCTTTAGAAGGATCCCAAGACCAACCGTTTTTTTCTTCTGTCCATCGATTTCCAACCTTTGTTGTAAGAACAATTTGGTCGCGTTTTCCTTTCAGAGCTTTTCCAACAAATTCTTCATTTAATCCATAATCGTATAAGTCCGCTGTATCAAAAAAATTAATTCCTAAATCGATTGCCTCATCGATAATACGCATAGCTTCAGCCTCAGATGCACCGAGAGACATACAGCCAAATCCAATTTCCGTAACATATAAATCTGAGTTTCCTAATTGACGTTTTTTCATAGGTCAACCTCCTTACCTTTATTGTACGAAAGGGGAAGGAGGTTGACAAACGTTTACTTTTTATTTGCTGTAATCCACTCTTGTACAGTTGTATACTCTTTTCCATATTGTTTTAGCTTATGACGAATTTGCCATGCTTTGCCGACTAAAGTGACGCGATTTGGTAAAATGTAAACTTTCATTTCTATCACGCTCCTTTCAATGTGGTAAAATGTATGAAGAACGATTAGGAAATAGAACAGGGAGATGAAGTAGTATGAGTAATCTTGCAGAAAGAACAGTAAAAACTGAACCGATTTTTGATGGTAGAGTTATAAAAGTTCGTGTTGATGATGTAGTATTACCAAATGGAGAAATGAGTAAACGTGAAATCGTAAATCACCCTGGGGCAGTTGCTATTATTGCTATTACTGATGAGGGGAAAATTGTACTCGTTGAGCAGTATCGTAAAGCTCTCGAAAAGGCAATTGTGGAAATTCCTGCTGGGAAGTTAGAACCTGGGGAAAAGCCAGAGGTAACAGCAGTTCGTGAATTAGAAGAAGAAACAGGATATGTATGTGAAAATATGGAGCTTATTACATCTTTCTATACATCACCTGGTTTTGCAGATGAGATTTTATATGTATATAAAGCGACAGGATTAAAACAAAAAGAAAATAAAGCAGCTTTAGATGAAGATGAATTTGTGGAATTAATGGAAGTGTCATTAGAAGAAGCGATTGATCTTATGAAAGACCTTCGCATACATGATGCTAAGACGATGTTTGCAGTACAATATTTACAATTACAAAAATAAACACTCGCCTAAGGCGAGTGTTTTTAGTTGATTTTTGCATATACACGTGCATCGCGTAAGCTGCCATCGGGTGCTAGGAAATCATTTTCCATTGTACCTTCTAAAATAAATTCTAGACGTTCTGCTAAGTTACATGCGTTTATATTTGTTGCATCAGTACGAATTTCAATTCTTCTAGCACCTAGTTTATCAAATGCAAATTGAATCGCACCTTTAATGGCTTCTGTCATATAGCCATGCTTTGTATAAGCGCTATGTAGCCAAAAGTGAAGTGAAAACTTTGGAATATCCCAGTTTTCAGGCTTGAGTGTAATAGCTCCGATGAATGTACCAGATACTTTATCGTATAAGTGGAAATCAAGTGTTTCACGAAGTAAAAACTGTCCGTGAGCTTCGCGAACAATTTCTTCAGCACGTTCTTCTGTTTCAGCTGTAATTGGCATCCATGGTAATAAGTCTTCTAGCGAAGCTTGGATTGCTTCATATACTTCTGTTCCATCACCTGGAAACGGCTTACGCACTTGCAAGCGCTCAGTTTGAAATAATGTTGGAAAATCTAATAATAATGGTTTCAAGAGAAATCCCTCCTATTCTCTACTTTTTAGTTTAGCAAAGTAGAGCGGAATTTCAATGCTAATTCGTCATACTTTTTTTCTTTCTTTCATACATTTTTAGTAAGAGTGTGAACGGAGGGAAGGAAAATGTGGCGAAAAACGTGGCAAGACCGTGTAATGTCTCACATACAGGAAAATTCTTCACTATATATATTTAATGCGGTTTTATTACTGATGGGAGTAATATTTGGAGCGATTCTTGTGAATAGTTTACAAATAAACCAAAAGCAAGATTTATCATTTTATTTACAGCGTTTTTTTGGACAAGTTTCTAAAGGAGAATTTGCTGTCGCAGGCGAAATGTTTCGAGAAAGTTACTTTTCGCAATTAAAATATATCGGCTTTATTTGGATTTTGGGGATTTCAATTATTGGGTTGCCGCTCATTTTTATCTTACTATTTTTAAAAGGGGTAGTTGTTGGATTTACAGTAGGTTTTTTAGTAAGTCAGCACGGATGGAATGGACTATTATTAGCATTTGTATCTGTATTGCCACAAAATTTAATTATAATTCCTGTATTTCTCGTAATGACAACAATTGCTGCAAGCTTTTCCTTACGCATGATTAGGCATCAATTTATTCGGAAAATAACTGAGCCACTATTACCGTTATTAATTCGCTATACATGCTTTTTTCTCGTGATTGGAGCGGTATTAGCTATTGCTTCCAGTGTCGAAGTGTATGCATCACCAGTTTTAATGAAAGAAGTTGTGGAGGCTATTAACAAACAATAAATACTTTTTGAGAATAATTATCAATTTGTTTTTATTGTTTTTCTTTTGACAGGAGCCCTTCTTCTGATATAATGGTGTAAGAGTGGCGAGGAGGGAGTAGTACCGAATGGAAGAAAGAATTGAACGAATTAAGAAGCAATTACATGCAGCGAGCTATAAATTGACACCACAACGTGAAGCAACAGTTCGTGTGCTGCTAGAAAATGAAGAAGATCATTTAAGCGCAGAAGATGTATACCTCCTTGTAAAAGAAAAGTCGCCAGAGATCGGATTAGCAACCGTTTATCGAACTTTAGAGTTATTGTCTGAGTTGAAAGTTGTCGATAAAATTAACTTTGGAGACGGTGTTTCGCGTTATGACTTACGCCAAGAAGGTGCACAGCGTTTCCATCATCATTTAATCTGTACACAATGCGGTGCTGTACAAGAAATACAAGAAGATTTACTTGGTGAAGTGGAGAATAAAGTGGAACGAGACTGGAGCTTTAAGGTGAAAGATCATCGTTTAACATTCCATGGGATTTGTAAAAATTGTCAAGAAAATGAAACGGATGAAAAATAACCTTTTCCTATTTAACTAGGAAGAGGTTTTTTATTTGAATAAGGTATAAATTGGTGAAAGCTTGGCATATGTTGTAATAACTTATATTTTGGAGGAATTTACAATGCGCCGAGCTTTAAAATTAACTTTTGATGGGATGAAAGTATTTTTATTATTTACAAGTTGTACGATTTTGTTTTATTTCGCTATACTATGGATAAATGAAGAATATGAAAGTTACCATCGTTATGAAAAGCCAAAAGAAGAGACTGTAGAAAAAGTATCAGGGAATGAGGAGCCGGAAAAGGATGCTTTCGTAAATAGAATGATGTTTTTCTATGAAAATGGGGAGTAGTGTAGATTGGAAGATCAATTAAAAGATTTTATTCATTATATGATTGTTGAAAAAGGTTTAGCGAAAAATACAGTTGTATCTTATGAACGCGATTTAAAAAGCTATGTGAAGTATTTGCAAAATGTAGAACAAACGAAGACGTTTCATGAAGTGACACGCTTGCATATTGTTAACTTTTTGCAGCATTTAAAAGAAAACGGGAAATCTTCAAAAACATTGGCGCGTCATATTGCATCGATTCGTTCGTTTCATCAATTTTTACTTCGTGAACGAGCAGTAGAGCATGACCCATCGGTACATATTGAAACGCCACAAGGGGAACGAAAATTACCAAAAGTATTATCAATCGACGAAGTGGAAGCATTGCTTCAAACACCGAAAACTGCAAGTGCTTTTGGGATTCGTGATAAGGCAATGTTAGAGTTGTTGTATGCAACAGGACTTCGTGTTTCAGAATTAATTGCATTAAATTTAGAAGATGTGCACTTAACGATGGGATTTGTTCGCTGTATCGGGAAAGGGAACAAAGAAAGAATTATTCCACTAGGAAGCTTAGCGACAGAAGCGATTCAAAAGTATATTGAAAAAGGAAGAAGAGAATTGATGGGTAAAAAAGCAGTAGATGCGCTCTTTTTAAACCATCATGGTAATCGATTATCGAGACAGGGATTTTGGAAAATTTTAAAACGGCTAGCGAAAGAAGCGAATATAGCAAAAGAGCTTACACCGCATACGTTGCGTCACTCTTTTGCTACGCATCTATTAGAAAATGGGGCAGACTTACGTGCTGTACAGGAAATGCTTGGACATGCAGATATTTCGACGACACAAATTTATACGCACGTTTCAAAAACTAGATTAAAAGATGTATATAAACAGTTTCACCCGAGAGCATAGTCACTATGCTCTTTTTTCATAGATTAAGAAGAGTGAACCATTTCACAGAAACTTCACAAACATTTCGTACATTGTTTTCAGCAGAAGACTAGAATATTACAATGTATTTCCTCTATACTAAGGAAAGTATGAAGGAGGAAATGAAGATGAAAAAACTTATTATTACATTATTTATCGCGATGCTAGCATTGGCTGGCTGTAATACAAACAAAGAAGAACCGAAAAAAGAACAAAAACTTGAAGCTGTAAAAGTAGCAGTTCAAACGAATCCGAAAGAAATTAAACCAGGTGAAAAAACAGAAGTACAAGCACTTGTTACACAAGGAAAAGAAAAAGTAACAGATGCTGATGATGTAAAGTTTGAAATTTGGAAAGATGGCGACGAGAAGCGCGAGATGCTAGATGGTAAGCATAAAGGGAAAGGGGTTTATGCTGTAGAAAAAACATTCGAAACGGATGGAGTATATCATGTTATTGCTCATACAAATGCACGTGAAATGCATGTTATGCCAGAAGTAAAAGTGGCTGTGGGAAATGCAAAAGTTGAAGATGCGAAAAAAGAAGAAGGTCATGGGGATCATAAAAGTGATACGATGATACATCTTATGGCTGGTGATATTAAAGCAAATGCTGAGTCAACAATGAAAGTTCATTTAAAACAAAAAGAAGAAGCGTTAACTGGTGCTGAAGTACAACTTGAGATTTGGAAAGACGGCGTTGAAAAACACGAATTTATTCCGGCGAAAGAAGGGAATAAAGGGGAGTATGAAAGTAAACATACTTTCAAAGAGAATGGTGCTTATAAAGTGAAAGTTCATGTAAGAAAAGGTGAACTACATGAACATAAAGAAGAAACAGTAGAAGTAAAATAAAAAGTAGCTCTTTAGAGCTGCTTTTTATTTTAGGAAATAAGTCATGAAATGATTAGCACTTCTTTGCAGAATGGATTACAATAGAAGGGTAAAGAAAATGAGAAATTCTACGAAAATGTATTAAAAAGAAAGCGTAAACATGTTATGATATCAATATCAGATGTCTGACATCTGACTTGGAAAAACCTAGAAGTTTTTTGGTTCGTTTGAAAGTAAAACGAAAAAGTTAGAGAATGATTTAAAGCAGTACTGTTTAATAATGAGGACGAAAGATAATTCCCATTGATAACAGTTTCACTTTATAGCGTTTTGAACATACTACAAGAAGTAGAACTGAACATATAGGAGGTTGCAGTTATGAATAAATATAAACGTATTTTCCTAGTCGTAATGGACTCTGTGGGAATCGGTGAAGCACCGGATGCTGAGCAGTTTGGTGATTTAGGTTCTGATACAATTGGTCATATCGCTGAACATATGAATGGATTACACATGCCAAACATGGTGAAATTAGGCCTTGGTAATATTCGTGAAATGAAAGGAATCTCTAAAGTAGAGAAACCGCTTGGATATTATACAAAAATGCAAGAGAAATCTACAGGTAAAGATACAATGACAGGTCACTGGGAAATCATGGGCCTTTACATTGATACACCATTCCAAGTGTTTCCTGAAGGATTCCCGAAAGAATTACTTGATGAATTAGAAGAAAAGACAGGTCGTAAAATTATCGGTAATAAACCAGCCTCT
Source organism: Bacillus sp. SIMBA_074 (assembly GCF_046534555.1). Lineage (NCBI taxonomy): Bacteria > Bacillati > Bacillota > Bacilli > Caryophanales > Bacillaceae > Bacillus > Bacillus sp. SIMBA_074. The sequence goes on along the minus strand of NZ_JAWRYM010000003.1, from coordinate 67,402 downwards.
GGAACTGAGATTCTTGATGAGCTTGGTCAAGAACAAATGGAAACAGGTTCTTTAATTGTTTACACTTCTGCTGATAGTGTATTACAGATCGCAGCTCATGAAGAAGTAGTACCACTTGAAGAGCTATATAAAATTTGTAAAATCGCACGTGAATTAACATTAGATGAGAAGTACATGGTAGGACGTGTTATCGCTCGTCCGTTCGTTGGAGAGCCAGGAAACTTCACACGTACACCAAATCGTCATGACTATGCATTAAAACCATTTGGTCGCACAGTAATGAATGAACTTAAAGATAGCGATTATGATGTAATTGCTATTGGTAAAATTGCTGATATTTATGATGGAGAAGGTGTAACTGAATCACTTCGTACGAAATCAAATATGGATGGAATGGACAAGCTTGTAGATACATTAAATATGGACTTTACAGGTATTAGCTTCTTAAACTTAGTTGACTTTGATGCCTTATTTGGTCATCGCCGTGACCCACAAGGGTACGGAGAAGCTCTACAAGAATATGACGCACGTCTTCCAGAAGTATTCGAAAAACTAAAAGAAGATGATTTATTATTAATTACAGCAGACCATGGTAATGATCCAGTACATCCTGGTACTGATCATACACGTGAATATGTACCGTTATTAGCATATAGCCCAAGCATGAAAGAAGGCGGACAAGAGTTATCACTTCGTCAAACATTTGCTGATATTGGTGCAACTGTAGCAGAAAACTTTAATGTTAAAATGCCAGAACATGGAACAAGCTTCTTAAACGAGCTAAAGAAATAGGGGGATAAACAGATGAATCGTGAACTAATTACAAAATCAGCTTCATACTTAAAAGAGAAATTTCAAGAGACACCACAAGTAGGACTAATCCTTGGATCTGGACTAGGTGTATTAGCAGATGAAATCGAGAACGCAGTAACAGTACCATACAGTGAAATCCCTGAATTCCCAGTTTCAACTGTAGAAGGACATGCAGGTCAACTTGTATTCGGTACACTTCAAGGTGTAACAGTAGTAGCAATGCAAGGACGTTTCCATTTCTATGAAGGATACGATATGCAAAAAGTAACATTCCCAGTTCGTGTTATGAAAGAACTAGGTGTAGAAACAGTTGTTGTAACGAACGCAGCTGGTGGTGTAAATACATCATTTGAACCAGGCGATCTTATGTTAATTTCAGACCATATTAACTTCATGGGTACGAACCCATTAATCGGACCAAATGATTCTGAAATGGGTGTACGTTTCCCTGATATGTCTACATCATATACGCCAGAACTTCGCGAAATGGCGAAACAAGTTGCAGCAGATTTAAATATTAAAGTACAAGAAGGTGTATATGTTGGAATGACAGGTCCTGTATATGAAACACCTGCTGAAATTCGTATGCTTCGTACACTTGGCGGAGATGCAGTTGGTATGTCAACAGTACCAGAAGTAATTGTAGCTCGTCATGCAGGTATGAAAGTACTAGGTATTTCTTGTATTTCAAATATGGCAGCTGGTATTTTAGATCAACCACTTCACCACGATGAAGTAATTGAAACGACAGAACGTGTTAAAGCTAATTTCTTAGCATTAGTAAAAGCAATTGTAAAACAAATGAAGGGGTGACTTCACAATGAGAATGGTGGACCTAATTGCAAAAAAACGTGATGGACATGCATTAACGACAGAAGAAATTAACTTTATCGTTGAAGGATATACAAATGGTAGTATTCCAGATTATCAAATGAGTTCATTTGCAATGGCAATTTTCTTCCAAGATATGAATGATCAAGAACGTGCAGATTTAACGATGGCAATGGTAAATAGCGGTGATACAATTGACTTATCAGCCATTGAAGGGGTAAAAGTAGATAAGCATTCAACGGGTGGAGTTGGTGATACAACGACACTTGTATTAGGTCCATTAGTAGCTGCTTTAGGTGTACCAGTTGCGAAAATGTCTGGACGAGGTCTAGGACATACGGGTGGTACAATTGATAAATTAGAAGCAGTACCAGGATTCCATGTGGAAATTGAAAATGATGAATTCATGCGTCTTGTAAATGAAAATAAAATCGCTGTTATTGGTCAAAGTGGAAACTTAACACCTGCTGATAAAAAGTTATATGCGCTTCGTGATGTAACTGCAACAGTAAATTCAATTCCTCTTATCGCTAGCTCAATTATGAGTAAGAAAATTGCTGCTGGTGCAGATGCAATTGTTCTTGATGTAAAAACTGGAGCAGGCGCGTTTATGAAAACGGATGGAGATGCAAAGCGTTTAGCAGAAGCAATGGTACGCATCGGTAATAACGTTGGTCGTAATACGATGGCGGTTATTTCTGATATGAGTCAGCCGCTTGGTGAAGCAATTGGTAATGCATTAGAAGTACAAGAAGCAATTGATACATTACAAGGTAAGGGACCGAAAGATTTAGAAGAGTTATGTTTAACACTTGGAAGTCAGATGGTGTACCTTGCTGGACAAGCTTCATCTTTAGAAGATGCACGTGAAAAGTTAATTGAAGTAATGAACAATGGTAAAGCGCTAGAATCATTTAAAACGTTCTTATCCGCGCAAGGCGGCGATGCATCTGTTGTTGATGATCCTTCTAAATTGCCACAAGCACAATTTAAAATTGAAGTGGAAGCGAAAGAAGACGGTTACGTATCGGAAATCGTTGCAGATGAAATCGGAACAGCAGCAATGCTTTTAGGAGCAGGGCGTGCAACGAAAGAGTCTGAAATTGATTTAGCAGTTGGTCTAATGCTTCGCAAAAAAGTAGGCGATAGCGTGAAAAAAGGTGACTCTCTTGTTACAATTTACGCAAACCGCGAAAATGTTGAAGACGTAAAAGCGAAAATTTATGAGAACATGAAAATCGCTAAAGATCACGTAGATGCACCAACTTTAGTACACGGTATTGTAACGAAGTAATAAAAAAAGCTGAGGAGATTTCTCCTTGGCTTTTTTTACTATTTTTTGTTTATAATAGTAAAGGGTGAAATTATGATTAGAATTTGTGCAATAACGAAAAAAAATGAAGTTTTATATGATGTGTCGCTAGAAGAAACGAGACAAGAAAACATCGTATGGTATTGGCTTGATTTATATAAGCCGACGAAAGAGGAGTATACATATATTTTACAAGATCACTTCAAATTCCATCCCCTTGCAATTGAAGATTGTGTAGAGTATGTACAGAGGCCAAAGGTAGATTTTTATGATGGATATAACTTTTTAGTTCTCCATGCATTCGGAGAAGACGGATTAGAACCGCATGAAATCGATTTATTTGTTAGTGATCGATATATAGTCTCTTTTCACTTCTCTCATAATAATGCGATTGAAAGAGTATGGAAAACGCTCGGTGAGAAGAAACGTATTAAGAAGAGTCCTTTAAATGTAGCACATACAATTATTGACCAAATTGTAGATGATTATTTCGCACCTGTATATTACATTGAAGACCATTTAAATGCAATTGATGATAATTTAACGGGTGAGACAGCAGGAAGTGTGCTAGAAGAGGTATTTGATATTCGGACAGATTTATCTAAGCTAAGGCGTACGATTATTCCGATGCGTGATTTATTGTATCGCATTTTAAATTCAACTCGTTTTTACGGTATAAGCGATCATGAAATTTATTTTAAAGACATACATGATCATTTGCTTAAACTGACAGAGATGATTGAAGCGAGCCGTGAATTGACGGCAGATATTCGAGATAGTTACTTTTCATTGAATTCCCACCATATGAACAATATTATGAAAACATTAACTGTTTTCTCAACTATTTTCATGCCGTTAACATTTATTGCAGGGGTATACGGCATGAACTTCGCACATATGCCAGAGCTTGGCGGGAAGTATAGTTATTTTATTTGCTTAATTTTAATGGCATTAATTGGCGGCGGAATGATGGCTTGGTTTTATAAAAAAGGTTGGTTTAAGTAAAAAAACACCGAGGATTTCCTCGGTGTTTTTTTCTTAGCCAATAGCGTGTAATACGAACATGGCTAAGAATAAGCATGTAATAATATACATGGACGGTGCGACTTCTTTACGCTTTCCAAGTGCAACTTTCAAGATAGGATAAGCAATAAATCCGAACGCAATGCCATCAGCGATACTATATGTGAGCGGGATCATAACGATAATTAAAAACGCTGGAAATCCTTCTGAAAAGTCGTTCAGAGGAATTTGTTGAATGCTTGTAATCATCAGACCGCCAATAATAATTAAGATTGGTGCAATGGCACTATCAGGAATTATTTTGACAAACGGAAGCGCAAACAGTGATGCGAAGAATAACAACCCTGTAACGATAGACGTCAGACCTGTTTTTCCGCCTGCAGTAATACCTGCGGCACTCTCTACTGTTGAAACGGTAGGGCTTGTGCCAAATAGACCACATGTCATTGCTGAAATTGCATTTGCTTGGTAAGCACGTGGGAATTTACGATCATCTTCTAATAAACCGTGTAGTAGTCCCATGTTCTCAAAAATAAGCACCATGCTTAAGGAGAATGTTGCAATCCAAAATGGTAAGGAAGAAAGTTTCCCAAATGACATAGCTCCAAACACATCGCCATAATTAGCGAATGAAAACGAACTATTTCCCATTTGACTCGTATCAACAAGACCAAACAGCCATGCAATACCAGTTCCAATTGCAATCGTCCATAAAAAGTTTCCACGTACGTTACGAACAAATAGCACAAGTGCCACAATAAGAGTAAGTAGTGTTGCAAGAACGACAGGACTACTTAATTTCCCCATTGCAACAGCAGTATTAGGATGCGAAACGACTAAACCACCTTTTTGCAAGCCTATGAAAGCTAAAAACAACCCGATACCGACAGTGATCGCTTCCTTTAATGACTTTGGAATCGATACCGAAAGCACGCGAGCAATTGGTGTAAAAGCAGCAATTGCAAAAATAATACCGGCGATAAAAACAGCTGCCAATGCTTCTTGCCAAGCTAAACCGAGCGTATGCACAGCAGTGTACGTGAAGAATGCATTTACACCCATACCAGGGACAAGAATAGCAGGTGCATTTGCCCAAAATGCCATAAGTAGACATCCGACAAATGAACTGAAAACAGTTGCCAAAATTCCTGCTTCAAGAGGAATGCCGGCATCTGATAAGATTGACGCATTTACAATCATAATATAAACGATTGTGAAAAATGACGTGACTCCAGCTAAAACTTCTTGTTTTGGTGATGTTTGGTGTAAGTCTAATTTAAATGTTCTTTCAAGTATTCCTTTCATGTTAAACCTTCTTTTTCATATCCCTCTCCCACCCGTGATATCTCTTATGTAAGAGCTCACCGTCCTTTATTATATCAGAACATCATGTTTTTACAACAACGAAAATGATAACGGTTACTTATAAATGAATTTATTTATAAATACGTAAAAATTGCCCGGATAGATGAAATGATTTCTAGTTCTCCTGATTGAATGGGCGGAGCCGCTTGCGCATGCAAAGTAGCATATGATGCGATCTCCCGTGGTAATTGGACAGATTCTTCAACGAATGAGAGGGGAACAGGATTAATATTTAAATTGTAGGTACTCGCAATTGTACGAGCTTTGTCTACTGCTTGTTGCAGAGCTTGAATGAGAGCTTGCTCATAATATTTATTTGGATGAGATATTCGAAAACGTAATCCTTTTGCTACGTTTGCACCATTCGAAACGGCTATATCATATACTTCCCCTGCTTTTTGCACATTTAAAACGGTAATTTCATACAAATGCTCCACACGGTAGCCTTGTAGTAATGCTTTATCATTTACATATTCGTATTGAGGCGTAATCGTATAAGAAATGGTTTCTATATCTTTATCGGCAATACCTAGCTGTTTGAGTGCATCAAGCAATTGTTTCGATTGCACTGCATTTTCTTCTTGCGCTTGTTTTACATTTTTACTATCCGTTCGAATGCCCAGTGTTAATATGACAACATTTGGTTTTGCTTTTATAATGCCTTCTCCTTGTACAGTAATAGTAGCTTCTTTACCAGTATTTGTCGTACGGATATTATGTAAATACGGATTCATTCCACTTTGCATTTATGCTCACCATCCTTTTTTACATGTATATGTGTGAACAAAAAAGAAAATCGTATGAAAAAAGTTACATAAATGAGAATGTTGAGGGAAGAAAGCATATACAACATAGGTATTTATAGATTATAATATTTGTAAATATGATAAAAAAGGGACGAGGCTAGTGAGCGAAAATAGAGAAACACTGATTTTAGATTTATCTGCATCATTTCGAAAGATGATACGTTTATTACAAAATGATATTAATACACGTTTTTCAGAGCATATGCCATATAACGAATTCTCTGTATTACGTGCGTTATTTTTAAAAAGTCCACAGATGGCTTCGCAAATTGCGAGTGAAGTAAACGTAACCTCCAGTCATATTACAGCTGTAACAGATCGTCTCGTGCGAAAAGGATTTGTTGAAAGAAAACGTTCAAATTCAGACCGTCGTATCGTATACTTAGAAATTACAGAAAACGGACGAGAAGTAACTGAAAAACTTGAAGCTGTGCGTAAAGAATATTATAAAGAGAAATTTAAAGGTTGGAGCGACCAAGAGATAGAAATGGTTTTAGAACTATTTGGCCGCGTATTATAATAAATGAGGATAGGAAGCGAGAGCTTTCCTATCCTTTTTCTTTTGAATAAAAATATTTTGAAACTCCGATACTTTAATTAAAAAGATCGGAGGAAAGATTATGAAATATATTGCGGCACTTACCGTTTTACTTGGAAGCCTTTTCTGCTTTAATACATTTACGTACGCCGATACCCCTATTCAAGTGGTGCAAAAAGAAGTAAAGTACATTGAAAACGATAATACTGTCTTATATTCGAAATTATGGGTTCGTTCTATGCAAAATGCAGTATTATTTCATCATAGCGATAATATTCGTAATCAGGACACATTACGTAATGTAACAAGTTCATCGCTCATTAAAGCGAAGCAATTACCGTTTAAGAAAGCATCTATGTATATTCCGAGATTATCGCAATACGTATCAAAAGCAGGAAAAGAAAACATTCAAGTGTACTACATTGCGGTGCACTATAATGTGAAAAAAGAAAATGCATATCAGTTAAATGGCATGAACTATTTTCTACAAGTATTTCTGAAAGAGCGCGGGGAATGGAAAATTGCTGAAAGTGTAGTCGCACCGACAGAGCAAATTGTGCAAAATGGTGATGGATTTGGGATGAAAGAAGAGAGGGTGTATGGAGATAGGAGAGAGAATGTGAAATAACCTCCTTTTAGTGAGGAGGTTATTTCGTATGAAGTAAAAATTTTTTATTTATCAAATAGTGAAGTATTATATAGCTAAATAGTCCTATTATTATGAACCCAGCGTAATAACTTAATAGCGGATCACTTTTTCCACCTGTTATCCGGCCTCCTAATAGAGCAAAACATATTGTAACACACGGTATAAATAAACCATTTAGTTTAGTGAATAATAATATTTTACCGTTATTTTCATTTGGGGTCCGATCATATAAAAATACTCCTAATGGTAAAAGGATGAGAATATATAGAATCGGAGTGATAAGCTTCCAGATAGGTTGAAATTGATGGTGCTCCTTAACTGATTCTTTTAAATTATTAATGTCTACTTCTTTTACTTTTGGATTAAATGTATAAGATATATAAGTATTATTAGTAGGTGCAAAAACTTCAATATTCTCTATATATGATGCATAATTCGCTTTCTTAAGGGAAAATTCAGTTGTAGATACATTTGTGTGAATCCAAGCAAAATGAAAAAGTAACATGCCTAATCCAGATGGTAATATAATGAAAACTAAGCTTAATATACTATGTGAAATAACATTCCCAGCAATTGTTCCGATAAAAATAGCTATTGTAAAAATCGCAATCCATGTAATGGTAACATACCATAATAATGTACGCATTGGCCCGAAAGATTGGTATTGGCTAAAAAGATTAATCTTTAGGATGAAATAAATTAAGATGCCATTAAGACTCATTATGAATAGAATTGCGATTGTCCCGAACAGCCACTTAGAAAGAAAAAGCTCTTTTCTCGTGAATGGCATTGCAAATAACAGATAGTCTGTTTGATTTTGTCTTTTCCAACTGATTAATGAACAGGCGAGTAATATGAAAATTGGAATGAAGGGGATGATAAGAGTATCCCCATTTAAACTATAGTAGAAATAGCCATCTTCGTTTGGTTGAACCTGTAAATCATTAAAGTAGCTAATAGGTAAAAACCAAAAACTACTACAAGAAAAGAGTAAAAGAATGTACTTACTTTGCTTGTAATGATGGAGCCATAAAGCTTTATGAAACATGTAATCCCTCCAGTACAAAATTGTGATAATGATGAGTTTATTTAGCGTTCCAAGAGAACTTCCATTTCAATAGTTTGGATAGAAGAAAATAGCTAATTATGCTTGATCCAAAAAGTCCAATGTAAAAATTAAGTAATGATTTGTCTCCACTTAAGACTAAACCACCAACTATTCCTATAACGAAAATACCAATGCTCATAATTATTTTTTGTAACTTCGGATATAGGAGGAAGTTTCCATTTAGCTCATTGACTGAACGAACATATAAATATATACCGAGTGGTAATAAAATAATGATATATGTGATAGGTGCAATCAATAATTTTGCTGAAGGGATTTTTGTAAAGTTTGGTTCATTATGACGCACTCCATCCTCATCAGTAAAAGCGCTTTGAGGATCGTAATTAAAGCGAATAGTAAACTCTTCTACTGGACCAGAAATCCGTATGTTTTCCATAACACGATGCATATTGCCATTGTTCTCATGAAAGTCAACATTTGAGTGAACAGCGATGACTCCCGAGATAAGTGGTGGAAGTAATAATGGGAACATGAATATAGCTGCAGTGAGAAATCCTTGCGAAATAACATTCCCAGTTATTGTTCCTATACACAAGGCAAGTGTATAAATAGCAATTAATACAATTAACATGTATATAAAATAAGAATGAAATGGGGAAAATACTTGATATTTATTATGAAAAGTCAACTTTTTCATAATAGCAAATAGTCCCCAGTTTATACTAACAGCTGCTACAATGTTATAAGTACCAAACAACCATTTTGTCATAAAAAGGTGGGAACGTTTAAAAGGCATAGACCAAAGGAAATCAATGGAGTTATTTTGCCTTTCCCAACCGATTAACGTACAGGCCAGAATGATAAGTGCGCTACCTTGAAAGATGACAGGGTCCATAAGTGATAAACCAAAATTGTAATGATATACATATTCCCCTTCTTTTGGCATCTTCAGAAGGTATTCTTGTTCAATCGATGTTATATAGTATTTGTATGACAAATTGTAGAAGCTAACGAACCAAAACAGCCATACAACATATTTACTTTGTTGATACGTTCTTAGCCATATTGCTTTTTGAAACATAGGATCTCTCCTTTAAAAGACTTTATAATTTGTTAGGCGTGATAATACAACATAAGTAATGATTCCAGCGAGAAACAAACCGATATAGTAGTTAAATAAGAAACTAAATTGAGTTATTTTATAGCCGCCTAGTAATGCAAAGTAAATGGTTGTCCCCCATATCCACATCCGTAAATGATTTTGGAAAATAAATATCTTTTGAGTGTTTTCATTAGGTGATCGTGTATATAAGTATGTGCCAAGGAGTAAGTAAAATATTGTATACAAAATAGGGACTAACATTGATTTAGCTGAATAATAAGTATAAGATGCTGGATTTCTTAAAGTAGTCGGATCATTTTCTATTTTACGTAATTCTGGATTGTATTGGTAATAAATTGAAAAATTATATATCGGTGCAACTATATTTGTTTTGTGATTGATTTCATCAAGTTGTTGATACAAGTTGGTATTTCTAGCATCTGTAGTATGTAAAGAGTTTATTGTAAAATTGTACAATAATGACGTAAATGTAAGTCCCATTAATAGCCATGGAATACAAAAAGCGACTTGCGAAACGATGCTTCCAGTAAAAGTACCGATGCATAGTGCAGCTGTATATACTGCAACATAAGAAACAATCGCATAAAGAAAGTATCGATGGAACGGACTAAATGATTGATAATCAAAATGAATGGTTGTTCTATAAATAACGTACATAAGAATCCAGTTTACAAGGAGAGATCCTATAATCCAGAATGAACCGAAAGTCCATTTGGAGAAGAAAATATCTTTTCTTGTAAATGGCATTGTCATAAGTAGAGTGTTAGATTGGTTGCTACGTTCCCATCCTATTAATAGACAAGCTAAGCAAATAATAAGAATAGTTAGCCAAAAACTATTACTTGTATTTGACCAAAAAGAATAATAGTAATAGAATGTTCCCTTTTCATGCAATTTATAATAATTAGCAAGTTGTTGCTGAGCTGCTTTATAGTATCCGAAAGATAAAATATAAAGTGTACTCAAGAAAAAGAGTAAAACAGCATATTTCCCGCGCTTCCAATTCCACATCCACAACGCCTTATGAAACATACCCATCCTCCTCAAGTGTCGTAACGAAGACATCTTCAAGTGACATTGATAATTCTTCAATGAGTATTGGTTGCTCTTTATAAAACTTCTCCAGTGTTGTAGCCACATTTTCCTCAATTAAGATTGTATATACTTTTCCTGTTTGGTTTAATATTTTAATATTGCTTAAGTTTTCTAGTTTTTGAGGTAATGAACGTTCATAAGCAACTTGTATTTTGGCAAATCGTGATTTTGCATCATCTAGTGATGTAATAGAATCTACTGTATGTCCTTTTAAAATAATGATTGTATCGGCAATTTTTTCAACTTCATCTAAATGGTGAGTGGAGATGAAAATTGTAATTTCTTTTTCTGCTACTTCTTCAACGAGAAATTGTAGAATCTGTCTTTTAACGATAGGATCAAGTCCGTTTGTCGGTTCATCTAAAATGACATATTCTGCTTTTGCAGCGAAAGCTAAAATGATCGCAAGCAGTGCTTTCATTCCTTTTGAGTAACTACGAATACGTTTGTTTGGTAAATTAAAACGTTCTAATATTCCATAAAAATACTGTTCATCAAATGCTGTATAAACCGCTTTATAAAACTTTACGATTTCCTTCACTGTATATCCGTTCAGTATGTTAGTAGAGTCTGGAACGTATACAACTTTTTGTTTAATTTCAGGATGCATATGAATATCTGTATTATCATATGTAACAGTTCCTTCATCGGGGTCTAAAATGCCGACCATCGTTCGTAATAAAGTTGTTTTCCCTGCGCCATTTCTTCCGAGCAATCCGACGATACTACCTTTTTGTAATGTGAAAGAAACATCGTCTAAAATCGTTTGGTTATCAATTGTTTTCTTCAAGTTTGTCACTTTCAACATCTGTATTTCCTCCAATCTCTTTATAGTATGAATCTATCCAATCGTGAATTTTATCTTTCGTAATCCCAAGATAAGAGGCTTCTAGTAATAATTGATGAAATTGCTTTTCAACCATAGCGATTTTCCTTTCGTCTAATGTTGGGGTAATCGATTGGGCTACAAATGTTCCTTTTCCTCGTAATGTTTCAATAATCCCTTGTCGCTCTAATTCTTGATAAGCTTTACTTACTGTATTTGGATTTATAACGAGCAAAGAAGCAAGCTCGCGTACAGAAGGAAGTTTATCACTTGGAGCTAACATATTTTTTAGTACGAGCTCTTTTATATTTTGAACAATTTGTTCCCATATCGGAGTGTTGCTTCTTGGATCAAGTTGAATATGCAAGAGCAATGTCTCCTTCCTAATGAGTATTAAGTGTACTACTACGTGTAATACACTTAATACAATATAGGCAATGAATTTATTTGTCAACTGAAAATAATAGAAAAATATGGTATTAAAAATGTATAAATTGGAAAAAATAAGTTTGATATAGAATGGAGGGTTAGTCATGAAGCGAGTTTTTGGAATACTTGTTTGTTTCATGTTATTGCTTTCTGGTACTTCAGTTAGTTTCGCACAATCTGAGAAAACGAAGCAGGAAAAAACAGAAGAAACCACGCCGAAGTTAGCGGAACAAGCGTCGTCAGCGATCGTAATTGAGCAAGATACAGGTAAAGTTTTGTTTGATAAAAATCCGAATGAAAAGTTACCACCTGCTAGTATGACAAAGATTATGACAATGCTATTAATTATGGAACAAGTTGAAAAAGGAAAACTAAAACTAAACGATAAAGTTAGAGCGAGTGAACACGCAGCTTCAATGGGCGGATCACAAATTTTTCTAGAACCTGGGGAAGAGATGACTGTAAATGAAATGTTAAAGGGCATTGCAATTGCATCTGGAAATGATGCATCTGTTGCAGTAGCTGAGCATATCGCTGGTTCAGAAGAAGGTTTCGTAAATATGATGAACAAAAAAGCGAAAGATCTAGGATTGAAAAATACACATTTTCAAAATCCGACAGGTCTCCCGGCGAAAGATCATTATTCTACAGCGAATGATATGGCTATTATGGCGAAAGAGTTGATGAAGTATCCACTTATTCGAAAATACACAGGTAAATATGAAGACTATTTACGTGAAAATACGGATAAGAAGTTTTGGCTTGTTAATACGAATAAGCTAGTACGTTTTTATCCTGGAGTAGATGGAGTGAAAACAGGCTTTACGACAGAAGCGAAATATTGTTTAACGGCATCGGCTGAGAAAAATGGTATGCGTGTTATTTCAGTTGTAATGGGAGCACCTACATCAAAAGAGCGGAACAATCAAGTAACGAAGCTTCTTGATTATGCATTTGGACAATACATGACAAAGAAATTATATACACGTGGTGAGAAAATTAAGACTGTACAAGTAGGAAAAGGTAAGGAAGAAAAAGTAGATTTAGTTGCGTCAGACAATGTGTCTCTTCTTATGAAGAAGGGCGAAAATATGGACAAAGTTAAACAAGAAGTGATTGCTGAAAAGAAAGTGAAGGCACCGATTAAAAAAGGTGATGCACTTGGGACACTTGTTATTAAAAGAGATAAAGATGTTTTATTAAAACAAACAATTGTAGCGAAAGAAGATGTTGAGGCAGCGAGCTGGTGGGAGTTATTTAAAAGAAGTTTTGGGATGTTTTCAACATCAAAATAGCGGCGGAAATTTTGATGTTTTTCTGTTCGTATTTACTGAAATAATTGCTGAAAGGTTTCACTTTATGACGAAATAGTTCTTCTTTTGTCAGTAGGAAGGATTCTGATTTTATATCACGAAAATCTTATGTTAATGAGTAAAGTTTGAGCATAAGGAGGAAATCGTGTGAGTCTTTCCATGCATTTAGAAGTAAAACGTGACGTCTTATGTGTGAGGCTAGAGGGCGAGTTAGATCATCATACTGCTGAAGAGTTGCGAACGAAAGTCACAGATATGATTGAGACACATGGTGTTCATCATATTATTTTGAGCCTAGAGAACTTAACATTTATGGATAGTTCTGGTTTAGGCGTTATATTAGGCCGATATAAACATGTAAAGGGATTAGGTGGAGAGATGGTTGTCTGTGCAATTTCACCGCCCGTTAAACGTTTATTTGAAATGTCAGGTCTATTCAAAATTGTTCGTTTAGAAGAAAGTGAAGCGCATGCGCTCGCGACGTTGGGGGTGGCGTAGATGAGAAATGAAATGAACCTTCAATTTTCAGCGTTAAGTCAGAATGAATCATTCGCTCGTGTTACGGTAGCTGCTTTTATTGCGCAATTAGACCCGACGATGGAAGAACTAACAGAGATTAAAACAGTTGTGTCAGAAGCGGTTACAAATGCAATTATTCATGGGTATGAAGGAAATGCAGAAGGTGTTGTTTATATTTCAGTGATTTTGGAAGAAGCGATGGTGAAACTCACGATTCGAGATGAAGGGATTGGTATCTTTAACTTAGATGAAGCAAGACAACCCCTTTTTACAACTAAACCTGAATTAGAGCGTTCCGGAATGGGATTTACTATCATGGAAAATTTTATGGATGAAGTAGAAGTTATTTCAAACGAATCTTTCGGGACAACAATCCATTTGACAAAATACTTATCAAATAGTAACGCTCTATGCAATTAAGGAGAATAGCCAATGGACATAGAGGTCAGAAATGAGAAGAAGAAACCTCAGTTAAAGGACCACGAGCTAAAAGCGTTAATTCAAAAAAGTCAAGATGGAGATCAACAAGCGAGAGATACAATCGTTCAAAGTAATATGCGTCTCGTATGGTCGGTTGTACAGCGATTTCTTAATCGAGGATACGAACCAGACGATTTATTTCAAATTGGATGTATTGGACTCTTAAAATCGGTAGATAAATTTGATTTATCTTTCGACGTGAAATTTTCAACATATGCAGTTCCAATGATTATCGGTGAAATACAACGATTTTTACGTGACGATGGATCAGTGAAAGTAAGTAGATCTTTAAAAGAAACAGGAAACAAAGTCCGAAAGATGAGAGACGAGCTTTCGAAAGAATTTGGAAGGGCTCCAACGATTAATGAGGTAGCACAGGCTCTTGAACTAACGCCGGAAGAAGTTGTTCTGGCGCAAGAAGCGAGTCGTGCTCCTTCGTCGATACATGAAACTGTGTATGAAAACGACGGAGATCCAATTACTATTTTAGATCAAATTGCAGATCAATCGGAAACGAAATGGTTTGATAAAATTGCTTTAAAAGAAGCAATTAGAGAATTGGATGAACGAGAAAGGCTAATTGTGTATTTGCGCTATTATAAAGACCAAACCCAATCAGAAGTAGCGGAGCGCATAGGCATTTCGCAAGTACAAGTTTCAAGACTTGAAAAGAAAATATTAAAACAGATGAAAGATCGAATAGATGAATAGCTATCTATTCGATCTTTTTTTATTGTCACGAAAAGGAGAAGATTCCAACTATCGATAAAAAATTTACAGAATTTATTGATAATTTAGTTAATTTAAACTATAATCCAAGTATGAACTTGTCACAAAGGGGGAAGGAAACATGGAAACGAGGCAACAATGGGGAACCAGGGCTGGATTTATTTTTGCAGCAATCGGTTCCGCTGTTGGACTAGGGAATATATGGCGTTTTCCTTATACAGCGTATGAAAACGGGGGAGGCGCATTCTTTTTACCGTACTTATTTGCATTATTAACGACGGGTATTTCATTGTTAGCTTTCGAGTTTGCTCTTGGGCATCGTCATCGTGGTTCGGCGCCACTTACATTCTTCCGTATTCATCGACGTGCTGAATTTATTGGATGGTGGCAAATGTGTGTGACATTTATTGTTTCAACATATTACGCTGTAATCATTGCTTGGTCTATTTCGTATACGTACTTTGCAATTACTGGAGCATGGGGGAAAGACACGCAATCATTTTTATTTAAAGAATATTTACATGTTGCAGATAAGCCAGGACAATTCGGGGGGCTCGTACCAGAAGTATTAATTCCGTTAGCTCTCGTTTGGATTATTGTGCTTGGTGTTGCGTTTAAAGGAGTTAAAAAAGGAATCGAAGTTGTTAACCGTATTTTTATTCCTTTACTAGTTGTTATGTTCCTTATTATCGTTGTTCGTGCAGTGACGATGGAAGGTGCGATGCAGGGGCTAGATGCATTTTTTAAACCAGATTGGAGTCGTATTTTTGATGGGAAAGTATGGCTTGCTGCTTACGGTCAAATTTTCTTTAGTTTATCTTTAGCATTCGGAATTATGATTACGTATTCTAGTTATTTACCGAAAAACTCAGATACAACAAATAATGCTTTTATTACAGGATTTGCAAATTCAGGATTTGAATTATTGGCAGGTATTGGTGTCTTTGCAGCTCTTGGATTTATGGCGAATAACATGGGGGTACCGGTTGATAAAGTAGCTAGTGCTGGTGTAGGACTTGCATTTGTAGTATTCCCGCAAATTATTAATGAGTTACCGATGTCGCCGTTATTTGGTGTATTATTCTTCTTATCTCTAACTGTTGCTGGAATTACATCACTCATTTCACTTGCAGAAGTATGCTTTGCCGCTGTATCTGAAAAATTCAGCTTGAGTCGTCAAAAGACGATTGGAATTATGGGAACGCTATTAGTATTAGTTTCTCTTGTTTTTGCAACACGTGGTGGACTTATGTTCCTAGATGTTGTTGATTACTTCGCTAACAATTTTGGATTGATTACAATTGCACTCGTTGAAGTAGTTACAATAGGATTAATCTTGCGCCGTTTACCAGTTTATCAAAATCATGCAAACTTTGTATCTGATATAAAGTTAGGAACGTTTTGGAGAGTGAGTTTACTCGTTATTACTCCACTTATGTTAGGGTATATGTTAATTGATGGTACAATCCAAAACATTAAAAAGAACTACGGAGGTTATCCAACAGAGTTTGTTGTAACGTATGGTTGGTCGATAGCGGCAGCGTTTCTTATAGTTGCACTAGTCATTAGTCTGAAGAAATGGAATGCACAAATACATTCAGACTCTGTCCAGCTTGAAAAAGAATGGAAGGACCGAGGTGTTTCATGATGAGTGGATCAGCGATTATGATGATGGTTATAGGTATGGTAGTCATTTGGGGAGGACTTGCATTAAGTATTGCAAATTTATTTAAGAAAAAGGCATAAACTAAAAAACATCTGTACCGAAGCGGTACAGATGTTTTTTTATGAAAAAATTGTATTAGAAAAAAATTCAATAACCATACTACAACTACGAGGAAGAGTGAAGGGGTGAATGGAAATTGGAAGGAACAATTTATATTAAAATGCGCAATCGCTTAAAAGTGTCTTCTACGTATGAAGTAAAGCTGAGCGATGTTGCTCAACTTGCCGGAGATTCTTTTGTAGTTGAGTCGTTACAAAATGAGATAGTCTACAAAATAACAGCACATGATAAGACGCATGTTGTAATTGATGTCATGAAAGTAATTGAGATTATTCAACAAAAAGCATCTCATGTACAAATTAATTTACTGGGTTCTGGACAAACTCTTGTTGAAATTATATATGAAAAAAAGAAAGTACCCCCAATTTTCTTTGGACTTGTATGGTTGTTACTTTTCATTGGAGCGGCCCTTGCAATAATTTATTTCCATGAGGATGTAAGTATGCAACAAGTACATCAACGGTTATATTACATGATTACTGGAGAGTTTAAGGAGCAACCACTATTATTTCAAGTTCCATATTCAGTAGGTCTTGGATTAGGTATGGTTTTATTTTTTAATCATGTATTTCAAAAGCGAATTAATGAAGAGCCTAGTCCGTTAGAAGTTGAGATGTTTCAATATCAGCAGTCGCTTGATCAATATGTAATTGTTAATGAAAACAAGGATAACACGAAACAACTTGCCGATGATTGAATGTGGGTTTGTTATATTAATTGGTTTAGCTGGCGGGATTGCAGTAGGTAGCGGATATGTTGCCTTTTTAGCTGTTCTCGGTATTATCCCGCGCTTAGCTCAATTAACGAGAAGTGGAAAGCATATTCAATATTTTGAGTGGGCTGTCATTGCGGGTACTTTAACTGGGGCTTGGTGTAGTTTGAAAAACATTACATTTCAAACATCGCAATATTGGCTTGTAATATTAGGGTTATTTTGTGGCACATTCATTGGAATGCTTGCTGCGGCATTAACAGAAGTATTAAATGTTTTACCTATTTTAGCGAAACGAGTCGGGGTAGAGGGGAAAATTGTTGTTTTACTCGTTGCTCTTGTACTTGGAAAAGTAATAGGCTCATTGTTTCACTGGATTTATTTCGTAAAGTAGGAGGCAATATATATGACAAGGCGAAAACTGAAAGATGATTACATAAATAAAGTGAAGGAGTACCATCCAAAGCCAAACTATTTGCTAAATTGTGTGAAGGCATTTCTTGTAGGTGGGCTCATTTGTACAGTCGGAGAAATATTGATGAAATTTTATATACATTATTTTCACTTTAGTGAACAAGAGGCAGGAAATCCGACAGTTGCAACTCTTGTTTTACTATCAGCGATTTTAACAGGGTGTGGTGTATATGATAAAATTGGGCAGTTTTCTGGAGCGGGATCAGCAGTACCAGTTACTGGATTTGCGAATTCTATGGCGAGTGCCGCACTAGAACATAGGAGTGAAGGGATTGTTCTAGGAGTCGCTACTAACATGTTTAAGCTTGCAGGAAGTGTCATTGTGTTTGGAGTCGTCGGTGCATACATTATCGGATTAATAAGATATACATTTCAAATTTTAATGTCTTAAAGGAGGGGTGGGTATGAGATTGACAGGAAAACAAACGTGGGTATTTCAAAATGATATTTTCGTGAATGCAACTGGTACTGCTGTCGGTCCGAAAGAAGCTGAAGGCCCTCTTGGAAAGGATTTTGATATTTCATATTCTGACTTACATTGCGGAGAGGAAAACTGGGAACTTGCTGAACGAAGGTTAATGTCAGACTCGATTCAACAAGCACTGCAAAAAGGAAATATAAAACCATCACAAATTGATTTCTTTTTAGCAGGTGATCTATTAAACCAAACAGTGACAGCAAATTACGTTGCTCGAGATTGTGGTATTCCTTTTTTAGGGATGTTCAGTGCTTGTGCGACGTCAATGGAAACTTTGGCGGTTGGATCAGCATTTATAGATGGTGGATTTGCGAATCGTGTCTTAGCGACAGTAAGTAGTCATAATGCGACGGCTGAAAGACAATTTCGTTACCCAACAGAATACGGAGGACAAAAGCCAGAGACAGCAAACTCAACTGTTACTGGAGCAGGGTCAATATTGATTAGCAATGAGGAGAGTGCAATTAAAATAACAGCAGCAACAATCGGCAAAGTACAAGATTTAGGAATTGCTAATCCTTTAGATATGGGATCAGCGATGGCACCAGCTGCTGCTCATACAATTCAACAGCATTTTGAAGATTTGGGAAGAAGTGCAGCTGATTATGACCTTATTGTTACTGGTGATTTATCAGCTGTTGGGACACCAATTGCGAAACAACTTTTACTTGAGGAAGGGTATGATCTTGGGCATGTATACAACGATTGTGGATTAATGATTTACAATTCGAATCAAGAAGAAGTGTTTGCAGGGGGCAGTGGTTGTGCTTGTTCAGCTGTTGTAACATACGGCCATTTATTGCGTGAACTGCAAAAAGGGAATTTACAAAGAATTTTTGTCGTTGCAACTGGAGCTCTATTAAGCCCCATGATGATGCAACAGAAGGAAACGATTCCAACGATTGCACATGGTGTTGTGTTTGAAAGCGTTAAAGGAGAGTGAATTGTGGATTTTGTATATGCATTTCTTGTAGGAGGAGCTATTTGTGTAATTGGACAAGTGCTGCTAGATTTCGCAAAGTTAACACCGGCACATTTAATGGCAACTTTTGTAGTCGCCGGAGCTATTTTAGACGGATTCGGATTGTACGATAAGCTTATAAAATTTGCAGGTGCTGGGGCAACAGTCCCTATTACAAGTTTTGGACACTCACTATTGCATGGGGCAATGCATGCGGCAGAAAAACATGGATATTTAGGAATTGGAATCGGTATGTTTAGCTTAACATCTGCGGGGATTTCAGCAGCGATATTATTTTCATTTTTTGTTGCACTTATATGTAAACCGAAAGGATAAATCAAATGAGACGAAGGGTTGTTTTGGTCACAGATGGAGATGAATATGCAAAGCGGACAATTGAGCTGTTAACAAAGGAATTTGGGGGAAGGTGTATTTCAGCATCGCAAAGTAATCCGACCAAATTGACAGGGAAGAAAGTTGTTGAGCTTATTATGCAAACGCCATATGACCCTGTATTTGTCATGTTTGATGACAGCGGATTTATAGGAGAAGGATCTGGTGAAAAGGCGTTAAAGTATGTCGCAACACATAAACAAGTTGATGTACTGGGTATTTTAGCGGTAGCATCTAATACACATCATTGGGAATGGGCGCGTGTAGATGTAAGTGTAGATCGGAATGGGAATTTGACAGAATATGGCGTTGATAAATTTGGACTCCCAGATGGTGACATTGGCAGGATTAGTGGGGATACGATTTATTGTTTAGATGATCTGAATGTTCCTGTCATTGTGGGGGTCGGTGATATTGGCAAGATGTGTGGAAATGATGAATGGGAGAGAGGATCACCTATTACTAGAAAAGCGATTCAATTAATTTTGGAAAGGAGTGGGTTTTATGACGAAGCCTAAAAAAGTGAATATCCCGATTTCATCTTTTTTAAGTGATAATGAAAATTACTTAAAGCAAACAGTTGGACTAGGTGTTACATACGATGTTGGTATTCGTAAATTTCAAATTTTAAATAAAGAAATTGGTGTGTTATTTGTAAATGGACTTTGTGATACGAATTATATTATCCCTATTTTAGAAGAAGCGGTGGATACAAATGAAATAAGGGATGTAGAAGAAGATACAGTAAAGCTTTTAGAGAATCGTTTAATTCATCAACAAGTAAGTAAAGTAAAAACGATGGATGATGTAATGCTCCAAGTATTATCAGGACTCATTGTTATATTTGTGGAAGGTGAAACGGAAGCGTTCGCAATAGATGTTCGTAGTTATCCAGGGCGGACACCGACAGAACCAGATACAGAAAAGGTAGTGCGCGGTGCAAGGGATGGATTTGTTGAAAATATCGTTGTAAATACAGCGTTAATTCGTAGAAGGATACGCGATCCACGTCTTCGAAATGAAATGATTCGAGTAGGGGATAGATCGCAAACGGATATTTGCATTACATATGTACAAGATGTTGCAAACCCAGATTTAGTAAAGATTATAAAACAAGAATTAAATAACATTGATGTAGACGGGATTACGATGGCGGATAAAACAGTAGAAGAATTTGTAGTCAAGCAAAGCTATAATCCCTTCCCGCTTATTCGATATACAGAAAGGCCGGATGTAGCAGCAAATCATCTATTAGAAGGACACGTGCTAGTGCTCGTTGATACATCACCAAGTGTTATGATTACGCCAACAACATATTTCCACCATTTACAGCATGCAGAGGAGTTTAGACAAAATCCCGCTGTAGGTACATTTTTACGTTGGGTACGTTTTTTAGGTGTTATATTTTCGTTATTCTTATTGCCGTTTTGGTTAGTCTTTGTATTTGATCCAACTCTTTTGCCTGAAAGCCTTGCTTTCATTGGACCGAATAAGATGACACATTTACCAATTTTATTACAAGTTTTGATGGCGGAAATCGGACTCGAATTTTTAAGGATGGCTGCTATTCATACACCGACATCATTGTCGTCTGCAGCAGGATTAATTTCTGCCATATTAATTGGCCAAATTGCAATTGATGTAGGTTTGTTTGTACCAGAAGTTATTTTGTATGTAGCGGTTTCTATGATTGGATCATTTGCTACGCCAAGTTATGAGTTGGGGCTTGGGAATAAGATTGGAAAATTATTTGTTATTATTTTGACGGGTATATTTCATGAAATGGGATTTGTCATTGGAATGACGATATTGATTCTATTTTTAACATCTATAAAAAGCTTGCAAACACCGTATTTATGGCCGTTTTTACCGTTTGATTGGGGCGCGTTAACGAAAATTTTACTCCGTCCAACTATGTCTAGTTTAAAAGTGCGTCCAAGTATTGTAAGACCTCAAAATGTGCGAAGACAAAAATAAGCGGGATTATGCTCCGCTTATTTTTTATTGAAAATTTATTGTTTTTTTAACAAAAATCAAACATTTTTTTTGTACAATTAGAGTAGATATTGTGTATGGAAGGGGAAGAGGACATGATTAAACTATTTGTAAGTGATTTAGATGATACACTCGTTTACAATATGAATGATATGCAAAAAGAAGATGAACGAGCGCTTTGTTGGCTAGCTGAAAACGGGACAAATATTTGTTTTGCCTCTGGCCGTTTTACTCACCGAATTGATGAGGCGGTAAAAAGGTTTTCGTTCCCGTATTACACAACTAGTTTAAATGGAGCGACAATGATACTACCGGATGGAAAAGTATTTCATGAATCGAGTTTTGAAGATGGGGTTGCCCAGGAAATATATCGATATATACATAAAAAGGGACTAGCAGATATTGTTTGTGCAAATGAGCAGCGATATACAAAAAGGAAGAATGAACATCACCATACTTTTGAAGAGTATATGGGAGTGCATATTGCTGAAATAGAAGAGTTAGAAGAGGAATTTGGGAAGACTGTACATCCTGCGAAATTATTTGTTTTTGGCGAAGAAGAAAAAATTGTAGCATTAGATCAAGAGTTGAGAGATACATTTCATAGCGAAGCAGAAGTCTTTATATCGGGTAAGCGATATGTTGACATTATGCCAAGAGGTGTAAGTAAAGGAAGCGCTCTGAAGCGATTAATGGAACATTTACAAATTGAAGCAAATGAAGTTGCATGTATTGGAGATTCTTTCAATGATATTTCTATGTTTGAAGTAACCCCGCACTCCTTCACCCTCCATCATGCTCATCCGTATGTGAAGGAGAAAGCAAATCATGTTGTCCGTTCGGTTGAAGAAGCTATTATGAAATTACCGTTACTTGTATAAAAAAGAAGCTCGTCACTGGCGAGCTTCTTTTTTACTTGAATAAAGATTTAACGAAATCAATGATACTAGAGAAGAAATCTTTTACTTTATCTAGGAAACTTTGCCCTTCTTCAGATCCTAAGAAGGCAGACACATGGTCTTTTGCTTTTTCTAATTGGCTACCAACTTGGTTCCAATCGATATTAAGATTTTTCATTTTATCAAATAACGATACTAAGTTATCCAACTGTTCATCTGTTAATGTAATGCCAAGTTGATCAGCAATTTTTTTAATTAATGAACGTAAATCTTCAGTGGTTTTTGGCTGTTCTTTTGCAATTTCTTCTTTAATTTTTGCAACAAGTTGAACTGCTTTTTCTTCGCCGATTTTATCACCAAGCTGGGCTGTTTGTACCATTTCTTCATTGGCTACTTTTTTTACTTCTTCAGGAATGGCTTTGTTTGATGTTGTTTCATAGGCCTTCATTAAACCTGTTAAAGCAGCAGTTCCTGAAACTTTAAATGGTGCAGTAATTTGAATCTCTGCATCTTTCACACCTGCTGTAATAAGTGCATTTGTGTACATTGCATCTGTTATCGAATTAATGTTTTTTGAGCGTACAATGAGACCTGACCCTGGTTTTGTGTATGTAATCATAGAAGAGGAAATTGCTCTCGTACCAATTTGCGCTTTTGGAACGATGCCCTCTAGAAATTTATGTTCTTCCGCATTAGATACAGTAATAATTTGTGCATCTTTTGGTGCTTTCATTTCTTTCAAAAGATCTTGTTTCTGTTGTTCAGATAAGTTTTCTCCTAGTGTAACAATTGATTCTCCCTCAATGATGTCTGCAAATGAAGCTGTTGGCATAATAAATACGGCTACAGCTAATAGCAGAGCTAGTAATTTCGTTTTCACGAAAAATCGCTCCCTTTCTCTTTCTTAAATTTTCGGGCAACACAGTTATTATAGTATATTTTTCTTATTTGTCACCTAGCTTCTTCCACATTTCAAAAAAGAAGCATGCAGATTGTCGGATTCTTTTTGTTTCTCGTCATGAATATGGTAATATAGTGCTGAGATAGTTGAAAGGAGACATATACATATGAAAACTTTAGGATACATATTAATGGAAAATGGCGAAAAAATCGATTTAGAATTTTTCCCAGAAGAGGCACCAAAAACAGTAGAAAACTTTAAAAAATTAGCAGAGCAAGGATTTTATGATGGTGTGACATTCCACCGCGTTATTCCTGGCTTCGTAAGCCAAGGTGGAGACCCAACAGGCACAGGTGCAGGTGGCCCAGGTTACTCTATCCCATGTGAAACTGATGGAAATCCTCATAGACATCTTGTTGGCTCACTTTCTATGGCACATGCTGGCCGTAATACAGGTGGTAGCCAATTCTTTGTTGTTCATGAGCCACAACCGCATTTAGATGGCGTACATACTGTATTCGGTAAAGCAACAAGCGGTATTGAAACAGTATTAAACATGCGTCAAGGCGATGTAATGAAAGAAGTTAAAGTTTGGGAAGAATAAGTTATGAGAAAAAGAGAGCGATTTTGCTCTCTTTTTTTATTTCCTATAAACAGGGATTGGTATATATTTTAAAGTATATGACACAAATAGGACGGCTACTAACGTTAAATTATATTGTTCATGAGAACAAACTTTTAACAAAATACATAGGATGGAGTACGAATTATATGCTTCAATAAATGTATTTCTCTTAACATATTGCTTTTGGTAGAACTACTTTGTTCAAAAGTGGTTAATAAGTGAAATGTGATGAGAAAGGGATTTTCCTTTTAGTTCCTATATAGTATTGTCTCTTTTTTGAGCGGTGTAATAGAAAGAAATAGCGTGGAAACATATATTTGACTTTCTTCTTAACGCTTTGTATGATTATCAAGTTGTTTCAGCCCCTTCTCACTCTGGTAAAAATATTGTAGAATGAATGTGATATGAAAAGAGTGATTGAGGGGATAAATAGTTTGTAACTTTTGTAAGAAGGGATAAGGGTTATGTTAATTCGTTTTAAAAAAAGTTATGAAAAAATTGCAATGGGGCTTCTTTCATTTATGCCAACTGAAAAAGATGTAAAAACATTACAATTGACAATGAAAGAATATGAAGCGAAAGAGGATTGGCAATTGTATTTGTGGAAACAAAATGAAGATTTTGTTGGGATAATGGGGATTATAAAAAAAGAAGATCAGGTATTGGAAATTCAGCATTTGAGCGTGAATCCGTCTCACCGTCATATGGGGATTGGGACGAAGATGGTTCAAGAGCTTAAGAGTAAATTTCTTGAGTTTACAATTTGCGGAAATGAGCAAACAGCAAGTTTTTGCAAAAAGTGTAAAGAGCTTGAACAAAATATACATTCATGAAAGCAGGGATAAGTAGTTTATTATCTCTGCTTTCTTTTTTGTAGTTGCTCGTGTCGCTCAGAAATGACTTCTGTTCGATCACGCAATGTGTGCTTACTTATGATGTATTCACCAGGAATGACGTTCACATCTTTCCAAGAGAGGTTTTGTTTCTTACATAACTGTATGCATTGTTTTTCTAACGATACGTCTAATAAGGGTAAAAATAATGGCGCAAAAATTTCCTTTTTGTGGATAGAGTGTAATCTTTCATTTAATAAGAACATAAGTTGTTTATGATCTATTCCTAATTGATGTAAAGATGTACTGTTCTTTTCTAAAAGTGCTATTGCGCTTTTTATCATCTTCTCTGCACCATTCCAGTTGGATCGTCTGTGATGGTATAAGGAAACAGCAATTTGAATGAGACCGACTAAGTAATTGTCGCGTTCTCCTCTAGGTTTTAATTTCCAATACTCTTCTAATATTTCATGACATTCAAAATAATCATAGTCTCCGTGAAAATGAATTAAAAATTGTATGTACTCGGTAGGATACATTTTATTCGCTCCTGTCTAACGGTTATATGTACAGTTTATCATAGAAATATTAACAATAAGCGACTAGGGAAATATCCCTAGTCGCTTTATTGCGTCCTATTAGCAGAAGCAAGCTGCTCCTACAATGATTAGTAAAATGAACAGTACAACAAGTAATGCGAACCCACCGCTAAAACCGCAATCAACGTGACCCATAGTTTTTTGACCTCCTACATTGTTCTTACTACATTGTTATCATATGAAGCGGTGGGCATTATGACATGGGCATAGGTCTATTTTTAATTAAATTTCTTAAAAAGGTTGGATAGAACATGAGTATGCTCTATACTTATGGTGTTATAGAAAAAATGTGGTGGGATGCTTTGTGCAGTATAATTTTAAAGTAGAGGCTTTTGAAGGGCCTTTAGATCTATTGTTACACTTAATAAATCGTTACGAAATTGATATATATAATATTCCTGTAGCGAAAATTACAGAGCAATATCTATCTTATGTCCATACGATGAAAGAATTACAATTAGATGTTGCCAGTGAGTATTTAGTAATGGCTGCAACGTTATTACAAATTAAAAGTAAAATGTTGTTACCGAAACAAGAAGAAGATGTACCTGATAACGGTGAAGACTTTATAGATGATCCTCGTCAAGAGTTGATGGAGAGGTTAATTGAATATAAGAAATATAAGCAAGTTGCTACTGAGTTAAAAGAAAGAGAACAAGAAAGAGCACAGCTATATACACGTCCGCCAATTGATTTTACATCATTTCAACAAGAAGAGGAGACAAGCTTACCTCTTGATGTTACGTTATATGATATGTTAGCGGCATTTCAAAAGCTAATGCGTCGTAAAAAAGCAAAAACCCCCGTAACAACGCGAATTACTCGCCAAGAAATACCAATTGCACAGCGAATGACTGATATTCTACAACAGTTAGAAGTAAGAGGCGGTCGTCAAAGCTTTTATGATTTGTTTGCTGATGAAGAACGTGAAATAATGGTTGTAACATTTTTAGCGGTTCTTGAGCTAATGAAAAATCAACAAATCATAATTGAGCAGGAACATAATTTTGATGAAATTTTCGTATCAAGCTCTAATAAATCCGTATAGAGTTGATGTGAAGATGGGATAGAAATATTTTATCTCATGTTAGGTTTTAATGTATCGTTTGGAACGAGAGAAGAAATATTGAACCGAACGCATTTACTGTGATTCGGTTTTTTTATGTGTGTTTTTTATGGGAAATAGGAGGAAGGAGTTCGTAAAATGGATAGAAAAGAACAAAAATCGATTATTGAAGGGCTTTTATTTGTTGCAGGTGACGAAGGGATTTATCCGGAACAGATAGCTAAAGTTCTGGAAGTTGAAGTGGAAGAAGTAATAAACAGTATAGAGGAAATGCAAAAAGAATGCGAAGGATCGAATCGCGGTTTGCAAATTGTACAATATGCAAAAGTGTATCGTTTTGCAACAAAGAAAGAACATGCTTCGTACTATCAAAAATTAATAGATACTCCAACCGCGGCTTCACTTTCTCAAGCAGCTCTTGAAACGTTGGCAATCGTTGCGTACCGTCAACCGATTACAAGGACAGAAATGGAAGAGATTAGAGGTGTGAAAACGGACAAGGCATTACAAACGTTAGTTTCACACTTACTTATAAAAGAAACGGGAAGAGCGGAAGGACCAGGGCGCCCTATTTTATACGGAACGACGAAAGAATTTTTAGATACGTTTGGATTGAAAACATTAGATGATTTACCACCTCTTTCGGAAGAAAATGAACAAATGAATGAAGCAGATTTATTCTTTGGTTCTTTACAGGAATTATCAAAATAAAAGCTTAGCATTTTGCTAAGCTTTTTTTGTATATCAATTACAGAGCGTGCCATACTAAATGAAAAAAGGAGACGAGTTATGAAAGGTGTACGGAGTATTCTATTGTTGGTTTCTGTTTTATTATGTTTTTCGTTAAACAGCGCATCGGCTAAAAGATATATGATGTCTATTCATACTGCGTCTTCTATACATATGCATCGGCAACATTTTGGTAAAATGAAAGTGAGTTTTTTAAAAGTTGGACAAGGTGATGCGACACTTATTACATTGCCAAATGGTCAAACGATGTTAATAGATGGGGGCCCTTATGAAGCAGGAGAGGTTATTATTCAAAAACTAATTGAAAAAGGAATTAATCATTTAGATGTGATTGTAAGTACTCATCCTGATATGGACCATATAGGGGGGCTTATTCCAATTGTAGAACAAATGCCGGTTTCACTCGTATTAGATAGTGGAAAAACATATAGTTCATTTACTTATCATACGTATCGGAATAATATTAAAAAAAGGGGCATACCTTTCATTTCAGTGAAGGAAGGACAATATATACCGTTAGATCCACATGTTTCTATACAAGTATTAAACAATGGTAAATCGAAAGACGAGAATAACGAGTCCTCAATTGTGTTAAAGATTCGATATGGTAAAGCGGACTTTTTATTAATGGGTGATGCTGATATACGGACGGAAAATGAAATATTAAAGCAATTTGATGTACATGCAGATGTATTAAAAGTTGGGCATCATGGCTCGTATACTTCAACGAGTGAAACATTCTTAAAAAAAGTAGATCCACAATTCGCTATTCTTTCGTACGGGAGTAGAAATCCGTATGGGCATCCTCATCAGAGTGTAGTAAGACGATTAAAACAGCGTGGTATAATGATATATGGAACAAACAAGCGAACTGTGGAAATAGAAACAGATGGTGAACATATTACTATGGGGGCAAGCGGTCTTATGCCATTACTTAAGTAACTAATTATATAAGAGGTTATTATCCATTTTGGTAAAAATGGATAATATATATTAGAATGAAAAAGAAATCAATTTCCTTTTTTCGCTGAACGAAGAGGAAATTTCATTAGAATGTATAGACAACTACTTGTGTGTATATTAAGATGGAATTAGGCGAATAAGGTAATAATAATAAGTAGGTATTTCATGGGAAAGGGTCGATGAAAATGAAAACGCAAGTTGTCATCAATGCCGAAATTTATACAGGTAAAGAAGTAGTGGAAAACGGATTTATTCGTTACACAGAAACAGTTAAAGAAATTGGTTTGATGGCTCAATATGTATCACAAGAAAATGAAACTGTGTTAGATGTGGCAGGAAAGATTGTAATTCCAGGTATGATTGATGTTCATATTCATGGTGGATACGATATTGATGCGATGGATGCAAATAGCGATGGATTAGTAACTCTTGGTAAAGAAATGTTAAAAGAAGGAGTTACAACTTACTTCCCAACAACAATGACACAAGCTCCAGAAGCGATTGAAGCGGCGCTAAGTGCTGCGAAGGAAGCGAAAGACAAAGGAGCACATTTCGAATATATTCACTTAGAAGGACCATATGTTTCAAAAAAACGTGCGGGTGCACAACCACTTGAACATATCGTTCCTGCGAGTATCGAGCAATTTAAACAATGGCAGGAAGCAAGCGGTAATTTAATTAAATTAGTAACATATGCACCGGAAGAAGAAGGTGCGTTAGAGTTTGAACAGTATCTTGCTGAAACAGGTGTTGTTGGCACAATGGGGCATACAGATGCAATTGATGCACAACTGAAAAATAGAAAAATTACACATGCAACACATTTATACAATCAAATGCGTGGATTACATCATCGTGAACCAGGAGTTGTTGGTCATGTGTTATTAAATCCAGATGTAATGGTTGAAGTAATTACAGATGGTATTCACATTCACCCTGATATGGTGAAATTAGCATATAAATTAAAAGGACCGAAAAAAGTAAGTGTCATTACAGATGCAATGCGTGCAAAAGGTCTTGAAGAAGGATTATATGAGCTTGGCGGACAGCCAGTACATGTAAAAGATGGCAGTGCCCGATTAGAAGATGGAACGTTAGCTGGTAGTATTTTAAAAATGGATCAAGCTTTCCGAAATGTAATTGAATTTACAGGATGTTCAATCGAGGAGGCAGTGTTAATGACATCAGTTAACCAAGCAGAAGAATTTGGATTAAATAATAAAGGCGCGTTAGCGGTAGGTAAAGATGCAGACTTTGTTGTTATGACTGAAGAATTACATGTATATGATACGGTTCGTTTAGGAATTCATATGAAGGAAGGGAAGTAATTAGATGAATATTCTTGTTGTAAAAACTCCAGAAGAATTAGCAGAAGCAGGTTATAAGTTAATTAAAGAGGTTGTAAAATCAAAAGAAAATCCAACTTTAGGAATGGCTACAGGAAGCTCTCCATTAGGTATTTATGCAGAAATGCGAAAAAATAAACTTGATACAAGTCATGCAACCACTGTAAACTTAGATGAGTACGTAAATTTACCACACGAAGATAAAAACAGCTATCACTATTTCATGCAAGAACAGTTGTTTGATCATCTTCCATTTAAACAAACTTATGTACCGAATGGGATGGCAAGTGATTTAGAGGAAGAGTGCAAGCGTTATGAAGGCATTCTAGTAGCTAACCCAGTTGACTTACAGATTCTTGGAATCGGTGAAAACGGTCACATCGGATTTAATGAGCCAGGAACACCATTTAATTCTCCAACTAACATTGTAGAATTAACAGAATCTACACGCCAAGCAAACCTTCGCTTCTTTGAAAATGAAGAAGATGTGCCGACTCATGCGATTACAATGGGAATTGGAAGTATTATGAAAGCGAAACAAATTCTACTTGTTGCTATGGGATCTAAAAAGGCAGAAGCTATTAAAGAATTATTGCAAGGTGAATATAGTGAAGCGTGTCCTGCTACAGTTTTACAACGTCATCCGAATGTAACCGTAATCGCAGATCCAGAAGCTCTATCTTTATGCAGTGAGGCGATTGCTGATGAACATCGACAAGTATTCACCATTTCCGATTTATTATCAGATTCAAGAGTGGGTGAAACAGCTAATTGAGGAAGGCGAATGGAAGCCGGGAGATAAAATTCCATCTGAGAATGAACTTTGTGATAAGTTCGAAGTGAGTCGTATGACAATCAGACAGGCGATTAATAACTTAGTGGAACAAGGTTATTTATACCGGAAACGTGGGATTGGAACGTTCGTCCAACTTCCGAAAGTGGAGCAAAAGTTGCAAGGAATGACGGGATTCACAGAAGATATGATTTCTCGTGGTATGAAACCGAGCAGCCAGTTATTAAGTTTCCGCCTAGTTCCAGCTACTGCTAAAATAGCAGACCGGCTGAGAATACAAGAGGGAGAATCGGTTTATGAAGTGAGGCGTACGCGCTTAGCTGATGACGAACCGATTGCATTTGAGACGACATATTTGTCGCCAACTCTTGTGAAAGATATTAACGAAGAAATATTACAACAATCTTTATATGAACATTTAGAGAAAAAACTGGGCTTTAAGCTTGTTCGCGCTACTCAATCAATTGAAGCTTCAATTGCAACGGATAATGAAGCTGAACATCTGCATATTCCTAAAAAGGCGCCTGTACTTGTAATGCGTCAATGGTCATATTCAGAAGGTGAGTTACCGTTAGAGTATGTGAAATGTATTTATCGTGGGGATCGTTACAAGTTTATTACGAACATCGCACGTAACAAGTAATATATTTCAGTTTGTGAAGTACAGTGAACTTTGATGTTTTCAACATGTAAAGAAATAAAAATACGACTCATCCTTATAAGGATCGAGTCGTATTTTTATTTGCTTCTTCATTATAAACAAGTACTTGGTTAACGGCATCTTTGACAGCATCTACTACATAGTGAGCGTGCTCTTTTACCGCATCATCAGCTTGAGACATAGCAAAACTATGAGGAGTTAAAGAAAACATTGGAATATCATTGTAAGAATCCCCTATGCATGCAACCTCCTCTGGTTGTATTTGAAACTCTTGTAATAAAACAGAAATAGCAGAACCTTTACTAATATTTGGTGGCATTACATCTAAACATTGTTCAGCTGAAATGAAAGTACTAACTTTTCCATGGAATTTTTCATCGATCTTTTTTTGAAGGAGTTGTAAGTTTTCTTTTGTTCCACCGATAGAAATTTTATTTGGAAAAATTGTATCATCGATTTTCTGTAATAAATTTGGCTCTTCAACAGAAGTCATTGCTACTTGTTTTTCGAGTTCATGAATAAAAGGTGTCTTTTCTTCAATATAGTAATTATGCTCATCACTTACATAACGGAAATAAGGGTCTTGATTTGTCATAGCTAGTAAATCAGGAAGAATGCTGGAATCAAAATTTGCGGATAATAGTTGCTTATTTTCATTAGTGTATACAAACACACCATTTACACTAATACGATGGAAATTTGTATTTACAGCTTTCATTAAGTCTGAGATTTCATTATCAAGTCGTCCAGAAGCGAAGCAAAGAATAACATTTTGCTCAGCAAGACTGCGAAGTGCCGCAACATCCTGTTCATCAATCAGACCTCCATGTTGCATCATTGTACCGTCAATATCACTTACAAACATTTTAATCATGTTGCTATCTCCTTTCTATGTACAGTTGCTCTTACATTATACGCATCATATACAAACATGTCTAAAAAATGAATTTTTATCAAATGGTAGATGTTTTACATTGACGACAAAGAAGAATGTTCTGTAACATAAAAGTAGGCTATTTAAGTACGAGGGTGGTGTTATATGAGTAATTATCTAGAAATTAAAAAAGTTTTAAATAATAATGTCATCATTGCTAGCCATCCTGAACACGAGGAAGTAGTAGTGATCGGTAAAGGAATTGGATTTGGAAAAAAGGCTGAAGATGTGTTGGAGCAAGAACAAATTGAGAAAATGTTTGTTTTAAAAAATGAACGTGATCGAGAACAATACAAACTTTTAGTGCCGCATGTGAGTGAAAAGCTAATTGAATTGATGAATGATATTATGTTATACATTCAAGAAAAAGCGGAGTCTCCATTAAATGAACATATTCATATCGCTTTAACAGATCATATTTCTTTTGCAATTAAAAGGCTGAAACAAGGACTTACAATAGATAATCCTTTTTTAGTTGAAACGAAAATGCTATATCCAGAAGAATATGAAATTGCTGAAGGAGTTGTGAAACTTTTAAATTCTCGTTTGCAAATTACATTGCCAGAAGGAGAAGTTGGCTTTATCGCACTCCATATTTATAGCTCGCTTACAAACTCTGATTTATCTTCTGTTAATCAAAATTCTCGTCTTATTGCACAACTTGTGTCTTTAATTGAGACAAACCTACAAATTACATTAGACCAAGAAAGCATTCATTATTTACGCCTTATTCGCCATTTACAATATGCTATTGAACGGGTGAAAAAAGGAGAAAAAGTAGAAGAAGCACAAAGTTTTGCTGATTTATTAAAATTAGAATATCCAGTTTGTTACAATTTGGCATGGAAGCTAGTCAAAGTAATGCAGAACGAATTACAACTTCCTGTTTATGAAGCGGAGAGTATTTATTTAACGATGCATTTACAACGATTAGTGAAAGCAGAACATGTGTAAAAAGACATATATTTTTGTCTAAAATGAAAACGTTAAAAAAAATGATTGAATCGCTTACAATAGTTATGTATAATAACTATTGCAAAGTTATACAAAATTCGACAAACACATTAAGGTAAATAACGAAAACGTTTGCTTTAATTATAGTGAACTTATACGTAATCCTATTTTTGACACGTGTTACTGATTCGATCAGGCATGAGTGGAGAAAAGTTGGGAATGTAAGCTAAAGAAAGGGACATACTACCCTTTGTATAGCTATCGTTCTATCTTTTTTTTCCTCATGCCTTTTTGGCGTTTGTCGAAAAGTATCAATATAGATAAGAGAGGAAGGGTTTCCATGTTTAAGAAGATCTTTGGTGTTCTTCAAAAAGTCGGAAAAGCGCTTATGCTTCCAGTAGCGATTTTACCGGCAGCAGGTATTTTACTTGGATTTGGTAATGCATTTCAAAATCCACAACTAACAAATGTTATCCCTGCTTTAAAAGCAGATTGGTTCGTAATGGTTGCAAAAATTATGGAACAATCTGGCGATATTATTTTCGCTAACCTTGCGCTATTATTCGCAGTTGGGGTAGCGATCGGTTTAGCTGGTGGAGACGGAGTAGCTGGTTTAGCAGCGTTCGTCGGATACTTAATTATGAACAAAACGATGAGTGTGTTCTTAGAAGTAGATAAACTAGTGAAAGTAACAAGCACTGGAACAGATCCAGTGAAAATTGGATTTTCAGATCCAGCATATGCAAACGTATTAGGAATTCCAACGCTGCAAACAGGAGTGTTTGGTGGTATTATCGTCGGGATAGTAGCGGCATATTGTTATAATAAATACTTTAACATTGAATTACCATCATACTTAGGTTTCTTTGCAGGCAAGCGTTTCGTACCAATCGCAACTGCAACATTCTCTTTAGTAGTAGGTATTATCATGTGCTTCATTTGGCCATACATTCAGGGTGGCTTAAATACGTTCTCACATCAAATGATTGATGCAAATAGAACGATAGCAGCATTTATATTCGGTTTAATCGAACGTTCATTAATTCCATTTGGATTACATCATATTTTCTATTCACCGTTCTGGTTCGAATTCGGTCAGTATACAAATGCAGCTGGCGAATTAATCCGTGGTGACCAAAAAATCTTTATGGCACAGTTAAAAGACGGCGTAGAATTAACAGCAGGTACATTTACAACTGGTAAGTATCCGTTCATGATGTTCGGTCTTCCAGCAGCAGCTTTAGCAATGTACCATGAAGCACGTCCGGAAAATAAAAAATTAGCAGCTGGTATTTTAGGATCTGCTGCATTAACATCTTTCTTAACAGGTATTACAGAACCGCTTGAATTTTCATTTTTATTCGTAGCACCAGTATTATTCGGAATTCATGCAGTATTCGCTGGTCTATCATTTATGACAATGCAAATTTTAGGTGTTAAAATTGGTATGACATTCTCTGGTGGTTTAATTGACTTCATATTATTCGGTGTACTACCAGGTCGTACGGCATGGTGGTGGGTAATTATTGTTGGTCTTGTACTAGCAGTTATTTACTACTTCGGATTCCGTTTCGCAATCCGTAAATGGAACTTAAAAACACCTGGTCGTGAAGTAGCGAATGCTAATGAAGGCGCAGGGAAAACAGAAGCAGGAGAACTTCCACGTGAAGTATTAGTAGCACTTGGTGGTAAAGAAAACATTGCTTCGTTAGATGCTTGTATTACTCGTTTACGCGTTCAAGTTAACGAACAAAAAAATGTAAATAAAGACCGCTTAAAAGAGCTTGGAGCAGCCGGTGTACTTGAAGTTGGAAATAACATTCAAGCTATTTTCGGACCGAAATCTGACACATTAAAATCACAAATTCATGATATTATGTCAGGTCGTACACCTCATGTGGAAAAAGAAGCGCCTGTAAAAGTGGAAGAAGCTCCTCAACAGGTTGATGAAAATGAAACAATCGTTTCACCAATTGAAGGGAAAATCTTACCGATTACAGAAGTACCTGACCAAGTATTCTCAGGGAAAATGATGGGAGATGGATTTGCGATTGAGCCAACAGAAGGAACAGTAGTTTCTCCGGTTAATGGTGAGATTGTAAATGTATTCCCTACAAAACATGCGATTGGTATTCAGTCTGAAGGCGGAAAAGAAATTTTAATCCACTTCGGTATTGATACTGTAAAATTAAATGGTGAAGGCTTTGAAGCGCTTGTAGCACAAGGTGATAAAGTGAAGCAAGGACAACCATTATTAAAAGTAGATCTTGCATTTGTAAAAGAAAATGCACCATCTATTATTACACCAATCGTCTTTACGAATTTACAACAAGGGCAACAAGTCGAATTGAAAAAAGATGGAAATGTTAAGAAGGGCGAAAACGCTATTATTGACATTCAGTAGGAATTTGACGCAAAATGTTTATAATTATAATAGGCGATGTGGTTGACCGAACATCGCCTATTATATACAATAGATGATGTAGTACTCACGTCTATACAACTAAAAAAATACTGTATTTGAAGGAGATAAATTATCATGGAAAAAATCTTTAAAGTAACTAGCGA
Organism: Bacillus sp. SIMBA_074; assembly: GCF_046534555.1. Lineage (NCBI taxonomy): Bacteria > Bacillati > Bacillota > Bacilli > Caryophanales > Bacillaceae > Bacillus > Bacillus sp. SIMBA_074. Next base: position 31,791 of record NZ_JAWRYM010000003.1, on the reverse strand, counting down.
CTCAGGAATTCATGCTCGTCCAGCAACTCTACTTGTAAACACTGCAAGCAAATTTGGTTCTGACATCAACTTAGAGTATAACGGAAAAAACGTTAACTTAAAATCAATCATGGGTGTTATGTCTTTAGGAATTCAACAAGGCGCGGAAATTAAGGTCACTGCAAATGGTGATGATGCAGCTCAAGCACTAGCAGCTATCGAAGAAACTATGAAAAACGAAGGATTAGGAGAATAATGACTCTTAACATTCAAGGGATCGCTGCATCAAGTGGGATTGCTATTGCAAAGGCTTTCAGACTTGAGAATCCTGAATTTAACATTGAAAAGAAATCAATTACAGATGAAGCTGCTGAAATTGCACGCTTAGACGCTGCGCTTGAGAAAGCAAAATCTGAACTAGAAGCTATTAAGGACCATGCTTTTGCTGAGCTAGGTGCTGATAAAGCTGCTATCTTTGAAGCACATTTATTAGTATTAAATGATCCAGAATTAGTAAATCCAGTAAAAGATAAAGTAAATGGCGAAAAAGTAAATGCTGAATTTGCAATGGATGAAGTTGCATCAATGTTTATTTCTATGTTTGAAAACATGGATAACGAATACATGAAAGAACGTGCTGCGGATATTCGCGACGTAACAAAACGTGTGCTTGCACATTTACTAGGAATTAACTTCTCAAACCCTGGTACAATTTCTGAAGAAGTAATCATCATTGCTGAAGATTTAACACCATCTGATACAGCTCAGTTAAACCGTAAGTATGCAAAAGGTTTCACAACTGATATCGGTGGACGTACATCTCACTCTGCAATTATGGCTCGTTCTATGGAAATTCCAGCTGTTGTTGGTACGAAAGTTGTTATGGAGAAAATCCAAAACGGCGATATCGTAATCATTGACGGTTTAGATGGAGAAGTAATTGTAAACCCATCTGAAGAAACTCTTCGTTCTTTTGAAGAAAAGAAAGCGAAATTTGAAGAGCAAAAAGTTGTATGGGCAAAATTAAAAGACCAAGCAACTGTAACAAGTGATGGACATCACGTTGAGCTTGTTGCTAATATCGGAACACCAAATGATGTACAAGGTATTATCGATAATGGCGGAGAAGGCGTTGGTTTATACCGTACAGAATTCTTATACATGGGCCGTGACAATCTTCCAACAGAAGAAGAGCAGTTCGAAGCGTATAAAGCAGTTCTTGAAGGTGTAAAAGAAGATCAACCAGTCGTTGTTCGTACACTTGACATCGGTGGAGATAAAGAACTTCCATACTTACATTTACCAAAAGAAATGAACCCATTCTTAGGATACCGTGCAATTCGCTTATGTCTTGATGAGCAAGATGTGTTCCGTACACAACTTCGTGCATTACTTCGTGCTAGCGTATACGGTAACTTAAAAATTATGTTCCCAATGATTGCAACTCTTGATGAGTTCCGTCAAGCGAAAGCAATCTTATTAGAAGAGAAAGCAAAACTTGTAGAAGCAGGTACAACTGTTTCTGATTCTATTGAAGTTGGTATGATGGTTGAAATTCCAGCTTCAGCGGTATTAGCAGATCAGTTCGCAAAAGAAGTTGATTTCTTCTCTATCGGAACAAATGACTTAATCCAATACACAATGGCTGCAGACCGTATGAACGAACGTGTAGCTTACTTATACCAACCATATAACCCATCTATTTTACGTCTTGTAAAAATGGTTATCGATGCTGCTCATAAAGAAGGCAAATGGGCTGGTATGTGTGGTGAGATGGCGGGAGATGCACTTGCTATCCCATTATTATTAGGCTTAGGTTTAGATGAGTTCAGTATGAGTGCAACATCTATTCTTCCTGCAAGAACACAACTAAGCAAGTTGTCAAAAGCAGAAATGGAAACATTAGCAGAAAAAGCATTAACAATGTCAACTGCTGAAGAAGTTGTTGAATTAGTTAAAAGCATATAATAGTAAAAAAACCTGAGTCGATTTGAAATCGGTCTCAGGTTTTTTCTATGAGAAAAGTAAATCTTATTTTGCGGCTATTGAGGATAAAGAACAGAATTAGATAGCGATTGCAACGATATCAGTTGGGCAAACACGTAAAATGCCAGTAAAAGTATTTCGATTTTGATTGTTCTTATCGTCTTTATTGTTATCTTTGTTGTCTTTGTCATTACGAGCTAAAGCAGAGAAAAGAGCAACACCGTTAGCGAAACCTTCAAAAATTACATTATTGAATGTTCCGTTACCTCTAATGCTTAAAAGAGAAAGCTCTGTTCCAACTGAAATGCTAGCAAGTACGTTACATACAGCTGTTTGTTGTGGTTTTACCTCTCTCTCTTTCTCGCGATGGTCACGATGGTCGCGATGGTCACACTCTCTTTCACGATGATGACAGTCTCTAAAGTTATCACAGCATCCAAATGATCCAAACATAATCCTCATCACCCCCTTCACACTTATAATCTATGTAAGTTCGGTAGTTAGTGACTGGACAGATAATGGAAATTTTTCTAGGGGATTTTCTCATTTTAAATGACTAGATGGGTATTTAGTATGGAATGATGTTTAAAATAGGGGAAATGTCACAAAAAAATGTAAAGACCACCGAAATGAATGAATTAGGTAGCCTTTACACTTTTTTACTTTTATATAAAACGATGATATATACAGGAAGAGCTAAGAGTAGTGGTGCAATGGATCGTGCAGTATGTTTTTCTGCTTCTAATTGTAACGCTTCTTCTTTAGGGAATTGTAACACTGATATGTTTGCAGCATCGCCAATAAAATATAGCAGTAGTACAGTTACTATGTAACTCAAAAGTGCGATAAAGCTTCCGTATGAACTCAATGAAAATCCCTCTCTTGTTATCTATTTGTTATCATTGTATCACAATTGTAACAAAAATACACGGTTATATTTCAATACTTTAACAAATTTCGACACAAAACGCCATATTTGTTTATGGTGATAGCGTAAAAATTACAATTTCTCTATGTATAGATGTCGAATAATACATTGTAATATTACGGATGTGTGACAGAATATAAAAAAACGAAGGTAATGAAATTACCTTCGTTTTTATTATTTCGCGCATTCACTTACTTGTTCTACGCTCATGCGCGGTGCAGGGTGACCTTTTAAAGTTGATTCACCAATTGTAATAAGCATAATTGGTACGTAACGAGATGAAACATTAAATTCTTCCATTAGTGCTTGTGGGTTGAAACCACCAATTGCGCAAGTATCCCAGCCAGTTGCTTTAGCAGCAAGCATAAGTTGCATTGCTGCTAAAGCAGCATTTGAAAAGGCAGCATCTCGTGGGTATTGCTCACGAGTATATGCAGATTCAATATTTTTAGCTAAGCGCTCTTTTGCCTCTGCTTTCATAAATCCTTGTTCTACAATTGGACCGTAAACAGGTTCAACATTTTTATATGCCTCTAAATCACCTAAAATAGCGACTACGGCAGAAGCATCAAGAATTTGTTGTTGGTTATAAGCAATTGGGTGTAATCGTTTTTGTACATCTTCGCCTTGGAAAACAAGGAATTTCCAGTGTTGCAAGTTCCAAGCAGAAGGTGCTTGCGCAGATGCTTTTAAAATTTCATGTAACTCTGTAGATGAAATTTCTTTTTCAGGGTTGAATGCACGTGTAGATGTGCGTTCATATAAAACGTTAAAAAAGTCGTTGTTTGTCATTATATATCCTCCAAATTACATATCAACTTAATATGAAATAAATGTAATATACTCTACTTACATTTTGTAAGTTATTGAATTTAAGAATATAATACCTTTATTTTAATTGTCAAGTTTTAAATAGTAAGGCAGGGCATTCATACAAACGATACAATTCCTACAATCATACACTAAAAAAGGAATTTATTGAGTAAAAAGGCGAAGATAACATTCTCAATTAGCTTGTTAATATGTATCCCTCACTAATCGAATTTTTTTGAGAACAATTTTTTATAAAATGATTGTGAGGAATTCAGTAAAACAAGATATATGAAGTGAGTGAAGACTAGTGATGAACATACTACATTTTTTATTAGAGAATACTGTTTTCCAAAATGTATTACAAGATCTTCAGTTGAATGTCCTTTATATAGAAGATGGATGTACACATCAACAAACGATAGAAAATGTCCATCCAAAATGTATGTTTATAGCAAATAGTTTTGAAGAAGGAGAAATATTGTTTCATAGAACTAGACCGCATATTGTAATTATGTATGTAACAGATTTTGCTCAAATAAAATATATAAAGAATATATATGATTCACGGAGTACATTCATTATCATTTGGGATCAACTGATAGACAATCAGTTTGCAGATTTACTACTGTTAGGAATACGTAATATTGTTATAGCACCAGTAACCCCACAAGTAGTACTAGAGGAAGTGAATAAGAGTTTATATCAGCTTTCTTTAGTGCGACAAGTAAGTTTACAACAGGAATTGCTTCAAACGATGTTTGATTTTCAAAATGATTTATTATTTATAGTAGAAGATGATGAGATTGTTGATTGTAATACGAATTTTTTACAATTCTTCGGACATGATAATTTATTTACGTATCGTGAACAACATTTAGTGTTTGCAGAACATCTTATTAGAGAGAACGGATATTATTCGACGACTCACGATATAACATGGCTGGATGATACTTTATCAAATGGAAGAAGAATTAAAATGTACAATTATGAAGGAGAAGCATTTACTTTTCTATTACGTGCGACACCATTACCAGAAGATTTATCGCGATTTATAGTAAAATGCACAGAGATTACAGAATTAGATGAAATCTATCAAGAGCAAGAAAGATTGGCTATGATAGATTCATTGACAGAAATATATAATCGCTTGAAATTCCAACAAATATTGGAGACAGAGTGGGAGAATGTATTACGTAATGATGAAAAAGTTGCACTTATTTTGTTTGATATAGATAATTTTAAATCAGTAAATGACACATATGGTCATGATTTTGGCGATTTAGCATTAGTACAACTTGCAGATCTTATGAAATCTAAAGTTGAAGATCAACATGTATTTGCAAGATGGGGAGGAGAGGAATTTATAATATTAGTGACAAATACGGTAGAAAAAGAAGCGTTTCAAGTTGCGGAATCATTGCGATTTTTCATTGAAACAAAGCATTTCTCTGGAATTTCGAAATTAACAGCGAGTTTTGGAGTTGCGTTATATGAGCAAGGGATTACAAGAGAAGAGTTAATGCAAAGAGCGGATATTGCGTTATATGAAGCGAAAAAAAATGGGAAAAATCAAGTATGTATATATAGAAAAGAAAAAATGTGATTTTTCGCAACAAATTGTTGCGATTTTTTTTTATTACTTGATAATAGAATATGGGGGACCATTTTAACCGAGAAGCTCCCACTTCAAGTAAGCTCGCAAGAGAGACTAAGTGGTGGGTAGTTCACATGAAGTAATTACGGAGGAACAATATGATAAAAAAAATAATGGTTATGGCTTCACTGTCTGCTGTAGTTTGCGGCGGAGTATACTATTTTCTCTATAGTCCCGATCCAAAGGAACAAGCAGTATTAACAACAAAGGTAACTCCTGCTATTGAGTCAGAGGTACAGGATAATATAGAAGAAGTACAAAAAATTGATTATGCTAGTATATCTCAAAAGTTAGATCAGTATTTAGTAGGAAAGCAATTTAATGGGACCGTTTTGGTGACAGATAAAGAGCATGTTATATTGAATAAAGGATATGGATATGCTGATGTTCAAAATAAAATAGAAAATACGCCTCAAACAAAATATCGTATCGGTTCTATTACGAAAACAGTTGTTGCTACATCCATTCTACAGTTACAAGAACAAGGGAAGTTAAATATCCAAGATAATGTAAATAAATACATTCCTTCATTTCCAGCAGATAAAAATATCACGTTATATCATTTATTAACACATACCTCTGGTTTGCCTGAACATGCCAAAGGAAATGTGAATGCAGCCTCCCGTTTACAGTTAATTAATTGGATTGGACGTCAAAATGTAGAATTTCCTCCAGGAACAGGTTGGAGGTATACAGATTATAATTATATGGTGCTTGCTTTTATTATAGAAAGTATATCGAAAAAGCCTTTAGGAGATTACATAAAGGAGAATATATTTACAAAAGCAGAGATGCATGAATCGGGTATGGGAAATATGGTACCTGGAGATAAAAGCTTCACGAAGGGTTATGTGAAGAAAGACCAAGATCTTGTACCAGCGCAAAAATTAGGAATGGACTGGTTATATGGATCGGGTGAGATGTATACGACAGTAGGGGATATGAAAAAATTAGATGAAGCGATTATAAATGGGAAGCTTCTTTCTGAACAAAGCATACAAGCGATGTTTACACCTTCAGCAGAGAGGAAATATGCATTTAGCTTTTACATATATCCTGATTTTTTCCATAACCATGGTGTATTATCTGGTTGGAATACGTTTAATAATTTCAATAAAGAAAAAGGAACGTTTGTTATTTTATTCTCAAATGTGAAGAATAGTTTGGATGATGATTTTAATAAGGAATTTCGGAAGATGGTAAATGATTTATTAGAACAAAGGGGATGAGAAGATGGAGAATAAAAATTTATCAATAGGTTTCATCGGTATTGGTGTAATGGGAAAAAGTATGGTACATCATTTAATGCAAGGCGGTCATAAAGTATATGTATATAATAGAACGAAAGCGAAGGCAGCTTCTTTAGTGCAAGAGGGTGCGACTTGGTGTGATACACCGAAAGCGTTAGTAAAGCAAGTTGATGTTGTTATGACGATGGTTGGTTATCCTCATGATGTAGAGGAAGTGTACTTTGGGATTGATGGAATTTTAGAACATGCAAATGAAGGTACGATAGCAATTGACTTTACAACATCTACACCAACATTGGCAAAACGTATTAATGAAGTTGCGAAAAGCAAGAATATATATACATTAGATGCACCAGTATCTGGCGGGGACATTGGGGCTAAAGAAGCAAGACTAGCAATTATGGTTGGTGGAGAGCACAGAATATATGATATTTGCTTACCTCTATTTGAAAAACTAGGAACAAATATTCAGTTGCAAGGCCCTGCTGGGAGTGGACAACATACAAAAATGTGCAATCAAATAGCAATTGCTTCTAACATGATAGGCGTATGTGAAGCGGTAGCATATGCGAAAAAGGCTGGACTTAATGCAGATAAAGTATTAGAGAGTATTTCGACAGGAGCAGCAGGTAGCTGGTCATTAAGTAATTTAGCTCCTCGAATGTTAAAAGGAGATTTTGAACCTGGCTTTTATGTAAAGCATTTTATGAAAGATATGAAGATTGCTTTAGATGAAGCTGAAAAATTACAATTACCAGTACCGGGTTTAACCCTAGCGAAGGAATTGTATGAAGAGCTAATCGCAGATGGAAAAGAGAATAGCGGAACACAAGTATTATACAAAAAGTATATAAGGGGGTAAATGGAATGGATCTCCAAAAGTTTGACGAGATGATTGATGCTGTGCAGCGAGCAACTTGTGTACAGATTAATGATAAGCAAAAAGAAGCTTTTAAACAAAAATACGATTTTGGACCAGATTTTGAATATGGAAGAGATGAGAAAGGGCATTATGTTATCCGAAGCTCGAAAAAGATGTTAGAGGAAATGGAGTTTTATTTGGCATTGAAATATGATCGGGATGGAATTGTCCTTTATATGCATGCTGAGATTGAAGGGACATGTCATGTATCCGTTAGCTACAGTGAAGATGCACTTCATTTGCAAGAATTGTTTCAATTTCTAGAAGAAAATAAATAAAAAGTCCTCATTTGAGGACTTTTTATTTATTTAGGCAGGCATAATATTTAAGTTGGATAATTTATCCCGCTATTTGTGGGCAGTAAAACTCCCACTGATTAAAGTTTCACTTTATAGGCTGGAAGCGCGGCGGCATCGTTCAATAGGGAATGGAATAACTTGGGCAATGTGATTAGGGCCGAGCTGTTTCGCACGAGCGTGGCGTAGTATATAAAATGCGCACAGAATAGAAACAGGAATAGCACCATATAAACCGAAAAATAAAGCGCTTACACATGATGCAACAAAACCTAAAACACCAACTTCTAATTCTTCCATAATAGCTCCTAAAATGACAGGAATAGCTCCGCATGTAACTCCTAGTATAAGTGCGATAAGTAAACTCATGATTATCCCCCTCTGTTTGCAATATTATTTTCCTTCTTATTAGTTGTAGTATATCATACGTAAAACAGAATTTTCAGAAAAATTCAAAAAAAGTTCAATAAATGTTCAAAAAATATTCCGGAATGTACTTGATAAAGTGGAATTGTGATTCGATATAGTTGATTTGAACAAACGAAAGGGACAAATCATTTTAGTAAATAAAAAATCAGGCTTACTTCAATGTTATGAAATAAGCCTGGTCCATAGGAGGATGTATATATGTAGAGTGAATAAAAGGTTGGAAAAGGGGTTCCAAGTTCTTTTATTCAACTAGCTACCTTAATAAATTGGAACCCAACCTTCTGTTGTAACAAAAATACGAATAGCTACAACTTGGCGATCATCTTGTAAGGTGAAATAGTGTCTTGCATTTTCAGGCACAGATATAAGATCACCAGGCTCGAGTTCAACGTCAAAGAATCGACCATCTTTTCCTTCAATAGCGAAGATGCCATGACCGCTGACAATAAAGCGAACTTCATCGTCAGTATGATGGTGTTCTTTGTGGAAATTAATTAATAACTCGTCAAGGTTAGGTGTGCTATTTGAAAGTGAAATCACATCATATGCTTTATAACCTCTGCGCTCTGAAACATCAGCAATTTCTTTTGAAAACAACGTTAATATTTCAGCTTTGTTTTCATCTGTTAAGGAGTAATTTTCTTTTAAATGAGTAGGAAGTTTAGAAATATTCCATTTCTCATATAAAACATCTTCTCCTTGTAGAAAGTTTGATACTTCTACTTCATTTTCAATACGAGTATTTTCCTCATGAATACGAATTTGCGCCATTAGAAACGCCTCCTTGAATTGATAATAATTTTATATGAAATTGGAATAAAAACTCATAAGCTTCTAATCTTTTTTTTGCATCAAAGCTATCACGGCCCCATACGGTAATGCCATGGTTTCGAATTAATACTGCTCCTGAATCTCCTTGTATATGCTTTCGGAATTTCTCTCCAAGCGTCGGGATATGGGCATCATTTTCGATAATAGGAATGTTAATCGTTGCACCTTCTTCCCAAATATCAAGAGCTTTAATAATCTCTTGATTTTGAAGGGTGACTGCATCACTATACAAATTTGTGATGACATTGTTATCAGTTGTATGAACATGAAGTACGCACCCGGCGTTCGTATTGTTATAAATATGTGTATGCAATATTGTTTCTGCCGAAGGGCGTAACTCAGTTTCTAAAACGGGAACTCCTTGATGATTTACTAATAAAAAATCATCTGGAGTGGTTTTTGTTTTATCTTTGCCACTTGCTGTAATAAGAAAAGTAAGGGGATCATGACTGACTTTTATAGAAATATTTCCACTCGTTGCTGGAAACCAATTCCGAGTTGTTAATTCTTTTTTAATTTCACTTAAGTCATACCATTGACGAAAAAGTTGTTTCATAATTTCACCTCCAACAAATGTTTTAGTTCAGCTAGAACATCGTGAAATGTTTCAAACGGTGTATAAGCAATACGATTTTCTTCACACTTTGTAATAAGGAAGTCACGGGCGAATACTTTATCTGCTTGTTTTGTTGCTTGTAAATCAGTAATAGAATCTCCAATCACAATATGAAAATCATCTTTAGAGCTTAGTTTACGAATTAATGATGATTTACAGAGACCACAACTATGCTGACATTGCTTGTCACAAGGGTGCGGCCATTTCACTTCAACAAATTCTCCTGAAAAGTCAGTTGCATTACAATAAATTTGTTCTTTAGGGATTATTTCTTGTAAGAGTGGATAGACGAAGAAATCCATTCCACCTGATATAACGTAAAAGGAAATGTTATTTTCATTAATGAATTGTATGAATTCATGAAAACCTGTACGGATTTCAGCAGTTTCTTGTAAAAACTGAATAATATCATCGTGTAGATTAATAGGTATTAATCGAAATAATTGAGAAACACCTTCTTGAATAGAAAGTTCTTGCGATAAAATTTTTTGCTTTATTTCCTCTGCTTCTGGTGGTGCGAATTTTTCCATAATGGACATGATATTATCGTTATTTGTAATCGTACCATCGAAATCACAAAATACTTGAATACTCATAATTTCACCTCATGAGAAGGATTTCCCCATATTTGTAGTGCGCTATGCAAATTTATTTCATCCACTTCATGGAGTGGTTTACCTTGTAAAGTAGCTTCAATTGCAGCACGGAAAGCTTTGCCACCACCTTGAGCTCCATTTGGATGCCCATGAATCCCGCCGCCGGCATTAATAACAACATCCTTACCAAAATCTCGTAAAATAAAGGGAACGAAACCAGGATGAATTCCAGCAGATGGAACAGAAAAACTTTTCTTGAAATAGTGGTCTTCCTCAGTTAATGCTTCTGTAATGAGAAGAGCTTCCTCTTTTTCTAATGCAACGTTGCCGTATGGTGATGGGAATAAAGAGAAATCAGCACCAGCGTAACGTAGTAATTTTCCAAGTAGTAATGGAGAAGAGAAACCGTATAGTTTCGATGATGAATATGCGCCACTTACAGCAGGGTGTGCCATAATAGGAATTGGAATTTCATCGTCTTCTACAAGTGCTTGCAGTACATCTAATCCATAAGAAAATACATTAAATAAAAGAATGTCTGCTCCAGCTACCACCGCACGTTTCGCGTTTTCTTTTAAATCATAAGTTCGACCTGTTAAATTTACTGCGTATAAAGTTTTATGCCCGTAAGTTTCGTATACAGATTGTAAAACTTCTTTCCCAGATTCAATTCTTTTTATAAGTGGTGTTAATGAGTTTTCGAATAAAATTTCATCATCTTTTACAATATCTACGCCTCCAATTGCCTGATCGCGTAGTTGAGTTTTTAAATATCCAATATTCCGTCCTATCATCCCTTTGAAAATACTCATTAGAAGAGGTCGATCTTGAACTTGTAAAAGGTTTCGGATGCCTTCAATTCCAAATTTTGGTCCAGGGAACTGTTTCTTTAATTCGTCTGAGAATGTTAAATCAATTAGTTTAATTTCTCCATCTAACGAAAGTTTTCCAAATGTTGTTGTCAAAATGGCTGGTAAGTCAGGGCTAAAGTTCAGCGATGGATAATGAATTTTAATGAGTCCACGTGATACTTTTTTGCCAAGGTAAGAGTTAATATGTTCTTGTTCGTCTAACGCTTCAATATGAATGACATTGCCTTTATGTTGTTTTAATTGTTCTTGTAATAAGTGTGGTAAATGAGTCCATGAACCAATTGTTAAACCGATTGCAATTTGTTCTGCTTTCTTTTCTAAGTTGTGAGAATCATCGTGGATTAAATATGTCGCTATAATTCCGCTCATTGTTATAACCTCCTAGTTAAATAAAAAAACCTCTCAGCTAAGGAGAGGTTTTTTTACAACCAGCTCCTTATCTGTCAGCGTAACGCTGCGAGAATTAGCACCGTGTCTACAATTGTAGATCGGTTGCCGGGTTTCGTCGGGCTCGTCCCTCCACCTGCTCTTGATAAGAAGTATTTAGAAATGTTTAAATTTTTAAGATAACTGAATTTTGTCAGATATTTTTTATGTTGTCAATGACTTTTTGAAAAAATTTAATTTATCAATTCGATTAATTGCTTCTCGTAATCTATCTTCTGTATGCAAGAGACCAACACGGACATACCCTTCGCCGTGCTCACCAAATCCAACACCAGGAGCAACTGCAACGTGTGCTTTTTCTAGTAAAATGTCAGAAAATTGCTCAGATGTATATCCTTTTGGAACAGGAAGCCATGCAAAGAATGATCCTGTTGGAATGTTTACTTTCCAACCAATTGAGTGACAAGCTGAAATAAGAGCATTTCTCCGAGATTCATAACTATTAACAAGATCTACCACACAAGACTGCGAGCCTAATAGTGCTTCGCGGGCAGCATCTTGAACTGCACCAAAAATACTAACATACATATGATCTTGCAATAGGTTAATAGTTTCGATGACACTTGCATTTCCTACTGCAAAAGCAATACGCCATCCAGCCATATTGAAAGTTTTCGATAAAGTGTAAATCTCAATACCTGTATCTTTAGCGCCGTCTGCTTGCAAGAAACTAACAGGCTTTTGACCATCGAATCCGATAGCACCGTAAGCGAAATCATGAACAACTAATATATTATGTTTATTAGCAAAATGAATGGTTGCATCAAAAAAATCTTTTGATGCAGTAGCACCGGTAGGGTTATTTGGATAGTTTAAAAACATTAACTTTGCTCGCTCCGCAACAGAGTCATCAATTTTTGTATAATCCGGTAAAAAATTATTTTCTGCAATAAGCGGCATTGTTTCAAATTGTGCTTTTGCTAAAGCAACTCCTGATAAATAATCTGGATAGCCTGGATCTGGAACGAGAATAGTATCACCAGGGTTTGTAAAACAAACTGGTAATTCTACTAATCCAGCCTTTCCGCCAAACAAAATAGCAACTTCAGTTTTTGGATTTACTACTACATCATATTCACGTTGATAGAATGTTGCCACGGCTTCTTTTAAGCTTTCGTGTCCGCGAAATGGCGGATATTTATGATGAATGGTCTTTTCAGCAGCATCTTGTAAAGCTTTAACGATATGCTGCGGTGTTGGTTGATCTGGATTACCTTGACCTAGATTAATAACATCGTGACCAGCTGCAACGACTTTGTTAACTTTTGCAACAAGTGAAGCGAAAAATTGTGTTGGCAATGATGTTACTATCTCAGAAGGTTGAAATAATTTCATACTTTCCACCTCTTTTGAAAGTTGTTACAATTCTAGTGACAAATGATATAATCTTTCCAGTATTTTGTAAAGAAAAAAATGAGAATGGGGCTGAAAAAATGAAAGTCGCATGTATTCAAATGGATATTGTCTTTGGAGATGTAGAAAAAAATATTGAGAACGCTAAAAAAAAAATAAGTGAAGCGATGAAAGAAAGACCAGATGTTATCGTCTTACCAGAACTATGGACAACAGGATATGATTTAACGAGACTTTCTAAAATTGCAGATACGGATGGATTAGAAACGAAAGAAAAGTTGAAAGAATGGTCGAAGCAATATGGTGTACATATTGTTGGTGGTTCCATAGCAAAGCAAACAGAGCAAGGGGTTACAAATACAATGTATGTTGTAAACAATGAAGGGAATCTAGTCAATGAATATAGTAAAGTACATTTATTTCAGCTGATGGATGAACATAAATATTTAGTTGCTGGTAATGAGACAGGTGAATTTAAGTTAGATGATGTAGAGTGTGCTGGTACAATTTGTTATGATATTCGTTTTCCAGAGTGGATGCGCGTTCATACTGCTAAAGGTGCAAAAGTTTTATTTGTTGTAGCAGAATGGCCATTAGTACGTTTAGCACATTGGCGTTTGCTTTTACAGGCGAGAGCAGTTGAAAATCAGTGTTATGTTGTTGCGTGCAATAGAGCAGGAAAGGATCCGAATAATGAGTTTGCAGGTCATTCTCTAATTGTGGATCCTTGGGGTGAAGTTGTGGTAGAGGCAAATGAAGAGGAATCAATTTTATTTGGAGAACTTAAATTCGAGAAAATTAAAGAGGTACGTAAAGGAATTCCAGTTTTTGCAGATCGTCGTCCAGAATTATACAAATAAAATGTTGACAAGTGATTTTTATTCTTGGTATAGTCTTCATCATAAAGTTAAAAATTCTAAAAATTATAAAACTCTTATCAAGAGCAGGTGGAGGGATTTGGCCCGATGAAGCCCAGCAACCGACCGTAATACCATTGTGAAATGGGGCGTTTATGACGCCAAAAGGCACGGTGCTAATTCCAGCAGAAAGTAAACTTTCTGGCAGATAAGAGGGGAGAAGATAAACTTCAAACCTCTTTCTTTGTGGAAAGGGGTTTTTCTATTTTAGAAAAACCTCTGAATGAAAAGGAGGAGAAGACGATGGGATATTATTCATTAACTGAAACAACAGCTATACAATATGCGAAAGAACACGGTTATTTTGAAAAGAAAGCAAATGTAGTTTGTCATGAAATTGGAGATGGAAATTTAAATTACGTGTTCAAATTAGATGATGGAGAGAAGTCTATTATAATAAAACAAGCACTGCCATATGCGAAAGTAGTTGGTGAGAGCTGGCCACTGTCTATAAAAAGAGCGACGATTGAAAGTAAAGCATTACAAATTTTTGCGAAGTATGTGCCAGATTATGTTCCGGTAGTGTACAGTCATGATGAAGAGTTAGCAGTTACAGTAATAGAAGACTTATCAAGACTAACAATTACAAGAAAAGGATTAATAGATGGAGAAGGATATCCACTTTTATCCCAGCATATCGGTCGTTTTCTAGCACATGTTTTGTTTTATACTTCAGATTTCGGTTTACAGTCAGAAGAGAAAAGGGTACTAGAAGGTACATTTGTAAATCCAGACCTTAGTAAAATTACAGAAGATTTAGTTTTTACGGATCCGTTTGGACATTATGATACGAATGATTATGAGTCAGATTTACAGTCAGTGATTGATGAACTTTGGAGTGACAAAACTTTAAAACTAAAAGTAGCACAATATAAATATAAGTTTTTAACGAGAAAAGAAGCGCTTATTCATGGTGATTTACATACTGGTAGTATTTTTTCATCACCTTCTGAAACGAAAGTGATCGATCCAGAATTTGCAACGTACGGTCCATTTGGATTTGATATCGGTCAATTTATTGCAAATCTATTATTAAATGCTTTATCTAGAGAAGAAGAAAAGAGAAGTGTACTATTTTTCCATATAGAAAAGACATGGAGTTATTTTGTAGAAAACTTTACGAAGTTATGGATTGGCGAAGGTGTAGAAGCATATACGAAAGAAAAACAATGGTTACCAATTATTTTGCAAAATATCTTTACTGATGCCGTCGGATTTGCCGGATGTGAACTGATTCGTAGAACAATTGGCTTAGCTCATGTAGCGGATTTAGATGGGATAGCAAATAAAGAAAATAGAATTCAAGCTAAAAAACAAGCGTTATCCTTAGGTAGAGAACTAATAAAATATGAAGCCAAGGGTGCTGATATTCAACTGTTTCGAACATTATTTCAACAGACAGTTGGAGGCGTAAAAGCATGAGTACAATTATTACTATTCCGAGATCTGTAAGTTGGAAAGGCGATGCAATTGCAGTATTAAATCAAACAAAGTTGCCGCATTTCACTGAATACAAAACATTAACGAATATTGAAGATGTATGGAAAAGTATCATTATGTTAGAAGTACGAGGAGCGCCTGCAATTGGAATTGTAGCTGCGTTTGGTTTGGCGCTTGCGGCAAAGAAATACGATGCTATAAATATCTATGAGTTTCAGAAGAAGTTTAATAGAGATTGTAACTATTTAGGAACATCACGCCCGACAGCAGTCAATTTATTTTGGGCAATCGATCGTATGAGAGAATCTATTCGAGAGATTACTACAATAAAAGAAGCTCAAAAAATATTAGAAGAAGAAGCGCTTCATATTCAGCAAGAGGATGAAATGGTGTGCCGAAGTATTGGAGAACATGCTTTAACATGTTTTAAAGACGGTGATAAAATTTTAACAATTTGTAACGCTGGAAGTATTGCAACTGCTAGATATGGAACAGCATTAGCCCCATTTTATATTGGGAAAGAGAAGGGTGTGCGTTTACATGCGTATGCGTGTGAAACGAGGCCGGTTTTACAAGGTGGCCGTTTAACGACATGGGAATTGAAACAAGCAGACATTGATGTAACGCTTATTACGGATAATACTGCAGCACATGCAATTCGAACGAAAGAAATTAATGCGATTATCGTAGGGGCAGATCGAATCGTTGAAAACGGTGATACTGCTAATAAAATAGGAACATTAAATTTAGCTATATTAGCAAAGTATTTCGGTATCCCATTTTACGTTGCAGCACCGTTATCTACATTTGATACTACGAAACAAACAGGTGCTGAAATTGTCATTGAAGAAAGAGATGAAACAGAAGTTACGAAAATTTTTGGGAAACAAGTGGCGCCACTTGGAACGCCTGTATTTAACCCTGCATTTGATGTAACACCGCATGAATTAATTACGTGGATTATTACTGAGAAAGGTATTTTACGTGGAGATTATAAGCAAAAAATTACATCATTATTTAAAAAAATAAGCTAACTGCTCAGTCGCTATATAAAAAAACGGTAGAAAAGCATGTTTTTAAATGGTCGAGAGGGACTGGCTATGTATAGGAGCGGTAAGTGCCTGTTCCTACCACGCGCAACGTTTTAAAACAAAGAAAGGTAGCAAGGTGTAGGACCATTTGTATCTTCATGGTAGCAATCTATATGCTGAAAAATGAAATGTATGGCTGAGTAGTTAAAAAACAAGCTAATAAAAAATAGCTTGTTTTTTATGCCTTAAGTCTTCGTTTCCTCTTATTTATGTAATGAAGGGAGGAGAGAAAGATGGAAGAGTGGATCGGGATGATAGGTAATGTGGGCTTTCCAATTGTTGTAACATTATATTTACTCCATCGGATTGAAAATAAATTAGACGGAGTGATTGTTGCAATTGAGAAACTCCCTAAACAATTACTAAAGTAGAAAGATCCTCGCGATAGAAAGTAAAATAAAGTTTGCTCGCGAAGAGCAAACTTTATTTTTTATCCCGCATTAACTGCCCGTAAAAGCCCGATTGGTGAAGGCTAATAATTAGTGGGATGAACAAAACCCCCACTGATTAAAGTTTCACTTTATTGAGCAGTATAACCACCATCGATAACGACGGCTTGACCAGTTATACCTTTTGCTTTTTCACTCGCTAAAAACATAGCATAATCAGCAATTTCTTGTACTTGTAGCAAACGTTTCTGTGGTACAAGAGGATAAATGACATCTTCTAAAACATTTTCAAGTGGTACATTTCGCGTAGTTGCTAAGTCTTGTAGTTGATTTCGTACAAGAGGGGTATCAACATATCCGGGACAAAGAGCATTTACAGTAATTCCATGAGTTGCTCCCTCTAAAGCAGCAACTTTTGTTAATCCAATTACACCATGTTTCGCACTATTATAGGCAGCTTTTCCAGCGAATCCAACAAGTCCGTTAATCGAAGCAACATTAATAATACGACCATATTTTTGCTTTTTCATAATCGGAAAGGCATGTTTGATGGCGATAAATGGAGCGATTTGCATAATTTTAATAAGAAGCTCGAATTTATCAGTTGGAAAATCTTCAATCGGTGAAACATGTTGCATTCCTGCGTTGTTAATTAATACATCTAATGAGCCGAAGTGAGTAATTGTTTGAGAAATTGCTGCTGTAATTTCTTCTTCAGATGTAACGTCACATTTTAAACCAATGGCTTGATAGCCTTCTTTTTGCAATTGTTCAGCAGCTTCTTTCGCACGTTCTTCAAGACGATCACTAATGACAACTTTAGCACCCTCTTTGGCAAAAGCACTTCCCATTTCATAACCAATACCGCTCGCAGCACCTGTTAAAAAGACAACTCGATTTGTAACCATGATGAAAAACACTCCTTCATAATAAAAGTTCTCTTATTGCTCTATTTAGAGAGGTGATAATAAAATTCCTGCAAACATTTGGAAAAATATTGCTAGCTATCTTGTTTTGCAAAGTAGCGTTTGCTATACTATTTTGTAAAGCAAGATACTTACGCTTATCTATCTTGTAAAACAAGATAGTGGGAGGATTTGAAATATGTCGACAAGTCAAATGCTGAAAGGGATTTTAGAAGGATGCTTACTTGCTATTATTTCTGAAGGTGAAATATACGGTTATGAAATGAGTGAAAGATTAGCGAAGTATGGTTTCACAATGGCGAGTGAGGGAAGTATTTATCCGTTATTAATACGAATACAAAAGGAAGGATTAATAACAAGTGTAATGAAGGAATCTCCATCTGGTCCAAAGCGAAAATATTATACATTAACAGAAAAAGGCGAGGAAGCACTGGATGAATTTATGGATCGCTGGGAAGCGATGCAAAGTAGTGTAGAGCGTCTACTTGAAGGGAAGGGGAGAAAAAAATAATGTTATCAAATGAAGCGCGAAATTTTTTATTAGATATGAGATTATTTTTAACTGCAAAGAGTGTGAAAGAAAGCGATATTGAAAGCTTTTTAGAAGATGCAGAGTTGCATTTAATAGAAGGTGAGGGTGACGGAAAAAGTGTAGAAGATATTTTCGGAAGCTCACCGAAAGAATATGCAAATGAACTTGTAAAAGTAATGGAAAGGGATAGACAGGAAACGTGGAAGCAAATTGGTTTTACGGTAATGAATATCGTATCGTTTTGGATTATTGCTTCTATCTTAATAGTGAATAACGGAATTCTACAGATTTCACTTATTCAGTGTATTGGCTATAGTTTTACATTGATCGTAGCTGTAATGGGTCCTAATTTTCTACTTCGTAAAATGACCTTTGTAACAAGCTTTACAAAAACGTGGTTTTCAATGTGGTTTTTAGTCATGATAGCGCCAATGTTTTTATTAGGAGCAGTTCCGATATTAGATATGATATATCCTACAACGATGTTTACGTTGACTCTAGTCCAAAGTTATATATTAGCTGGAGGGATCTTTATCCTCACGGTAGCTATAAATATATATTTTGAAGGATGGTTTAAAAATTTATATTTAATTATTCCGCTTTCTATTATGTTAGTGTTTAAAACGTTCACATCGGAAGATCTCGTGCCAATGTTATTTCAAATTATATGTTTATACGGAAGTTTGTTTATTTTAATCTTCCTTGAAATTATGATGAAGGCGAATAGAAGAGAAACGGTTAATTAAGGGAGGGGTTTTAATGCAAGTTTCTAAAGAGGGAGAAAAGTTTTTAATTGATACGAAAGTGTATTTAATTACGAAGGGAATTAAAGAAGGAGATGTAGATGCTTTTTTAGAGGATGCAGAGCTACATTTAATAGAAGGTGAGAAAAAAGGAAAGACGGTAAGTGATATATTTGGTGATTCGCCAAAAGCGTATGCGGAAGAATTGGCAAAAGAGATGGAGAAGGATAAAAGCGGGAGTATAAAGACTATTTTAGGAATGATAATTGGGATAGGTGGATATTGGTTACTTACAAATATTTTATTTGAAAGTCCGAATCATGAATTTACATTAACGAATGTACAATTGATTGGGTATCCAATTGTTTTAATGATTACTATTGTGTGTATTATTTTTGCTTTTAAGATGTCATCATTTAAAAGCAAAATAAAAGAATTTAGCATTATTTATGTAGCAGCTTTGCTACCAATTTTATTACTAGTATTATTAATGTTTATGAATAAATGGTATGGGACACCTGTATTGCAATTAACTACTATGCAAAGTTATATACTAGCTGGAATTGTCTTATTAATGTTGTTAATTGGTGAAGTTTTTATACTTGGATGGATTGGAATATTAGCTGTTATCGTACCGCTATTAATTATGTTTGTATTTAAAGAATTAGGGAAGCAAAACCCATATTGGGGAATATTAGAGCCTTTACTTCTGTACGGAAGTTTGTATGTATTAATGCGATGGTCTTTGCAAAATGAGGAGAAAAAAACTGTAAGCTAGCTTTATATTAATAGTGCACGAACTGAATTTTTTATTAAGGGGGGAACAAATATGCAAAGTATATTTCTAGGTATATTGTCTATTGTATTTTTAGGTTTAACGATTTTTGGGCTATATACTACCTTTTCGAAAAAGGTACATGATGACTATTTCGATACTTTACTAGATGACACATCGGGTTATGTTTTGTTCTTCGGTTTAATAGGAAAAGGGCTGCTCTGGATATGCAAAAAAGTATTTCCAAAGAAATATTATATAGGGATTTTTAGAGGGATTACGTTTATCTTTAGTTGTATGTTTTTATCCCGCATTAACGGGCAGTAAAACTCCCATCTCAAAATTCGGATGGAGCAAAGAAGTTAGGTGGGAGATCAACTGCCCGTAAACGCCCGATTGGTTCAACTAATAATCAGTGGGGGATGAACAAAACCCCCACTGATTATAGTTTCACTTTATTTCTAGCAGCCGAAATCTGGTTTGTTGATTTGAATATATTGTTTTAAACAGTAACAATATCGTTACTGTTTTTTTCTTTGTAATAAAGGACTTTGTAAAGAGAGCGCTTTTTGTTCATTTGTTAATAATGAATTGATGTGAACGTTATTAGGGCTAGGGACTATAGGGTACATAAGGTTCGATGGTGAATGGTGATGTTCAGAACCGGTTGGAGAGTGGGGATCTGCGTGCGTAAGTTTTCCATGAATTCGTCTTGTAAATAAAATATGACCAATTTCGTGAGCGAGGGTGTATATATTTTTCATTGGAGCAGCTGAGTTTGTTAAAACGATGTAACCAGTAAGTTGTTGTTGTTTCGCTAGAGAGTAAGCGCAAGCGATTACTGCGGTTTCTTTGAAATAATCACTACCAATATAACAAATATAAAGGTCGCATTCAGGAGCTTCGTTAACACAAGTTTGAAAAAAAGATGATAATTTTTCCTGACTTTGAATGGAGTTTTTATAACTAATTTCCCGATTAGAAAAACGGAAAAGCTCGTTTAGTACAATTACTTCTTTAATTTTAAATGTAATGGGATGCCAAATTGATTCTGCAACTGCTAAATCTTTTGCAATACGGTCGTCAGAAATATCGGCGCCTGGAGTAATGCAAACACATATATTAACGTATGAATTCATAAGGAACACCTCAAATGAAAAAATTCTTTCTATAATATATGTGGGGGAAAGGTCCTATGTATGGATAAACGCCTTGTTTATTACACGAATATATAGACTATAAGTCGAAAAAATTTCATAGTTCTATAACGTAGTATGGTCATCTTTTTGATATAGTAAAGAAAAGGGGGAGAATATATGTATACATTAAAAATCGTTTCAGACAGAGAAGCTCTGTATCAATTTGCGAGCTATGTAAGAGTTGTGCAAGGGGTTGAAGATGTATATGTAGAGGTGGGAGAACCTTTATATGAACATCCATTAATGAAGTTTTATGTACATATTACAATTGAAGAAACATATGATCAGCATAAAGCATTGCAAGAAATAGCTAGATTAGTAGAATTAGGACGTTTTACATATGTCCATTATCATAATGAGGAAATTGAAGAAGCTTTTGAAGTTGTAAAATACGAAAGCTTTAAGAAATAAAGTGAAACTTTAATCAGTGGGGGTTTTGTTCATCCCCCACTGATTATCAGCCCTCACCAATCGGGCTTTTATGGGCAGCCCGATCCCCACCTAACTTCTTTACTTTCGCTGAATTTTGAGGTAGGGGTCTTACCGCCCGCAAATAGCAGGATAACGGTAAAAAAAGGAAGTGGAAGCTTCCTTTTTTATTGAAAATTACAGCAACAAAAGAAAGAGAATTTTGTTATGATAAGGAAGGGTGAGGAAAGGGGAGTTTACATATTGGGGTATATTGAAGAGTTACGCAAAGTAGTTGGTACGAGACCACTTATTTTAGTAGGATCAGCAATTATTATATTAAATGATAATCAAGAAGTATTGCTTCAATATCGTTCAGATACATATGATTGGGGCGTACCTGGTGGGGCAATGGAACTGGGAGAAACGACAGAAGAAACTGCTCGTAGAGAATTATTCGAGGAGACGGGACTAAACGCGAAAATTATGCAATTTCTTGGCGTTCTTTCAGGAAAGGAAGTTTATTTCCGTTATCCAAATGGAGATGAAATTTTTAATGTGATTCATCTGTATCAGGCACATCATGTAAGCGGAGAATTAAAGCTCGATCATGAAGGGTTAGAACTTCAATATTTTCCAGTAGATAAGTTACCAAAATTGAATGAAACGACAGAGAAGATATTACAAAAATTCTTATACGCATTGACAGAATAGAAGGTTAATTCCTTCTATTTTTATTATATTAAATATTTTGATTTTTTGGTATGTTTATAGTATGATAATTTTAGACATACAACTTATGGAATTTCACCTAAAAACTTACTAGGGTACATAAGAGAGGGGCAAGTACAAAATGCATAATGTTGTCATTACAGCTGCAGTTCGTTCACCAATTGGAACTTTCGGAGGAGCACTAAAAAATATAACACCAGTAGAATTAGCTGTTCCTGTACTTCAGGAAGCTGTAAAAAGAGGCGGAGTAGAGCCACATGAAGTTGATGAAGTAATTTTAGGTCATTGTATTCAAAGAACTGATGAAGCAAATACGGCAAGAACAGCTGCATTAGCGGCAGGATTTCCTGACACAGTTACTGGTTATACAATTCAACGTCAATGTTCTTCAGGTATGCAAGCAATTATGTCTGCTGCAATGCAAATCCAATTAGGTGTAAGTGATATTGTTGTTGCAGGTGGAGTAGAAGCAATGAGCTCGAGCCCTTATGCATTGAAACAACACCGCTGGGGACAACGTCTACAGCACGGAGAAATTCGTGATACGGTGTGGGAAGTTTTAGAAGATCCGATTCACCATATTATGATGGGTGAAACAGCGGAAAATTTAGTTGAACAATATGAAATTACAAGAGAGGAACAAGATGAAGTTGCGCTTCGTAGTCATACATTAGCGCTGCAAGCGATGGAGTCTGGATACTTTGACGATCAAATTGTTCCTATTACAATAAAAGAACGTAGAAAAGAAGTTGTATTTGCGAAGGATGAACATCCACGTGCAGATATTACAGCTGAAAAATTAGCAGGATTAAAACCAGCTTTCCGTAAAGACGGATCAGTAACTGCAGGGAATTCATCTGGTCTTAATGACGGAAGTGCAGTTCTAGTATTAATGAGCGAAGAAAAAGCAAAAGAAAAAGGCTTACAACCGTTAGCTCGAATTGTTGGATATTCAGTAGCGGGAGTAGATCCAAAAATTATGGGTATTGGACCAGCACCAGCAATTCGCAAAGGATTAGAAAAAGTAGATTGGTCATTAGAAGATGCAGATTTACTTGAAATTAATGAAGCTTTCGCTGCACAATACCTAGCTGTAGAGAAAGAGTTAGGGTTAGACCGTGAAAAAGTGAATGTAAACGGTAGTGGTGTAGGACTTGGACATCCAATTGGTTGTACGGGAGCTCGTATTACGGTAAGTTTAATTCACGAATTAAAAAGACGTGGATTAGAGAAAGGTATTGCCTCTCTATGCGTTGGAGGCGGTATTGGAGTAGCTTTATTTATAGAAGCATTATAAAAAAGAGGCAGCGATTGCTGCCTCTTTTTTTATGACTCAAATAAGTGATGAAATAATCGATCGCGATTTTCAAAGAAAAGTTTCGTCGTTTGGTAATGCTCCGTTTCTTCTAATGTCGATTCGTGAATTCCTTCTTGAGTTAAAGAGTATATAGTAGATTCAGGATAAGCCATTAAAATGGGAGAATGCGTTGCGATAACAAATTGTGAACCTTGTTCAGCTAGTTCGTGCATGCGAATGAGCATTGAAAGTTGTCTCATTGGGGATAAAGCTGCCTCAGGCTCATCTAAAATGTATAAACCTTGTCCTGAAAAACGATTCATAAATAATGAGAAGAAGGATTCGCCGTGTGATTGTTCGTGAAGTGAAACGCCGCCATAAGATTTTATAGCATCTATTTCATCGATATAAGAAGCAACGTTATAAAATGATTCAGCGCGAAGAAAGAAACCGTCGTTTGGTGTATTGAAACTTTTTGAAATTCGAAGATATTCATGTAAAGATGAATGGGAATCGTTTGTGCTAAAACGGAAATTCTTCGTTCCACCTTCTGCATTAAAACCTAAAGCAATTGCAATTGCTTCCAGTAATGTTGATTTACCTGTCCCATTCTCTCCAATAATGAATGTTACATTTGGGTGGAAAGCTAGTGTTTGCAAAGTTCGAATAGCGGGTAGACAGTAAGGATATGCGGAAAAGCTAGGGATATTTTCTTTTTTTAATGTGACATTTTTTAAAAAGGGTACGTCAATCAATATATAAACCTCAATTCATAACGGATTTTGATTCTAAAAAAGCGGCAAATACTAATGTAATACAACTTGCTAATAGTACTGTATATTGAAGTGCGCCAAAACCGAGACCTTCCCAGCCGAAAGTCATTCTCTTCCATATGAAAATGAAAAGAACGCTCATAAAACCAAAGAGGGCAGGCATATATTTTATAATTTTCAAGTGCTTCCATAGAAAGAAGCCAATGTATGTACTTAAAAACAAGGTAGACAGAACAAGAAAAAATACAAGTGTTAACGACACGTGATCCCCCTTATTTTCTGAATATTTTATGTGAATTATAACATTTAAACTATCATATTCCAATGTGAAAATAAATATTGCATAGAGATTATTCATGTCGTTATGATAGTATGTATTCTATTGGAAATATGAAGAGGAGTATTAATATGCCGTTTACATTCGCACATCCAGCAGCTGTGCTCCCTTTTGCTAAGAAACATTCTAGTTATATTTCGGTGACGGCTCTTATATTAGGTAGTATGGCACCTGATTTTGAATATTTTTTATATTTTAGGCCATACGGTATTATTGGCCATACATGGGCTGGTTTCTTCTATTTGAATTTACCACTCGTTTTTTTATTAGCATATGCATATCATCGTATTTTAAAAGGACCGTTTATAACACATTTACCTAAGCCTTTTGCTAGTTACTATAAATATGTAGTAGATGCGAAGTGGGGGCTGTATACTTGGAAGAATTTTTTTGTATTTTGCTATTCTGCTTTATTCGGTATGGTGACGCATGTCGTTTGGGATGCTTTTACTCATAAGACAGGCTATTTTGTTATGGAAATGCCGCTGTTACAGCAAGAAGTATATAGTATTCCAATTTATAAATTTTTACAGCATGGGAGTACATGTTTTGGTCTACTATTACTAATATATGTACTATGGAAATATAGGAGGGAAACTGATCAAGATACTAGTTTAACTGCGGAAAAAAAGAAATATTGGGCTTCATCTATCGTTGTGGCGGCCATTATATTTATCGTTCACGCGTTATTAGACCCCTATTTTCATATTTTCCAAATAGGAGGTATAATAGTATCTGGACTGACAAGTTCGTTTTGTGGACTTCTTATTGTTTCTATAGTTTACAAATCAAGGGACTAATTTATATTAATGAATGATAGTGTTAGGAGAAATTAAATGATGAAAGCATGGAAAAGTATTTTTGTTTTATGCAGTTTTCTTCTTATGTTAAGTGGTTGCTTCCAGCAAGAAGAAAAGAAGGCAGAACCTAAAAAGAAAGAATCTATTCCAGAAACAAAAGAGTATGGTGGGCGTGAGCTTAAAAAAGTAGGACAAAAAGTGAAAGAAAAAGGGTGGGGGACATTTGAATTAGAACAGATTCATTCTGTGAATCAGACATTTGAAGTAGCCCCAATGAAAATTCACGTACAAGATGTTAAAGTTATCTCATTATCACAAATGAGCAAAGAGGCAAAAAATACATTGAAAGTGTATACTGCATTAACTCCTGAAGAAGTAAAGCGTAGATTGGGAGATAAAGTGAGTCAAGAAGATGCTGAATTATATGCATCGTTAAGTGGAACAGAGATTAGCGATACGATTCGGTATGTTGAAATTACATATAAGGTAGAGAATAGTGGAGATAAGAACATGCAATTTTTCTCTATGAATGATGTTGCTATAAATGACAAACAACATTTTAATGTAGCGACTCAAAACTTTTTATATGATGAAGATACGCTCGTTGGTACAAAGAGTGTTTCAAGGGAAGATTATAGGCCTGGTGAGACACGAGAAGGAATTATCGGTTTAATACTTGATGATGGAAAAGAAAAAGTAAAGGATATTAAGTTTACGACAGATGATTTAGCAGCAGGAGACACAAATGAAGCTGTTAAAGAACCGCAAACTTTTAATATTTCACTCTCTAAATAAAGTGTCTTTATAATAATTTAAGTAAAAACAGTCAGCATAAAAAGTTATGCTGACTGTTTTTTTAGCTCTTTCACATATGAATCTACACTTTGAAAAGGCACTGTAATTTTAAAAGCATCTTTTTGCTCGTTAAATTGTTTTTCATTATAAGGACCAAATCGTTTATTATGCTTTACATCGATAATCCAATAATGTTCACTTTTTTTATTTGTAATTGCTGCGTCAGGATTATTTGGATCTAATTTTTCCTCAATTTGCTTTGTGATAATGTATTTATCGTCCCAAGCAATTTCTGTAATTTTTGCAGGGATGTATTGTGTAGCATATACAGCATCCTGCGATGGGAAAAGTTCAAATGCATCTCCAGAAGTATGTATGAGTTCATATTCATCGTTAATTGTATAGGTTAAATGGTTTGTATTGCCTGTGCAACCTGTTAATAAGAGTGCGGCAAATAGGATTATCCATCTTTTCAATATGGGAACCTCCTTTATAATGCTGTTGTAACACATTGTACAAGAAAAGTAAGCGAAACGCTAGTTTACAATGTTTTTTAGAAGTGGTACGATGAAACGGGTAAAGAAGGATATGAAGGAGTCGACACAAAATGAAGTTAAAGATGCATCGTCCAGCGCTTGTAATGAATCGCATAGGTGCTTCCCTTATTGACATGTTTTTAATCTCGGTTACGTACGGTGCAGTAGTAGCTATTATTACAGGAAACTATAGTGCTATTTTTAATCGTTTTAATATAAGTTTAGGTGACTATAGATATGACCTTACACTTGTTTTCGTATTAATGGCTATAAATTTTATTCTGTTACCTTTTCTTTGGAACGGTTCTACACTTGGTAAAAAGGTAACAAGAACAAAAATAATCTCGTTAACAAGTGAAAAACTAACGTTACAAACATTAATAATACGATTTTTGGTATTATTATTACCAAGCATATTATTACTTGGAGTTCCATTAATATGCAATGTATATATGATGTTATTCCGCAAAGATAATTATGGCTTCCATGATTTAATTGCAAAGACAAAAGTGATGAGTCTTGTATAATTAATATTTAGAGTATACGTGCTACTAATGAAATAAGACTTTTTATTGTTTGTATATAAAAAGTCTTATTTTTAATTTCATGAAAAATTCCATCATTATCTTATTTTTTGGAAAATTAGATAAATGGAATTGATATAGGGCGGATATTTCCTATATAATACCCTCCATATTATTGATGGATGTTTAAAGAAGCGGTAGCTAATTCAAACATCCTATTTTCGTTTTAAATAGATTGAAAATTAAGAGAATGATATAATAGATATAAATAATATCGTTATATAACAAAGGGGGATTTAGAATGACTGGAGGTAGCTTAATATTTTGGGGAATTCTTATTTTTATTGGTTTAACCTTTGATCAATATAATAGTAAGAAAAAAAAAGAAACAAAAAAGTAACCGCTTACAAGTTGTGGAGTGAACTTTTCCTGCTTGCGGACTAATCTAATAAAAGAGTATACTGAATGACGGTAAGACTTATAGAAGGGGTAATGAACATGAAGCTTGCAGGAAAAGTTGCTATCGTAACTGGCGGTGGCATCGGTATTGGACGTAATACAGCTCTTTTGTTGGCTAAACAAGGCGCAAAATTAATTGTGACGGACATTGATCAAGAAAGTGGACAAGCAACAGTGGAAGAAATTACGAATCTAGGCGGAGAAGCGCTTTTTGTATCCTATGATATGGAAAGGCAAGGAGATTGGCAACGAGTTATCAGTGTTACTTTGAATGCATTCAGTCGCATTGATATGCTTTTTCAAAATGCTGGTTTGTATAAAATAGATTCTATTTTTTCCCACCAACAAGAGAACGATTCCAATGTACTTTGTATTAATGACGTTTGGATAGAGATAAAACAATTAACGTCATCTTTTATGAAACAGCAAGAAGAAGTGGTGCTTAGTGATTTACCGATTTTCGGCATTATTGGCACGAAAGGACAATCATTTCATACAGTAGAAGCCCTAGTATAATAATGAAAACCGCCCTCAATATATGTGGACGGTTTTTTTGTATGTTATATTAAAGATAATTTTATTAGCGAATACGTTGTTCGGTTTGAGTGTCAAAGAAATGTGCTTTATTCATATCAAATGCAAGATTAATTTGATCACCAGGTGAAAACGTATGTCTTGCATCCACACGTGCTGCAAAATCTTGATTTCCGAGTTTCATATATAAAATAGATTCAGCACCTAATAACTCAGCAACTTCAATTTTTGTTGTGAAAGTAGTAGATTGTGAAGCTTCTAAAAATAATAGTTCATCATGAATATCTTCAGGGCGAATGCCTAAAACGATTTCTTTATTTACATAACCTTGTTCACGTAATAATTTCATTTTTCCTTCAGATACTTTGATTTTTAACGAATTATCTATAACGAAATCGGTTTCAGTTAATGTACCACGGAAGAAGTTCATTGCTGGTGAGCCGATAAATCCACCAACGAAAATGTTTTCGGGTGTTTCATATACTTCCTTCGGAGTTCCGATTTGTTGAATCTTTCCGTCTTTCATAACAACAAGACGTGAGGCCATTGTCATTGCCTCAGTTTGATCATGTGTTACATAAATTGTTGTTGTGCCAAGGCGGTGGTGTAATTTAGAAATTTCTGATCGCATTGCAACACGTAGTTTAGCGTCTAAGTTTGATAAGGGTTCATCCATTAAGAAGACTTTTGCGTCTCGAACGATTGCTCTACCTAATGCAACACGTTGACGTTGTCCACCTGATAAAGCTTTCGGTTTTCTATCTAAATATTGTTCAAGCCCTAAAATTTGAGCTGCATGTTTCACTCGACGGTCGATTTCATCTTTCGGTATTTTTCGAAGTTTTAATCCAAATGCCATATTATCGTACACACTCATATGTGGATAAAGAGCGTAGTTTTGGAAGACCATTGCGATATCTCGATCTTTTGGAGGAACATCGTTCATTAGCTTACCATCAATTGAAAATTCTCCTTTTGAAATATCTTCAAGTCCAGCTACCATTCGTAGTGTTGTAGATTTTCCACAGCCAGAAGGACCAACGAATACGATAAATTCTTTATCTTGAATGTGTAAGTTAAAATCTGTTACGGCTGTTACGTTATTATCATATATTTTATAAATATTTTCTAATTTAAGTTCTGCCATGATATTTCCCCCTAGAAAGTTTATGCAAACGTTTTCTTTGAATTTATTATAAACGAATAGATTCAAAAAAGAAATAAAAACACTATAAAAAAATAAAACGTTTTCATTATTCCTATGAATATATAATAAGTTTCACATGTTTTATTAGAAAAAGAAAATAAATATTGTAAGCGCTATTTTAAATTCGGATGGAATCTGTTATCATTCAGTAATGAAAACGTTTGCGCCTTAAAAAGACAAAAGAATCAATAGTATAGATGAAATGGGGTAGCATAATGGAAAAACAATGGTGGAAAGAAAGTGTAGTATATCAAATTTATCCTCGTAGCTTTATGGATAGTAACGGTGATGGTATAGGTGATCTTCGTGGTATTCTTGCGAAGCTAGACTACTTAAAAGAATTAGGTATTGATGTAATTTGGTTATCGCCAGTCTATGAATCTCCAAATGATGATAATGGTTACGATATAAGTGATTATTGTAAAATTATGAACGAGTTCGGAACAATGGAAGATTGGGATGAACTATTACATGAAATGCATAAACGTAATATGAAACTTATGATGGACTTAGTTGTTAATCATACTTCCGATGAACATAATTGGTTTATTGAATCACGTAAATCGCAAGATAATAAATATAGAGACTATTATATATGGCGTCCTGGAAAAGAAGGAAAAGAGCCGAATAACTGGGGAGCCGCTTTTAGTGGATCTGCATGGCAGTATGATGAAATGACAGATGAATATTATTTACATCTATTTTCTAAAAAACAGCCAGATTTAAACTGGGATAATGAAAAGGTAAGACAAGATGTTTATGACATGATGAAGTTTTGGTTAGAAAAAGGAATTGATGGGTTCCGTATGGATGTTATTAATTTTATTTCTAAAGAAGAAGGCTTACCAGCTGTTGAAACGGATGAAGAGGGATACGTTTCAGGTCATAAACATTTTATGAACGGCCCAAACATTCATAAATATCTGCATGAAATGAATGAAGAAGTATTGTCTCATTATGATATTATGACGGTTGGTGAGATGCCTGGTGTAACGACAGAAGAGGCTAAATTGTATACTGGAGAAGAACGAGAAGAATTACAAATGGTATTCCAATTTGAACATATGGATTTAGATTCAGGAGAAGGTGGAAAATGGGATGTAAAACCATGCTCACTCCTTACTTTGAAACAAAATTTAACAAAGTGGCAAAAAGCATTAGAACAAACAGGATGGAATAGCCTTTATTGGAATAACCATGATCAGCCTCGCGTTGTATCTCGTTTTGGTAATGATGGGGCTTATCATACTGAATCAGCAAAAATGTTAGCGACAGTACTTCATATGATGAAAGGAACACCATATATTTATCAAGGAGAAGAAATCGGAATGACCAATGTTCGATTTGAATCAATTGATGAATATCGAGATATTGAAACACTAAATATGTATAAAGAAAAAGTTATAGAGCGCGGCGAAGATATAGATAAAGTGATGCAGTCTATATATATAAAGGGCCGAGATAATGCTAGAACTCCGATGCAGTGGGATGATAGAGAACATGCTGGATTCACAACGGGTAAGCCTTGGATTGCGGTAAATCCTAACTACAAAGAGATTAACGTGAAACAGGCGATTCAAGATGAAGAATCAATTTTTTATTACTATAAAAAATTGATTGAATTACGTAAAAACAATGAAATAGTTGTGTATGGAACATATGATTTAATACTAGAAAATAACCCTTCTATTTTTGCTTATGTAAGAACATATGGAGAAGAAAAGCTTCTGGTAATTGCAAACTTCACTGCAGATGAATGTGTATTCGAATTACCTAAGGACATTATTTATAGTGAATTAGAGTTATTAATATACAATTATGATGTAGAAAATGTATCGATAGAAAACATTACATTACGACCATATGAAGCAATGGTATTTAAATTGAAATAAGAACAAGCCTTATGCCACCCTGAAGTGCACCCCAATTGTTAGACACGGTCTAACAATTGGAGGTGCATTTTTTATGGCTAAATTTTCTTCAAAAGAAAAAATCCAAGCGGTGAAACGATATTTAGATGGTTCAGAAAGTGGAGAAACAATTGCTAAATCTATAGGAGTTACTCCTGTTTTACTTCGCGAGTGGATTAGACGATATGAATCTTCAGGTGAAAAGGCCTTTGAAAAGCGCTATACATTCTACTCAGCTCAGTATAAACTAGATGTACTTTATTATATGAATGAACACGGGACATCTATCAGAGAAACAGCGGCACTTTTCAATATTCCGTCTTATGAAACACTTCGGAAATGGAAAATAGCGTATGAAACAGGAGGATTGGATGCCCTACAATCAAAGAAAAAGGGGCGTCCAACCATGAAAGATAAAAATATAAAACCAGTAGTTGAAGGATCAATCGAAGCCTTACAAGCGGAAAATGAACGTTTACGTATGGAAAATGCATA